>DHDL01000020.1:0-236 GCA_002399345.1 Thermoanaerobacterales bacterium UBA4877
ATGGCTATCAATCCGGGATTAAACCCCAATGCCTTGCAGATTGGCCAGGTAATATGCATACCGGGTGGCACTACGCCTCCTCCTCCAGGAAGATGCCCCGCAGGGTCATTCTCTTATACCATAAGGTCGGGTGATACACTCTGGGTACTGGCCAACAGATACAATACGACTGTTCAGGCCATCATGGCTATCAATCCGGGATTAAACCCCAACGCCTTGCAGATTGGCCAGGTAAT
>DHDL01000020.1:377-6744 GCA_002399345.1 Thermoanaerobacterales bacterium UBA4877
ATTGGCCAGGTAATATGCATACCCGGTGGAGCTACTCCTCCGCCTACATCATGCCCGTCAGGATCATTTGCTTACACCATAAGGTCGGGTGATACACTCTGGAACCTAGCCAGCAGGTACAATACCACGGTTCAAGCTATTATGGCAATCAATCCGGGATTAAATCCCAACAGCCTGCGAGTCGGTCAGAGCATATGCATACCTTACAGGTAAAATAAAATACTAATCTATATGATTGAGCGGGCAGCTTCGACTGCCCGCTTGTTATTTTAGCATAAGTGTGTATAACTACTAAGACCAGTATTGTATGGCAATGAGGCTTAATATAAGAGCTGGCGACAAGCTGTATAGAAGTGATATACTACGTGTATATGAATAAATTTGCTAAAAATATAACTAAAAATGCTAAAAAAGGAGATTATAGTATGCCTAAAATCCTTATTATAGAAGATGACGCAATCATCCGCACCGAACTTAAAACACTTCTCGAGAGAAACGGCTACGTCACTCTTGCTCCCGACAGCTTTGACAATATCGTATCTTGGGCTTTAGATGCCGCACCGCAGCTGATACTTCTCGACTTGGGACTACCCAATAATGACGGTCATCAGATTTGCAGGGAACTGCGGAAAAAATCATCCGTCCCCATAATTATAGTCACAAGTCATGACACCGACACGGATGAGCTTATGAGTATGATACTGGGTGCGGATGATTTTATAACAAAACCGTACAATACACATATCCTGCTTGCCCGAATAGAACATATCCTATACCGGGCCTATGGGAACCTGCAAGACAACATACTAAGATGTGGGGATCTTTTGCTCGATCAAAACGCGAGCACTGTTAAATATAATAAAAACTCTCGTGAGTTAACTAAAAATGAGCTACGGATACTCTGCCTACTGATGAAAAACCAGGGAAAAATAATCTCCCGCGACCAATTGATGAACGAGCTTTGGCAAACCGATGAGTTTGTGGATGACAATACACTGACGGTAAACATCAACCGTTTGAGGAAAAAGCTCCGTGAAATCAGCGCTCCCGATCTTATACAAACAAAAAGAGGGCAGGGATACAAGATATGACGATACCAAACTTTCTCCGGGACAAACTATATTTTATACTAACCGTGCTCTTTACAGTTGGGATATGCGATCTCATCTTTTATATCTTCAATTTACCTGCTGCCATCGCAATTCTCTTAACCTCAATGTATCTTATCGGAAGTTTTGCCACCCTAATGTGGGAGTTTTTCACAAAAAAATCATACTTTAACGAGCTTAAATGCACACTGGATGGTCTGGAAAAAAGTGTTACATCTCCGAAGTAATGGGCAAACCATCATTTATTGAAGGCAAAATCATGGATGAAGTGCTATCCATCCTATGCAAATCTATGAACGACGAGATCTCTATAGAACACATGAAAGGCCGTGAATACCGTGAGTATATAGAGCTGTGGGTACATGAAATCAAAACTCCCATCAGCGCTGCCATGCTCACTTGTGAAAATAACGGCTATACCGATGTATTACATGAGCTTCACAGAATAGGCGGGTATGTAGAGCAGGCTCTCTTCTATGCTCGCAGCAGTTCGGTGGAGAAAGACTACATAATAAAACAAATAGATTTAAAGAAACTGATCGGCGATTTGCTGAAGAAAAATGCTGCCTTCTTAATCTCAAATAAAATAAAGGTCGTACCCAAAGCGGAAGGGAAGGTTTATTCAGATTCAAAATGGCTGATGTTTATTTTACAGCAGCTTATAGATAATGCTGTAAAATACAATGCAAAAACACTTTATTTTACCTATATCGATAGAACACTTACAGTCGAGGATGACGGCATCGGCATCCCGCCACAGGACCTCCCCCGCATATTCGATCGCGGTTTCACCGGCGAAAACGGTCGTATTAATGACAAGTCCACCGGGATGGGATTATATCTGTGCAAAGAGTTATGCAAAAAACTCGGGCTTAAAATCTCTGCGTCCTCTCAAAACGGCGTGGAATTTTCCATCGTCTTTCCGGAAAACCCTTATGTGACATTTTCGTAAGTTTACCGTAAGGTATACTTATGGTACTTCTCCTGCGCCTTGGTTATAATATTGTTATACTAAACAAAAAGGAGTTTTATTTATGCAGCCAATAATGCAGGTAAAAAACCTAGAAAAAATATATGGTAACCGCGGTAACATCACAAAAGCTTTAAGCGGTGTGAGCTTCGAAGTATTTCCTGGGGAATATGTGGGAGTTATGGGCGCATCGGGCAGTGGGAAAACCACTCTGCTTAATTGCGTTTCCACCATTGACCGCGCCACTGCGGGACAAATTTTGATAGAAGGCAGCGACATCACAAAATTAAATTCCTCTGAGGTTGCAGATTTTCGCTGTCATAAATTAGGTTTTATCTTTCAGGACTACAATCTGTTAGACACCCTTACAGCTTATGAAAATATCGCACTTGCTCTTACGATAGCTAAAACAGACCCTGGTAAAGTAGACGGAAAAGTAAAGGCTATTGCTGAAAAACTCGGCATCACCGAGGTACTGGCAAAGTATCCTGTACAGATGTCGGGCGGCCAAAAACAACGTGTAGCATCTGCCCGGGCCATAGTCACCGACCCCGCGCTTATACTGGCCGACGAACCGACCGGCGCCCTTGACAGCAAATCTGCAAGAGCCCTGCTTGAAAGCTTCCGTAAAATGGTACAAGACCTTAAAAGCACCATCCTGATGGTGACTCATGATCCGTTTTCAGCCAGTTATTGCGACAGGATCCTCTTCATACGTGACGGCAAACTGTTTACAGAGCTGCACCGCGGAGAGGAAGACCGCAAGGGTTTCTTTGATAAGATCATTGAGGTCATGGCGGTATTGGGAGGTGAAACAGAATGAGCACATTTGCATTGGCTTTCCGCAATGTCCGCAAAAGCTACAGAGACTATGCGGTTTACTTCCTAACTATCCTCATAGGTGTTGCAATGTTTTATGTCTTTAATTCCTTAGGCAGCAGCGCCGCCATGTTGAAGCTTTCAAAAAATGAAGAAGCAATGCTTATGGGCGTGAACGAGATTATGTCATATTTATCCGTATTTATATCCATGATACTGGCCTTCCTGATTCTGTACGCCAATGCTTTTCTCATACGTAGGCGCAAAAAGGAATTGGGTATATATATGCTTCTAGGGATGAAAAAACAGGAGATCTCCTGTATACTTGTATGTGAAACGGCTATTGTCGGAGTAATCAGCTTGGTCGTAGGCCTGGCCCTCGGCATATTGTTGTCACAAGAGTTGGCGCTTTTAACTGCAAAACTGTTTAAGGTTAGTATAGCGGGGTTTTCGTTAGTATTCTCCACACCCGCGATGTGGAAAAGCATTATGTACTTTGGAATCACCTTTGTACTCGTTATGCTTTTCAATGCCAGTAACCTAGGCAGGCAGAGTCTTGTAGACATGATCTATGCCGATAAAAAATCTTCTACATTTCACACTCCATGCGTCGGCATATCTGCTTTACTGTTTATTGTAAGCATAATTTTAATAGGTTCCGGTTATGCCGTAATAATTAAAAACGGTATAATCGACTCCAACCGGCCTTTGCTCATTGCCATAGTACTCGGCACCATAGGGACATTTCTGTTCTTTTATTCGTTCTCCGGCTTGTTTTTGAAACTGGTCAGAAATATGCAGAATATATATTTTAAAGGACTGAATATCTTCACGCTGGGTCAGCTGAATAACCAGATTAATACGGAACATATCTCCATGTCTTTCGTCTGCCTTATGATGTTTTTAGCAATATCCGCGATTTCAACAGGTTCAGCCGTTTCAAAAAGCATAAGCCATAACTATGCCAATGAAAGCGGGACCATTGCCGGTGTCACTTATGTATCACTGTATATAGGGATTGTGTTTATCCTTACCAGTGCCAGCGTACTCGCGATAAGCCAGCTGTCCCGATCCAGCGACAACCGCTATAGATATGCATTATTGTCAAAGCTGGGCGCCGACTACAATATGTTAAGCGGCAGTTTGCTTAAACAGATCTCCTTCTACTTTGCACTGCCGCTGGTGCTTTCCATCATACACTCCATCGTAGCCATTATAGTTGTCAGCAAGATTGTATACATGATTGGCGATGTTAATATCTTGGCCTCATGTCTTGTTACTGTCGTGATTATAGCAGTTATTTACGGTGGATATTTTTTGATGACCTATCTTAGTGCAAAACGGGTGCTTATGCAAAAATAATGTAAAATATGCCGCCTAATTTTAATTATCAGGTGGCATATTGTTTACATCCTATGAATTTTTCATCAAATACTTAAACCGCATCAATTGAATATCAAGATTTTCAATCATTTCAACCATTAAATATAGTATATCTTACTTTATATTACTCTAAAATTTAATATAATATAGCATTACCTCTCTTAAACATAATGGCAACCTAATATATTTTAAGTGCATCTTTTAGATTAACTAATTTAGCCTCCGGCACTACTTGAAAAAACACTTTTGTACCGTTACCTTCAACTTCTTTTAAGGTATTCAAATCTTCATGTTTCACTGCTACATTAGGAACCACAAACTTAGAATCCTTGGTCTTAGCTATTCCACCAATGTTTAATTTTTTAATGGGAAGTCCTTTGTCTATAGCTTCTTTAGCTCCGGCAATCGACTTAAATATAAGTATTGCTCTATAATCTTCAAAATTACTCTTTTCCCAGTATTCCACTGCTTCGTCAATACTTAAAACCTTAATAGTCATACCTGTGTTTGATGTTGACATTGTATATATGTCCTTCAGAAAAGGGTCCATAGCTGTCGCATTATCGACAACAAATAAAGCATTGGTATTCATACCCTTAGACCATTTCGTTATTACCTGCCCGTGTATAAGTCTATCGTCAACCCTTGCTAACACTATCTGTCCCATTGACATCACTATCCTTTAGTTTAAATTATACCTCTTAATCCCATCTATACTCGAATCTATGGCTTTCTCTAACAATTCATCGGTTCCCTTAACTTCTCTTGACTGAAAAATTTCAATAAGCATAAGCATGTTGACACCTGTTATCAAATTAATATTAATATATTTTTTCAGCATATACAAAGCTATATTTGAAGGACTGCCGCCTAAAATATCTACTAAAATGATAATATCCTTGTTTGCCATTTGGTTTTCAGTAATGATATCCTCCGCTTTACTACGTAGATTATCTACACTATCTCCTAATCTCAGCCCCAAAGCAGTCGCATCTTTCTGTTCACCCATAATCATTTCCACACTTTTTAACAATTCAATGCCAAAATTACCATGAGTTATAATAAAAACAAATTTTTTTCTCATAACTTTCCTTCCCTCTTCAGTAAATAAAACAATACTAATGATTTCCGATATATTTCACTTACATTAAATCGGATGCCTCATTGTGAATAAGGCATCCTCTGAAAACAATATTACAGAATACCAATTGCAGCAAGTACTCCTAAGATTACAGACAAACCCAAAAGCGCCTGGGTAACCTTTAGTCCTTTTTTATTGAAATACCAATATACTCCTAGTACAGTGATTAAAGGCAGGAGTCCGGGAAGTATTGAATCCAGTATATCCTGAAGAACAAACGCTTTTCCTGAAATCGTCCATTTTAATGAACTGCTTACTTTAACATAAGAAGATGCCAATATTCCCATCATAAAAAGTCCTAATATGGATAACCCATCAATAATCTTCCTCATATTTTTCCCGCCTATAATTTCGGTGGCAGCAGAACGTCCTAATCTATAACCAAGTTTAGTAAAATAAAAACCATATATATAAGTTAAGGTTACAAACATCAACCAAGGAAATAATGCACCCAAAGCACTCCCACCTTGTGCCCACGGTAAAGCAATAGCTATCAAAATATATTGAACAGTACCGGAATCAATGGCATCTCCGATACCTGACAACGGCCCCATTAGGCCGACTTTTGTACTGTTTATTACGTCTTCGCTCACTTCTTCTCCTTTACCTTTAACCAATGCTTTAGCTCTTGTCTCCTCCAAAGAAGTGGTAATACCGAGAATTGTTCCTCCGCCCCATACAGCTTGCGTATTAAAAAATTGTGTATGTCTCAGATATGCTTCTTTTAAATCCTCTTTCTTTTTATATAATTTCCTTAAAATAGGTGTTATTGCCCAAAGGAAAGAAGGAGCTATCATTCTGTCATATGTGTGAGGAATCTCATTTGCATACCACCATCTAAACCAGCTTTTTCGTAAATCCTTTTCCGTAATTTTTTCAGGATAATCCGCTGAAGAGACATCTGTCTTAACAATGCCGTCTTTATCCATTCTAATCCTGCCTCCT
>DHDL01000020.1:7012-7704 GCA_002399345.1 Thermoanaerobacterales bacterium UBA4877
CCTATTACCTGTAATATAAGTGCAATACCTAATGCAGCCAGTCCACCTCCTATTACTTCCAATACGTGGAATATCCTCCCTCCAGATAGTGCAGCCGTAAATCTTGCAATTACAGGTGTTCCAAAATATAAAGCTATAAATATTATAGGAATAAATAATGCAAAACTAATAATCGTAGGTAAAATTATGATTGAAAAGGTTAAACCTTTGTCATTTAACTCTGCTGCGTATCTATCCGTTAATCTTGTGATAAAAGTGTTAAGGAAAAATCTGAATTGATAAAGATAGCTGCCCAAGAGTCCTACAGGAACTGCCACTGCTATTGCTTCCGCAGGTTTCAAGCCTCCAAGTAAGGCAACCGGTACCGCTATCGCAGTCGCCACCGGCGGTTCACTTGGCAATGGTCCGCCCGGAGCCATCATTCCCATATAAATCAACTGAATTGAGGCAGTAATAATCATTGCTTGAGGAATATCTCCCATAACCACTCCTACAATTAAACCAGTCATCATAGGACTAAACCTCAGATTTAAGGTTGCATAACCAAGTGAACGTGATTCAACGAGCGCAACCCAAATTGCAATTATTAATGATTGAGCAATAGTAAGACCTTGTCCCACTTTTATTTCCTCCTTTATAATATTATTTTATTAATGAATCCGCTTCTACCCCCCTTTCAATTAAAGTTTTAT
>DHDL01000029.1:0-22669 GCA_002399345.1 Thermoanaerobacterales bacterium UBA4877
TAGAGAAATTTGGTGAAAAATCTGGCATACATCAGATGCAGTATTGCATGCTCCACACCGCCCACATACTGATCCACCGGCAGCCAGTACTTTGCCTTGTCAAAATCAAAGGGAATATCCTCGTTTCTGGGATCGGTGTACCGTTCAAAGTACCATGAAGAACACATAAACGTATCCATGGTATCCGTTTCCCTCTTGGCCAGCCTGCCGCACTTAGGACAGGTGGTATTTACAAAGGGCTCACATTCGGACAGCGGTGACTGCCCTTTCCCGGTAAATTTAGCATCCTCGGGGAGCAGTACAGGAAGATCCTCCTCTGGAACAGGTACGACCCCGCAATGCTCACAGTAAACAATGGGAATGGGAGCACCCCAATATCTCTGCCTGGATATAAGCCAGTCCCTGAGTTTGTAATTTACCTTCCTCTTGCCACATCCCTTTTCTTCAATAAGATCCTTAATTTTTTCTATCATATCCTTAGCTGCCATACCATCAAAACCGCCAGAATTCGCCATGTCCCCGTCACCTATATAGGCTTCTTTCATCGTATCAGTCGATAGAACCTCCCCCTTAGGTTGTATGACCACCCTTACTGGGAGCTTATACTTTCCAGCAAACTCAAAATCCCTCTCATCATGTGCGGGCACACCCATAACGGCACCTGTCCCATAGTCCGTCAGTACATAGTTGGCAATCCATATGGGTATCCTCTCATTATTAACGGGATTTACGGCGTAGCTGCCGATAAACATGCCTGTTTTCTCAGTTTCGGATGAGGTACGGGTTATTTCATTCATAGACTGTATCTTATACACATATTCATTAACCTGTTTTTCATATTTTGTGCCTTTTGTAAGCTTTGACACCAGAGGATGTTCAGGAGCCAAAACTATATAGGTCACACCAAAAATGGTATCCGGCCGTGTTGTAAAGATGGGTATATCGTCCTCCGCCTCAGTCTTGAAATTAATTTCCAACCCTTCGCTTCTTCCTATCCAATTCCTCTGCATTATCTTAACCTTATCCGGCCAGCCAGGCAGCCTGTCAAGACCCTCAAGCAACCTTTCGGCATAGTCTGTTATCTTGAAAAACCACTGCTTAAGCTCCTTTTTCCTGACCACGCTGCCGCAGCGCTCACATTTACCATCTGCAACCTGCTCATTGGCAAGAACCGTCTTGCATGAAGGACACCAATTTACGGAGGATTGCTTCCTGTAGGCCAGGCCATGCTTGTAAAGCTGCAGAAACAACCACTCCGTCCATCTGTAATAATCGGGATGGCAGGTCGCAACCTCCCTCGACCAGTCATAGCTTATCCCCAAACTTTTAAGCTGAACCCTCATGCTGTCTATATTGCTCCATGTCCACGTGCTCGGCTTTATGTTATTCTTTATAGCGGCATTCTCCGCAGGAAGCCCGAAGGCGTCCCAGCCCATAGGATGCAGTACATTATATCCTCTCATCCTCTTGTATCTCGCTATCACGTCACCAATGGAATAGTTCCTTACATGACCCATGTGCAGCTTGCCAGAAGGATACGGGAACATCTCCAGCGTATAATACTTAGGCCTGCTTAAATCTTCATCAGTCTTATAAAAATCATTGTCATCCCAATATATCTGCCATTTTTTTTCGATATTCTTAAAATCATAGTTCATTACGCTTTCCCCTCCAGTATAAAAATAAAGACCCATCCCATAAAAGGGACGAGCCTAATAACCCGCGTTACCACCCTAATTGGCCTAAACGGCCCTCTTTACTGTTATATAAAACAAATGCATGAGGTGAGTTCACGTGTACCGCCTGCCGGTTTTCACCGTACGCCAGCTCTCTTTATAAGCGGCATCACCCTACTGTTCCTCATTAGTTTTGATCAATCTTTAAATGTATAACTGAGCTTTTTAGCATCAGCCCAAATCTTATCCAATTGATAAAAATCCCTATCAGCAGGGCTGAATATGTGAACAATCACACTGCCATAGTCCATAAGAATCCAATTATTGCTTCGGAGACCCTCTATATGCCCGGCTTTTATACCCTGGTCTTTGAGTTTCTCCTCAATCTCATCACATATGGATGAAATCTGGTTGGAGTTTCTTCCGGTGCATATCACAAAATAATCAGCAATTACCGTCAGATCTTTAATCCCCAAAATCTCGATGTCCTCCGCCTTTTTGTCATTCATCACATTAGCAATAAAACCGGCAATTTCTAAAGGATCATTAACCAAAAACGCATCCCTCCAAAATTTATTTATAATTTTTACCTAATATTAAGGTCAAATCCACATCAGAAGACTCATCACGATCATCAACCAAAACAGAATCATCTACCATTTTTGATACGGCTTTAACTATTTTTGACGACTCTTTTCTGTTTATTACCTGCGTGCTATTGTACTCCGTACCCGAAACATTAGAGATACGTTTCACAACAAAACCATAACCTTTAAGAGTATCTCCCATTTTAGCCGCCGAACCAGCAGGCGCTCCTCCGTTCAAAACTTCAATGCTGACATCTTGAGGATTAAACCCAAACTTTTCCTTTGTATCTTCAACATTATCCCGGCTACTCTCCGGATCGTCGGAATTATAAACCTCATCTATAATCTTATCCAAATTGCTCTTATTTACAATAAAATATGATGTTTTTCCAATGTAATTTGGTTTGCCAGGCAGTGTATACATCTTTATATTTTTTCTCACCTTGGCCGCATCATCCACATAGCTCATTATTTCCATAGGCTTCATATTTGTTTCGACATAATCGCTTATGGTTCCCATAATTTTATTAACCTTTAAAACAATGGACGGGCTTGTCACTTTATCCATAAATGCATTCATAAACAATTGCTGGGTTTCTATTCTTCCCAGGTCCTGATTCGAATATCCTTTTCTGTAACGTACCAGGCCGAGGGCTTGCTTGCCGTCTAATACCTGCTCGCCTTTCTTTAAATGTATATGCAGATCGCCTGCATTATCATCCCAATCCATATTAATAGGCACATTTACTTTTACACCGCCTACGTCGTCCACCAGTTTTATGAAACCTTTATAGTCTATCTTGACATAGTAGTGTATTGGGACACCCAAAAGCTCGGAAGCAGCATCCATACTGCCCTGAACCCCCTCGTAAGCGTAGGCAGCATTTATCTTCTGATGTCCGTGCCCCTTTAACCTAATCCTGGTGTCCCTGGGTATCGAGATCAAAGTACCTTTTTTGTGTGCAGGATTATAAGACAACAGCATCACGGTATCCGATCGCCCTTTATCTCTTTCCCCAGCCTTGTCAACACCCAGAACCAAAACATTAACAGGTTGGTTTTTACCCGGCTTTGGTGATTTTATATCCTCCGCTGCATTATCACCATCGTCGCCATATCCGGGATTAAGATTTCTTAAATATACATAGGCACCGGAAAAACCTAAGATCATAATGCATACTAGAATTATGACTACATACTTAAGAACACTTTTCATATATTAATTCCCCCATTATTTCTCGTCTCTATTATCAGGCTGTTTCTTGCGTAAATAGTATTAGGGTGTAAGAGGGAATTGAGTGAAATGACATACTGAATAGTATTATCAAATGATTTTATGAGTGCGGTATTTAAATCTTTAAATGCCAATTCTCTCAAATACGCTACACCTTCATACTTCCTGCCCTCCTCTGTAAAATCCGCAAGGTAGATAATCTTATCGATCATATTCATATCTTTGCAGCCGGTGGTATGAACAGCTACAGCATGAAGAATTTCTTTATCATCTATATCAAAATAATCATGCGCAATCGCTGCCCCTAACGGTCCGTGGATGAGAGCCCTTTCAGCCATACTTACCTCGTCTAATTCCACACCGTATTTATTGGCCATATCTAAAAGCCGGTCATCCGGAATATTCTTGGCGCAATCATGTACAAGTGCGGCAATACTTATCTTTTCTGTATTCTGTTCATATCTCTCGGAGAGCGCGGCAGCCATCTTTTCCACCCCTAAAGAGTGGGCATATCTATGCGGAGTAAGCATTGATCTTAATTTTACTTTTATATCTTCATATGGTAACACGTAACCACTCCTGATACAAATGTTTTTTCTGTATATATTTTTCTACGACCTCGGGAAGAAGATATTTTATAGGCTCCCCATTCGCCACTCTTCTTCGTATATCCGTCGAGGATATAGCTAGAGAAGGAACAACTACTTTAAAAATTTTCCTCCCATATTCTTTTTCTATATAGTCTAGTCTTTCATCAAGCTCCTTATTGCTAAAACCCGGCCGCGTCGCAGCGACAAAATAGCACAGGTTCAAAAGCGTATCGATATTTTTCCAGTTAAGAATCTCCAGGATGGCATCGGCGCCGGTTATAAAGTAAAACTCGTAATCATCCCCGTATATACTGCTGAACTCCTTCATGGTATCCACCGTATAGGTATAACCTTTTTTATTAAGTTCTATGGTGGAGACCTCACAGTTTGGATTGGTTACAGTAGCAAGCACAGTCATGATGTACCGATCCCTTTGGTTTGTTACAACCCTGGCTACCTTATGCGGTGGGTTACCAGACGGTACGAAAATAACCTTTGACAGATTAAATTTATATCCTACCGCTTCTGCAGTAACCAGGTGTCCATAATGTATCGGATCAAAAGTTCCTCCCATAATACCTATCTTGATACGTTTATCACTCATACATGTTTTCTCCTTATGCGTTAGAGCAGGGCAAAATATACCCTGATATACCCGCTTTATAGTTGGAGTTAATAAAGGGCTGTATTTTATGCTATACCATTATACTATATTTAGAGTACATTTAACAAGTTTACATAGTTTAAACAGCCGGGACGCCTGCAGGGCTTGCATTACAGCTCTATTACCTGCTTTTGGGATGACCTCCTGTACAAAACAATTTTATTCCCTATCACCTGTACAACCTCAGCCTTAGCTGCCGCGGCAACCTCTCGCGCAGCACTTTTGCTTGCTGCCGGTGAATTATCCAGTACATTGACTTTGATGAGCTCCCTGGCCTCAAGTGCTGCATTAATTGATGAAATCACGCTTTCATTTATGCCTTCTTTACCTATGTTAACGGTAGGCTTTATCCTGTTGGACATAGACCGAAGGCGTGCTCTCTGCTTGCTTGTTATCACATTATCACCTACTCCATATATTCAAATTCTAGTCCTCTCACACTTACATATTCCCCGTTTTTTAAACCTGCCTCTTTAAGTTTATCAATTACTCCATATTTTAAGAGTGTATTCTGGAAATATCTGAGGGAATCCTCGTCGGTCAGGTTGACCCTCTTAAGCAGCCTGTCGATCATAGCGCCAGAAATCTTATAAGTGCTTCCTTTCACCTCAATATTCAGTTCGCTTAAATCCTGTGACGGCGAGGGTATTATATCGACACCTTCTTCAGACGGTAAATCATCCTGCTTGTTTTTATCAAGGTATGATGCCACCAGATTTTTAAGTTCATCTATACCTTCAGAGGTCACAGAAGATATGGCACAAACCTTATAACCCATTTCTTGCGCAGCCGTTTTAAATTTGGTGTAGACGGATATATCCGTCAGGGCGTCTGTTTTTGTTGCTACAACAAGCTGCGGCTTTTTGATAAGGTCATCATTATACTGCTTTAATTCATTATTGACTTTATTAAAATCGTCAATGGGGTCCCTGCCTTCTATACCTGAAACATCAACGAGATGCAAAAGGAGCTTTGTCCTTTCTATATGCCGCAGAAAATGATGGCCCAGCCCGGCTCCCTCGCCGGCGCCTTCAATAAGCCCGGGGATATCGGCTATAACAAAGCTTTTGTCATACCATGAGCACACGCCTAAATTAGGTGTTAGCGTTGTAAAGGGGTAATTTGCTATTTTTGGCTTAGCTGCGGTAAGTACCGAAAGCAGCGTCGACTTACCAGCATTGGGAAAGCCTATAAGTCCCACATCGGCAAGAAGTTTTAGCTCTAAGAAAAGCCATCTTTCCACGCCCTCATCACCGCTTTCCGCAAAGCGGGGTGCCTTCATCACCGATGACTTAAAGTGGGCGTTGCCCCTTCCTCCCCTGCCGCCTTGTGCAGCTATAACGGTTTGGCCCGGCCGGGCCAGATCACATAACACCTCGTCGGTATCGGGATCTATCAAAGCAGTACCCACCGGCACCTTTATAACAAGGTCTTTACCGTTCTTGCCATGTTTGTTACTGCCCATTCCGTTCCCACCGTTTTCACCTTTATAGTGCTGCCTGTATTTAAAATCCATAAGTGTTTTTAAATTGGGATCAGCGGTAAATATTATGTCTCCGCCCTTACCGCCGTCACCACCGTTGGGCCCACCGTAAGCGACAAACTTCTCTCTCCTGAATGAAATGACACCGCTGCCACCGTCGCCGGCCTTTATATATATCTTCGCTCTGTCTATAAACATACTATCACCCCTTAAGCTTTTCTAGGGTAGCATTCCCATTGTATCCCAGTTTCAGATAAAGCTCACTGCTCCCACTTGGTGCCGCCTGACTAATAAACTTGTCTAATGTCTTTTCTATATATATATAGTCCGGCCTTGCGAACATAACGTTATCATCTTCATTAAAGTCTACGGTCATTACAATAAAATTTTCTCTCGCCTTGATATATCCTTTGATCATAATAAGCTTCATATCATTATCTTTAAGCTGGTATACCTTAGACTCTTTATCCATCATAAGGCTGACTCTTTTAATGTACTCCGCTGCTTTATCCTGCTTTTCAAGCTGTATATAACCCAGTATAACCTGAAGGTCATTCATGTATATATGCCTATAATTTCTTAAAAGCTTAATTGAATCCTCTTCGGTAAACATTAAAGATTACCTCCCTATACTCAAAAGGTTCTAGCAACAGCTAGAACCTTAAAAAGCTTTCTACAGATTAGTCTGCCACGGGAACGATATTTACATACTTCTTATCTTTCCCCTTGGTTTCAAAGCTTACTACACCCTGTGCAAGTGCAAACAATGTATCATCCTTGCCGATACCTACATTTTTACCGGGACGAATCCTTGTGCCCCTCTGCCTCACCAGGATATTACCGGCAAGCGCCAACTGTCCGTCGGACCTTTTAATGCCCAGCCTTTTCGACTGGCTGTCTCTGCCGTTTCTTGTGCTTCCCATACCTTTTTTATGTGCAAAAAGCTGAAGATCCATCATCTACGCATCCTCCTTTCCTTCACCTTAACATAATCTGGATAGCTCTCCTTAATGCTTTTAAGCCCAATGACCAGGCCATCCAAAAGCGTGTTAATTTTTATCACGTCATCTTTTATACCATAGTCCGTCACAGTGATATAAAAATCCCCGCTACCAAGATGTATATCAAACTTCCCAGCGGTAAGCTCGGTTAGAGACTCCGCACAGGCCTGGCATAGTGCCGACACCCCCGAGCAAACAATATCTTCACCATAGGGCGCATATGATGCATGGCCGCTCACCGCAATACTTGTAATATGACCGTCCTTTTTAAGGATTTCCACATTTATCATGACTAAAAGTTAATCTTATTTATCTTAAGTTCCGTATAAGGCTGTCTGTGTCCTCTCTTCTTGCGCTCGTTCTTCTTGGACTTATATTTATACACTATTATCTTAGGTGCTTTACCCAGAGATAATACCTTTGCCTGTACACTGGCTCCCTTTAGCACAGGTGTACCAACTGCTGCCTTTTCGTCATCCGTTTTAACAAGAAGTACTCTGTCCAAATTGACATCATCACCGACACTGGCCGGAAGCTTTTCTACCTTAATAACGTCTCCTTCGGCCACCCGGTACTGTTTACCTCCTGTCTCTACAACTGCGTACACTATAAAACCTCCTCATAACAAGACTCGCCGGGACTGGGTAATAATTTTGCACCCCTCCCGAGCGGTTTACCTAAGTATTTTATCATATGGCATATACCTTGTCAACGCTGCCTAAAACCATATCATTTACCCTGCTCTAAATAAATCTTATAGCTGTCAAGGGTCAAATTTTTGTTGTCTCTGATTATTATCTCTGCACCGGAGAGGTCCTTTAGGTCTAAAAGAAATATATTGCCCTTCATAAACTCCTCAATTGTAAAGGGGTTCAATTCCAACACTATTGCCCGGCCGGGGAATTTTTCAGAAAGCCTGATTACCTTCCTCTTAATCTTGCTGAGCAAATACTCACTGGTAAATAGCCACCCTTTTCCGTGACAATACGGGCATTGATCGACAAAAAAACTGTCATTGGTATCCTTACGCTTTTTCCGGGTAAGCTCAACCAAACCCAACGTCGTCATATCAACTACATTGGTTCTCACCCTGTCGCCTTTTACCAGCCCTCTCATATAGTCCAATAAAGTGTTTCGGTCTTCTTCTTTTTCCATATCTATAAAATCAATTATTATAATACCGCCTAAATTTCTCAGCCTTATCTGTTTAGCTATCTCCTTAGCCGCTTCAAAATTGATGACACACACCGTTTCCTCAAGACTTTTCAAAGAAGTGCATTTACCGCTGTTAACATCGATTACGGTGAGTGCCTCCGCATTATCTATAACAATAGATCCTCCGCTCTTTAAGTTTATCTTTCTCTTGAATATATTATCGACGCTTTCTTCTATACCATAACTTTTAAATATATCAGGATCAGGCTTCATCTTAAGTTTATGTAGATATGCCGGCATATCATACTGCAAGTATCCATACAGATACTCGTAGTCATCCCCGCTATTTACCACAATCTCGGCAACATCGTCCGTAACCATATCCAAAAGAGAATTTTCCAGTGAACTTATACCCCTGTATATCGGCACCGGAACCATAAATGTCTTATATAAATTTAGAATCCGGTCCCATTTTTTAAGAAGTTTTTCTAGATCCATGTTAAGCTCACTATATTCGGCATTGACAGCATCAGTCCTTACGATAATACCCATATCTTCCGGCTTTATCTGTTTAACCTCTTCCTTTAACCTTTTCTTCTCACTTTCCGAATCTATCCTGTGCGAAATACCTATATTATCAGAAAATGGAGTGAGAACCAAATATTTCCCAGGAAGAGTAATATCCCTTGTCAGTTTAGGTCCCTTATTTCCTATGGACTCCTTGGTCACCTGGGCAATAATGAAATTACCCGGTACAATATTGTTCATCATCCCTTTTTTAAGCGGAAGATACGCATTCCTTTTATATCCTATATCCACAAAAGCTGCTTCCAAACCGGAAACCATATTTATTACCTTGCCCTTGTAGATATTTCCATAAAGTTTTTCAGAAGACTCGACCCTGTATTCCAATATATCTTTATCCTCGGTTAAGGCTATCCTTCTCTGTCCTGTATAGGAATCTATAATAAGCCTTTTCACACAAACGCACCTGCCTCCATTGGCGTATGCTTTACTTTATCAATATATTGTTCTTCTCTCATTATGGAGGCGGCCTCTATACGGAATTCTCTCCCTGCAAAATCCAGATAGGCTCTTAGTACATACATGGGATTTATGCTTTGGGCACTGCCGGACGGCAGCCAAACCTCAAAGGTATTTTTATCCTTAATCGCCAAATCATATATAAATGGTTTTATATCCATTGTTTTTAAACCCTTTTTAGTCCTTTTTTCTATAACTATATCACCATCTAAAAATTCGTCGGCTTTATGAAAAATGTCACTTCCAAATGGGTAAATAATCTTGTAGACAGAACTTTGTATTATACTGTTGAGTGATTTAGACGAGCAGTCTATACGGGTAACATCCAGGACCTTAAGGTCCGATGGGAGGACACTATTCATCCTTTCAGCAAATTCTTCCGGCATCATGTCAGTGACATCCACATCAAAGTACTCTGCACGGCTCACATACCCCAGTGAGAGAGGAGGCGAAAAGTTCATCTTCGGTTTTGGATTGAAGCCTTCTGTCAGTACAAATGGCACCTCGGCCCTGCGCAGAGCTCTTTGAAATGCCCTCAGCACATCAAGATGCGAAATATATCTGACATCCTCTCCTTTTTGATATTTGGTTCTAAGCTTGTCCATAGCACTTAAGCCCCTCTTCTAAATCTTGTATTCCGCATTTTATACAATGCTTCCTGCAGTCAAATGTATTCTTTTGCTTGTATGCCCTGTCTCTTTCCCTCTTTAAGAATTCTTTAGTGACTCCGACATCAATATGATCCCATGGAAACACCTCGTCATCAGACCGCTTGCGCGATGCATAAAACCCCGGGTCTATCCCGCATTCCTCAAATGCCTGCATCCATGAATCAAAATCAAAGTATTCATTCCACGAGTCAAAACGGCATCCTTTTTCCCACGCCTTTTTAAGTACCATAGAGATGCGTCTGTCCCCCCTTGATATAACAGCCTCCAAAAAACTGAGCTGTGCATCATGGTAGGTAAATCTCATTACATGACCTTTTATTTTACTTTTAACATGGTACTGCTTTCTCACAAGCTCCTCTATGCTGTCCTGCGCTTCCCACTGAAAAGGCGTATGGGGCTTTGGCACAAATGCCGATGCGCTTAAGGTCACCTTAAGTCCCCGTGTATTCCCGTGAATTTTTTTATATTCGTCCAATACTCTTCTACCGAGTATAGGTATTCCCTCAAGGTCTTCATCTGTTTCCGTGGGCAATCCTATCATAAAGTAAAGCTTTAAAGTGCGCCAGCCGAACTTAAAGGCCGAACAAACGGCATTAACAAGGTCCTGCTCGGTTACATTTTTGTTAATGACATCCCGGAGGCGCTGTGAACCGGCCTCGGGCGCAAAAGTTATACCCGACTTCCTGACCTCTTCGATTTTATTAAATATATCCACATATCCTGCGTCTATCCGCAGTGACGGCAGCGATACCCCTATCCCCTTTTCTTTGAATTCATCCATGAGTGCATCTATGAGTTCACTTAAAAAGGTATAGTCACAGCTGCTTAAGGATACCAGGGATATTTCATCATATCCTGTAGATGCCACAAGTTTTTTAGCAAGCTCCATTAGTTTATCAACCGAGCGTTCTCTAATTGGGCGGTATATCATTCCGGCCTGACAAAAACGGCAGCCATGCGTACATCCTCTGAATATTTCCAGCATAATGCGATCATGCACCGTCTGAAGATACGGGACTATTATTTTGTCAGGATAATAGGCCTCGTCCATGTTTCTTACGACCCGCTTTTTTATTTTTGTAGGCAGGCCACCGCATGACGGCTTTACGCTTCTGACCGTTCCGTCCTCATTATAAGTCATAACATAAAGCGATGGCACGTATACACCCGGTATATCCGCCATCCGCCTCAACATGTCTTTTCTGGCCAGGCCTTTTCCTCTGCAGTCGTTATAGACATCCATTATTTCACCTATTACCTCCTCGCCCTCGCCAATGACAAAAAAATCAATAAACTGTGCCAAAGGTTCGGGGTTGCATGCACATGGACCGCCTGCTATCACAAGCGGATGTGATTCATCACGGTCTGCCGCATCAAGAGGTATGCCTGCTAAAGACAGCATGTTCAGTATGTTCGTATAGCTCATCTCATATTGAAGGGTAAAACCTACAAAATCAAAATTCTTGACCGGGGTCATACTTTCAAGAGAGAAAAGAGGCAGGCTCTCATTCTTTAAAATCTCCTCCATGTCCACCCATGGCGCAAATACCCTCTCGCAAGATACATCCTCTCTATCATTTAAAAGATGATATAGAATCTTTATACCAAGGTGCGACATGCCTATTTCATAAATATCCGGAAATGCAAATACAAATCTGATCATACCGTCAACGTAGTTTTTATGAACACTGTTTAGTTCATTGCCTATATACCTGGCAGGCTTTTCAACCCTCGGCAGTATTTCATCAATTATTTTGTCCTTTAGCATAACTAACCTCATTCCCTTAGTTAATAATATTTATATTTTATCATAATTCTTATATATTTTCATGTTGCAAAGCACCGCCCGGTCTTAATTTATGATTTTTTGTCGATCAGATTTATCTTCCAGCATGGTCATAGGATCTACGGCCTTTTCATTTTCCCATACCTCAAAATGAAGATGCGGGGAGGTAGCAAGTCCCGTTGCTCCCGCTTTACCTATAATCCTGCTTTGTTTAACCTTGTCATTTACCTTTACCGTTGACTCAGAGAGATGCGCATACAATGTCTTAAGCCTATCACTATGCTTAATTAAAATATAATTACCCAGCTCATTGTCGAAATCCGTTTTCTCAACCGTGCCGCCCATCGCAGCCTTAATCGGCGTACCTTCCTTTACGCCTATGTCTATCCCTTGATGTACCCTTATATCATTAAAAACAGGATGCACCCTCTTTCCAAATTTCGAGGTTATCGGACCGTCGGCAGGCATAATCATCTTTTGCTTGGTATTAGTAATCTCCATCTCTTTAAATACCGAGGCCACTTTATTGCGGTACACCGGAATTTTTTTGAATACATACTTTATGCCGCTCGCCCCGTCTTCAATGGTATAATCATAGGCTAGGCCCTTTTTGACATAGCCCATCATATTATCAACAAATGAAACCTTTACGGATGATAAGCTAAGCAATACCGCCAGTATCAAAAGTGATATCGCAATCTGCTTAAGTATTTTGGAAGCCCTGCTTTTTAAACCTCTTTGTCCGCTCCCCCTAATATTTCCTCTATAAGGTGCTTTATACATAAGGAAGCCTCCTTCGTCCTTATTCTATTACTAAAATATATTTGAAGGAGGCTTCCTTTATTACATTATTCACTTATGGATTTAAAAGTGTTATAAAATCACGCTTAAAAGTTTATCTTCTGCCGCCTCATACCGACGCTTATTACTATACCTAGAGCTATCAAATTAGCTAAAAGTGAGCTACCGCCATAGCTCATGAATGGTAGAGTTATCCCTGTAATTGGCATAAGGCCTATGGTCATACCAATATTTTCAAATATCTGGAACAAGAACATGGCGGCCACACCTACACATAGGTACATACCGAATTTATCCTTTGCCCGTGCGGCAATCTTGATTATTCTATATAAAATGATCAAATAAAGTAATACGACAATCGCAGCCCCTATAAACCCAAGCTCTTCACCCACCACTGAAAATATAAAATCCGTACGGGCTTCAGGCAGAAAATTAAGTTGAGTCTGAGTCCCGTTATATAACCCCCTGCCCGTCAGCATTCCCGAGCCTACCGCAATTTTGGATTGGATTGCATGATACCCTGTTTTAAGGGGGTCACGGCTGGGATTAATGAAAGTAATAATCCTGTTTCTCTGATGCGGCTTTAAAGCATAAAACCAGATTATCGGCATGGAAACCGCTACGGCCGATCCACCTGCCAGTATGAATTTCTTCTCAATTCCATAAACGAAAAGCATGCCCAGTGTAATTGCAACAAATACCAGTGCAGTACCTAGATCGGGCTGTACGAAGATAATTACGAATGGTATTCCGACATTCATCATGATCATAAGCACATCATGAGCATTATCCAGCGGCCCGTCTCTCTCCGAAAGAAATTTGGATAGAGTTATTATACATGCCACCTTTGCAAATTCCGAAGGCTGCAAGTTAAAAAATCCTAGTGATATCCAGCTCTGCGCACCTTTTGACACATGGCCCACAACCGCTACCATTAAAAGGATTATGATATTTGCTATGTAAATATACTTGCTGTAACCGTTTAAATAACTGTAATCCATACTCATAAGTAAAATAAATGCCACCGTACCTATAGCAAGTGATAATGCTTGCTTTATAACCGATGAATAAGAGCCGTTCTCCTTAACATGGGTGGCACTACTTATTGCCAGTATTCCAATAGCAGCCACAATATAAACACAAATCACTAGAACATAATCGACATTCTTTAAAAGCTTTTTATCTACCATTTAAGCACCACCCCCGTATCCGTATACCATTATTATAGCATACCCGGCAGCAGCATTTTAAATGAAAATATTGGATCATCATTTACCTATGTTCTTCATCCTCTTTATTGGCACATTGGCAACAAGTTCCGGCATACTTGTATTAGAAGACCTCGATGCATTGTCAATTTTAATCTCCACATCCTGGGGATCTATCTCAGCATAGTCGGATATAGCTTTAACGATATCATTCTTCAGCATATCCATATATTGAGGATAAACATTGGTCCTGTCATGCACAAGGATTGTACGAAGACGATCCTTGGCAACATCCTTGCTGCTTCCCTTTGAAATAAAAGCGTTAAAAAATCCCATAACCATACCTCCTCTATTTTGCACCCATGCCAAATAATCGTTTCAATTTCCCAAAAAAACCGTCATCCACGCTGAGATCCATAAAGGGCACATCCTCACCCAACAGCCTTCTTGTTATATTTTTATATGCCTTGCCCGCCATCGACTTGTCATCGGTAACAGCCGGTTCGCCCCTGTTGGTTGAAATAACTATTTTTTCATCGTCCGGAACAACGCCCAAGAGCGTAACGGCAAGAAAATCCAGCATATCATCTATACTGAGCATATCATTCCGCTTGACCATATCCATACGAATCCTATTTATAATGAGATAAGCATCCCTGAGATCATTTGCCTCCAGCAGGCCAATTATCCTATCTGCATCTCTTACGGCTGACATTTCCGGCGTAGTCACAACTATTGCCCTGTCTGCACCCGAAATGGCATTCTTAAAACCCTGCTCAATGCCTGCCGGGCAATCTACTATTATAAAATCAAACTCTTCCTTGAGTTCATTGCAAAGCTTCTGCATCTGCTCAGGCTTGACGGCTGTTTTATCTTTTGTTTGCGCCGCGGGCAGCAAAAAAAGACTGTCAAACCGCTTGTCCTTTATTAAGGCTTGCCTTAATCTGCACTCCCCTCTTACAACGTCCACTATATCATAAACAATTCTGTTCTCAAGCCCCATAACTACATCCAAATTCCTAAGACCGATATCTGCGTCCAGCAGTGCAACTTTGTTTCCTGCCAACGCCAACCCTGTCCCAATATTAGCAGTGGCGGTCGTCTTTCCGACGCCACCCTTCCCTGAAGTTACTACATAGACTGTTCCCATTATTTAATCCCTCCTCATCTATATTTTACAACATTTTACTTTTTGGGTTAAGAGGTTCTAAGATAATTTTTCCATTATTTGTGTATGCGATCTCTGGAACATCAGCCCGGTATCTTTTTGTGTCCGGGGCCCGTGATATAATTTTACCTATTCTTATCTGGAGACTTTCCATTCTGATTGCAGCGACAATTGCCTTATCATTATTAGGATAACCGGCATGCAGCAGACCATTTGTCCTGCCCATGATGATTATGTTTCCACCCGCCTTTATCTCTGAGCCGTCATTGGTATCTCCCAAAACAATCACATGTCCGTGCTCTTCAATAAGCTGGCCTGATCTTACGGTACCATGGATAAACCTTGCCGATTCGTTTTTCTTCTTATTATTGACAGAACCTATAAACAAAGTCCTGAAACCGTATTTCGTCTCCAGAAGTTCTCTAATCTTATACTTTTCAAGCTGGTTGAGTTCTTTACCCTTTACAACAGCTTTCATATGTGAATTTTTGTAGAATCCGTCGGATTTTTCCAGCTGTTCATCAAGATCATGATAGGCCTCCATAAAATCATCATAATCATTAATATCAAATAAAATCCTGTTTCGCATACCTTTTATATTGAATTTTGCCATATCCATCCTCCGCATCTACTACATTGTTATTTCTTCATTTATTACAAAAATCCTCCTGTCTGGGTAAAAAAAATAGATAGTCTGACTATCTATTTTTTACTATTACTTTGTCTTGTCCTGCTTGGGCTCATCTAAATCAAAGTAGGCATCAAATATATTCTTTGCTGCATGAGCCGTATAGCTGCCGCTCCCAGCTTCATATATAACAACAGCCACAGCAATCTCGGGTTTCTCATAAGGTGCAAAACCGACAAACCAGCCGTAAGCCTTGTATGGTGGCCGCTGTGCCGATCCCGTCTTACCACCGATAGGAACGGGATAATTCGAAAATGTACCCGATGCCGTACCGCCCATCTCTGTAACAGCCCGCATGCCTTCTTTTATATAATCCACATACTCCTTATTAAAATCTAATCTGTCTAAGACTTCGGGATGAGACTTCGTGACCATCTTGCCATCATAGGTATCAATCTCTTTCATCAAATGCGGACGGTATCTTGTTCCACCGTTTACAAGGGTCGCAATATAATTAGCCATTTGGAGGGGAGTAAATGAATTCTGCCCCTGGCCTATGGCCGCGCTCAGCGTCATACCAAGATTCCACTGAGTTCCTTTTATTGTATATAATACCTTGTCCCTGGCCTCCCTGTCGGTAATACCCAGTTCATCCATCGTTTTTACAATAACACGATCTCTTACCTCGCCTTCATCGACAAGTTTAGTAAGTCCATCCAGTTGCTTCTGATCTATTAATTTAAGTACATTTTTTACATAATAAAGGTCATCGGTGGCGGAGTCCTTCAAAATGCTTGGATTCGCCAGTGTTCCTGCCTGTTCTTCTATCTCTATGCCGGTTTTCTGTCCTAAACCGAATTTTTTTGTATACTCAGCAAGCTTATTAATGCCCAGCCTGCGTGAAACTTCAAAGAAATAATAGTTACAGGATCCCTTGATTGCCGTGGTGATATCCACAAGTCCATGAGTCCTATGATGTTCATTCCACAGCCAGCATCCCGGATGGTGCGCATAAGGATAAATTCCTCTGTCTAATATCTTGTCGGTTGGTTTTATAACACCCTCCATGAGTCCGGCCATACCCGTAACCATCTTAAAAGCAGATCCCGGAGGTACGGCGCCCTTGGTTGCATAATTCCACAAGGGCTTTGGAGTACGTTCTGTCGCATCCTTTGGGTTAAGCGCCGCATATTCCTTCACCGTCGGACTGCCCTTGGCAAAAACATTAGGGTCATAATCGGGTAGACTGGCCAATGCCAAAACCTCTCCCGTATTTACATCTATAACCACCGCCGCACCCATTTTTGCATACGGAGAACTTCTAAAACCATTTCCCTCTCTTATATTCCTCATTGTATCTTCGAGGCCTTTCTCTGCAGCTTTTTGTAATTTATCATCAATCGTAAGTTTAAGAGTATTACCAGGGGTAGGCTCTTCATACGAAACACTCCTTACTTTTCTTCCCATAGCGTCTACCTCAACATACTCACCACCATCGGTCCCCTTAAGGTATTTCTCATATGATTGCTCTACCCCGGATTTGCCGATGAGATCATCAGGTTTATACTTAGACTGATCAAGTTGTTTCATGGTTTCGGAATCTATTCTGCTTATATATCCCAATACCTGAGATGCCAGGCTGCCTTTTGGATATTGTCTTATAGGCTCCACATCCACCATCACACCGGGAAGGTCTATATGCCGCTCCTCCAACTCGGCCACCGTCTTTTCGGATATATCTTTGGCTATAGCGACAGGCTGATATGATTTATATCCCTGTTCAGCCATTATATTGCGGATATTCATTATTTGCCTTGCATCAGATATATCGTATGAATCACTTATGGCATACCTCTTTTTCAATTTGTTCCATGCTCTTTGAGCATCTGTGTTAAGAGGTATGTTATGATCCTTCTTCCAGCGTTTTTCTCTGGCTTTAAGAATTTTCTCGCTGACCTCTTCATTTTCAATACTCTTGAAATCAAAATAAAATCCATCGTCCTTATCATAAAAGATGGGCAATGTATCTATGTATTCTTCATCATTTTGCTCTAAGATATCTATCGCTTTATATATTACACTGTTAAGTTTCTTATCATCAATATTGGTCCTTACGATGTTCAAGCAAAAGATGGGCTTGCTGTTGGCAAACTCAACGCCTTTGCTGTCTGTTATCTTCCCTCTTGGTGCCTTGACGGGAATCAGCCTTAATCTTTTCTCGTCGGACCATTCTCTATAATAACTCCCCTGGAACAACTGCAATTGTATCAATCTCCCGAAGATAACAGAAAAAAGCAGAATAATTATTATAATAAATGCAATAATTTTTTTTCTAAACTCATTCGTTTCCATGAGATCATTCCCTCAAAATATCGTTTTATTTCTTTTCTTCATTATCTGATCATTTAATATGACTAAATAATCATAAGCCAAAAAAATAATTATCCCATTTAAAAGTGCCTCCGGAAGTGATAACGCCAAAAATGACAACCCGATACCTGTTTTATAAGAAAGTGCCGCTTTGACAATAATTACTACAATACCCTTGTACACACTGTCCGATATGGTAAACAACAGTGCTGCAAAAGGGTTCTCTTTAAATATATTTTTGCTGATCTTGCCTACGAAAAAACCGATCGTAGCATAAATCAAACTATATATACCAAATATGGGACTGTAAAAGATATCCATAAGTATCCCTGCGATGATACCGAATATCATGCCTTCCCATTGTCCGTTTAACATCGATATTGCCGTTACAAAAATGAGTATGAAATCAGGAGAGATATTGTACACAGCGAGAAATGGCAACAGCGTGGTCTGTATTATAAAACAAAGTAGTAAAAGGAGCAGAATAATAAGATGTTGCCTCATTGGTCTCCTACTCCTCTCCTAAATCTATTCCCGTTTTTGATGTTTTTATCACTAAAACATCCTCAAGCCGTTGAAAATCAACTCCGGGTTTTATTATTGCAGTCTTGTACAGATCACCGTGGCTATTTTCCACCTTGATAACCTTACCTATATATAGACCCTCGGGATAAACTCCTCCCAGGTTTGATGTTATTACTTCATCGCCTTTTTTCACATTTGATGTCATAGGTAAATATATCGCGCTGGCCAGGCCCTTGGCCTTCATATCTATATCCCCGTGCAGTATACCGTTATCCCCGGTTTTGTTGATTTTCACACTGACCGAACTATTCTCATCAATGATCGATAATACCTTCGACCATTTATCGTGAACCTCGATCACTGTACCCGTAAGCCCCCCATCGGTTACAACAGCCATACCTTTTTTAATATCCCTGTCCTTGCCAACATTAACTGCAAAAATATCAAACCATCCTCCACTGGATTTGCCTATTACCTGCGCACCTATCATATCATAATCGCTGTCCGATTCTTTATAATCAAGAAGGTCTTTAAGCCGCTTATTCTCCTGTTTCAGCTTTTCCGCCTCAAGTTTAAGATTATCATAGCTTCCCTCCATTGATTTTAATCTCTCATTCTCACTTTTCATACCACCTATATTCTTCAGGGAATAGAAAAAATCAGAAATCTTGCTGCCGATTTGATAAAATGTGTTACTCACAGGTTTTATAAATGACCCTGAGATAAATTCCATTCCCGGTATAGCTTTACCTTGTAGATCAGCTCCTATTGACATTAAAATAACCAGCACAACAAGACCAACAATTATAAAATCCCTGTATTTCTCCCACCAGGGCAAAGTGGTCCACCCCCCTATCTGGATGCTCTAGATATACTATTAAAGAGATTAACCTCTTCTAGTATCTTTCCTGTTCCCAAGGCAACACAATCCAGAGGTGATTCAGCAACTTCGACGGGCATACCTGTCTCTTGTCTTACCAGTTTATCTAATCCGTCTAAGAGTGCACCTCCCCCTGCGATCATAATTCCCTTATCCATTATATCCGCAGCGAGCTCGGGAGGAGTCTTTTCCAAAGTGGATTTTATTGCCTCTAATATGGAAGAAATACAATCTTTCATGGCTTCCATTATTTCAGTTGAGGATATTTTTAATGTCTTTGGCAGCCCCGTCATCAGATCCCTGCCGCGTATCTCCATCGTCTCTTCCTTGGCTTTGGGATATGCAGAACCTATGGTTATCTTTATCTCTTCAGATGTCCGCTCACCAATCATAAGGTTATATTCTTTCTTTATATAACTGATGATCGCTTCATCCATTTCGTCGCCGGCTATCCTTAAGTTTCTGCTGGTAACAATACCGCCCAGTGAAATTATTGCCACATCGGTGGTACCGCCGCCTATATCAACTATCATACTTCCCGTCGGCTCTTCGACCGGAAGCCCCACGCCTATAGCAGCCGCCATGGGTTCCTCTACCAAATGTACCTCCCTGGCACCCGCCTGCATTGTTGCTTCCTCTACCGCTCTTTCTTCAACCTCGGTAACACCGGATGGAACACCAACAATTACTCTCGGTTTCCTTATACCTGACCGAGCATTTGCCTTGCCTACAAAATATTTAAGCATAGCCTCCGTAATATCAAAATCAGCTATTACACCGTCTCTCATAGGCCTGGTCGCAATAATATTGCCCGGGGTTCTTCCAACCATCCTCTTAGCCTGTGCCCCTACAGCTAAGACCTTATGGTTGTTCCTCTCGATTGCAACAACCGAAGGTTCCCTTACTATAACACCCTTACCCTTTATAAATACCAAGGTATTGGCTGTACCAAGGTCAATCCCAATGTCTTTAGATAAACTCATTGATATGAACACCTCTCTATTCCATTAATCCTTTGTCCTTAAAACTATAATAGCTACCATCGCCAATAATCACATGGTCTAAAACCTGTATACCGAGTATTACGCCGCACTCTTCAATCCTGTTTGTCACCTCAACATCTTCATTGCTCGGTGTCGGATCACCACTGGGATGATTGTGGACCAGTATAATGGCAGCACTTGATTTCTTAATAGCTGCTCGGAAAATTTCTCTGGGGTGTACCAGTGATGAATTAAGGCTACCAACGGATATGTCCTCCACAGCTATGATATTATTCTTAATATTTAGCAGTATTATTTTAAAATATTCTTTTTTTAAGTAACGCATATCACCCATTAATATTGCCGATACATCAGCCGGTGATTTGATGTAAAACTTTTTCTTTTCGGGCATATTATATAATCTATTCCCGAGTTCTACCGCAGCCTTTATAAGCACTGCTTTGCTCATACCTATACCCTTAAAGGCTGCAAGTTCTTCTATACTGCCGTCTATCAGTGACTCAAGCCCTCCTTGGGAAATAAGATTCTGAGCCACTTTAAGAGCACTTTCTCCTTTTACTCCAGTTCTTATAATTATTGCCAAAAGTTCAGTATTTGATAATGCCTGTGGGCCGCATTTTATCATTCTTTCTCTTGGTCTTTCCTCTTCCGGCAGGTCTTTTATCTTGATGTTATATTCAGTCATATTACCGACCCATAACTAAAAGGTCCAAATCCCAATTTAAAAGCATGTCCCTAAGCTTGCCTATCGGAAGACCCACTATATTATAATAGCATCCTTTTATACTCTTAACAATAAGGGAACCTTTGCCTTGAATGGCATAAGCCCCCGCTTTATCCTTTGATTCACCGGTTTTTATATAATTTATTATATCTTTATCCGTGAGATCTTTCATTAAAACCTGTGTGCATTCATAATCTAATAAAACCGCGCTATTTGTAGTATTAACCACTGCCAGGCCGGTATATACCTCATGAGTCCTTCCGCTTAGTTTTCTAAGCATAGAAAAGGCATCACCCTCATCCTTGGGTTTTCCCATTATACACCCGTCCATATATACTATGGTGTCGGCCCCAATGATAATCTTACCTCTGTCAACCCTGGGCAATACAGACATTGCCTTGTCCATTGCCAGATTTTTTACCATTTCGCCCGGAGTTTCACCTTTAAGTGTCTCTTTAATATTACTTGGAATTATATCAAAGTCAAGTCCCAGTTGTTTTAATAATTCTTTTCTGCGCGGGGAAGAAGATGCAAGAACAAGATCCGTCATTTTATCACCTTTATTCTATAATTATCAATTATATGAGCCATAACATTAAAGGAAATCCCGCTATCTTTTGTAATATACATATATACCAAGCAACATGCCGACAATCGAAAGAAAATTAATACGGAGATTAACGGAAAGAAAAAACTTAAGGTTCAACACATCAAGTACAAGATTAACAGGTATTTTAAAACCAATAGACTTGGAATTACCCAGCACAGGTAGCCATGCGGACAAGAAACTGCCCAAAAAGCTCCCTATAACCGCAAATATAAGAACCAAAGCTGCAAGATACCACAGGTTTTTGTTTCTCCTCAACCAAGTCATCCCCTTAAATTCTTACCGGAAGTCTCTACCGACGACTTTAATATATCCTTAGTCACATTAGCGACCAGGCCTACAAAAAGGCCGGTCCCTAGGCTCAAAAGACTCAGTACGGGCAAGTAGATATACATATTGACATTGCTTATAAGTAGCGCGGAAACTGTCACCTGTGCAGCATTGTGCGCAAGAGCACCCAAAATACTAACACCGACCATGCTGAAATATTTATTAAAATATTTCATTACCATCCACATGACAAAGGTACTTACAATGGATCCGCTCAGGCTGAATAGCAGGCTTGATACCGAACCCCCCAAAAGAGTTCCCAGAATCGGCCGCAATACGGATACAATAAATGCATCGGGAAGCCCGAAAACATATAGTGTCAGAAGTGACGCAATATTGGCCAGGCCTAACTTGGCACCGGGCGCCAAAAACGGTACGGGTATCATGTTTTCAAACACATGAAGCACCAGCCCTATACACGTAAGCATGGATAAATACATCAGCTTGAAGGTACTGTGTCTCATTTTACGACATCCTTTTACATTAGCTACTTTTTAATTATACCATACAATGTAGATTTTTCATCCATATAA
>DHDL01000029.1:22855-31822 GCA_002399345.1 Thermoanaerobacterales bacterium UBA4877
GCCGCAAAATTGTACAGCAATTTTACTTAGCTTAAATGGCTGCACCTGCAAATTGCAGCCACATACGTTAAGTATGCTTGGTTTTTTGCAGGCCTGCCGGTTTGACTATAACCTGATGCGAATTAAACCCACTTTAACATTATTAATTTCATATTATTTAAGAAATAACAGCCTCAGAAGCAATTTTATCCAGATTTAATATTGTCTTTGACGGACATTTTGGTATGCAAGCTCCGCAATTAGTACACCCATCATAATCAATGACGGAAAGGTTATTGTCCATTGATATTACATTCTCCGGGCACTGTTTTACACACATTCTGCATGCTATACATCCGACCTTGCATATCTGCCTTACTCTTTTACCTTTATCGTGGTTATTGCAGAATACAATGACCCGTTTATTCACATCAATGAGTTTGATGACATGCTTTGGGCATGCCTTAACACATATACCGCAGCTGGTGCATTTCTCTTCATCAACCTCGGCTATGCCTTCCGGAGTAACATGTATTGCATCAAAAGGACACAGTTTCTCACATGTACCCAGACCCAAGCATCCGTACCGGCACTCTTTGTTACCTCCCGCCAATGCATTGGCTGCCCGGCAGTCATCTATGCCATGATATTTATACTTTTTTACAGCATTACTGTTCGTACCTTTACACATTACCCGGGCTGATTTCTTTGCAACATCTTCCGCTTTATTTCCCATGATGGCGGCAACTTTTTCTGCAACGGCCTGACCACCCACAACACATCTGTTTGTATCAGCCTTTCCCTCCGCTGCCGCCTGGGAATAGGCATCACAAGAAGCAAAACCGCATCCGCCGCAGTTGGCTCCGGGAAGCACTTCCCTTACCTCTTGCTGCTTCGGATCCACATCAACATGGAACTTCTGAGATGCATAGGCTAGTATTGCTCCGAATAGAAATCCCATACCGCCCAAAATCAAGAGCGGATACAATATATCTTGTAACAATTTAATCCCCCCCTTATACAAGTCCTCTGAATCCCAGAAACGCAAGGGAAAGAAGTCCCGCGCCTATAAGTGCCGAAGGAAAACCTTCCAGCGTCTTGGGAATAGGTGCAAAAGCCAGTCTTTCTCTGATTCCGGCATAAGAAACCAAAGCAAATGCAAAACCGACAGCCGATCCAAAACTATACACTATAGAATCAATCAGGTTATATCCCATCTGTACATTCAGTAAAGCAACACCAAGCACGGCGCAGTTAGTTGTAATAAGCGGCAGATAAATGCCCAGTGCTTGGTAAAGTGTAGGACTGGTCTTCTTTATCACCATCTCGGTAAACTGCACCAGCGTGGCAATGATGACAATAAATGCAATGATCTGCAGGTATTCCAGTCCCAGTGGTACAAGTATATAAGTCTGTACAACATATGATATCACACCTGTCATAGTCATTACAAAAATTACGGCTACGCTCATTCCCATAGCGGTCTCAACTTTTTTCGAAACTCCCAGGAACGGACATTCACCTAAAAACCTTGAGAGCAGATAGTTATCTACAAAAATGGAGCTAACCAGTAATATCAGAAGATGCCCTGCCACCTAAAATCACCCTTTCCTTTGAAGCCTTTTTCCTCTCTGCGGCTTTAGTATCTATAAATTTAGCAAGCCCAGCCAATAAACCGAGAGTTAAAAATGCCCCCGGAGGCAATACCATCATAAGAACAGGCTGGTAGTTCACAGGCATAACCTGCAAGCCCAGGAATGTACCGCTCCCCAGTATTTCCCTTATTATACTTATAATTACCAGAGCCATGGTATATCCCAAACCCATTCCTAGCGCATCAAAAAATGAATTGCTCACCGGATTTTTAGAGGCAAAAGACTCGGCTCTTGCCATTATAATACAGTTAACAACAATTAAAGAAATGTACAGCTTCATAACATTATATAAACTTGGCAGATATGCATTCATAATCATGGAGACTATTGTTGTAAATGTAGCTATGCATACAACAAATATCGGCATTCGTATCTTTTCAGGGGTGAATTTCCTAAGTGCCGATATTATAACACATGAACCTACTAAAACAAATGTCGTGGCCAGGCCCATGGCGATTCCGTTGGCTACCGCGTTACTCACGGCCAAGGTAGCACAGATACCGACAACCATTTTAAAGGTAGGATTTTCTCTCCATATTCCCTTGGTAAAATCATTCCAGTAACCCATTATAATGCCTCCTTGCTATTTTATTTTGTTATATAAATCTATTGCGACGTTTATACCTTTTGTAACACCCGTGCTGGTTACGGTTGCGCCGGTAAGGGCTTCAACTTCGCTTGGGCCGGCCTTTTTATTCTTTACCAATTCCAACGGTGAATCGGCCGGTTTACCATTAAACTGGCTCTGCCACTTGGGATCATCCGATTTCGCACCGAGTCCCGGCGTTTCAGAATGGTTGACTATATTGATACCGGTGATTTTACCATCCTCGGATATACCAACCATCATCTCAATCGGTCCGCCGTATCCTTGAGGCGCCACACCTATCACGTAGCCCAGAACATCTTCACTGTTCTTGGCTGTATCCACCGATGTAACTACATTCTTTTCATCATCTTCCAAAACCGACTTCCACTCTGCATCATCTACTGCCTCGAATTTCTTTGCACCTGGAAAGGCAGCGATCTTGGATTCATTTTCTGCTATTTTATCCTGCTCAGCAATAGGCCCCTCGGTTACCGAGTTTACAAAACCTAAAGCCACACCTGCAACACCGGCGATTAAAAGCAGTATAAGACCGGTCACTGCTATATCTTTTACACCTTCATTATGCAACTTTTTTCGCCCCCTTTGTACCGAAAACCTTTGGCATCGTATATCTGTCAATCAGAGGTGAAACCATATTCATAAGAAGTATGGCGTAAGACACGCCCTCGGGATAGCCGCCCCAGAGCCTTATGACACTGGTGAAAATTCCACACCCGATTCCCATAATTATCTGGCCTAAAGGCGTAACAGGCGAAGTAGCATAATCGGTTGCCATGTAAAAAGCACCCAGTATAAGTCCGCCACCCAGTATATGATACAAAAACGGTCCGGTAAACATGCCATCAGGCCCAAATATCCATGTCATTATTCCTACTGTAGCGATAAATGACAGCGGTGTTTTTAGATTAATTACGCCACGATAAACAAGGTACGCGGCACCTATTAAAAGAGCAAGTGTTGACGTCTCACCTATAGTCCCGCCTATGTTGCCGATAAACATCGACCAGAGGCTGGGTAAGTGTGTGATCGTACCCGTCTTCAACACGGCCAGAGGTGTGGCCGTTGTCATTGCATCAGCCGCCGTAGCCGCCGATACCGCTTCGGGTATCTTCCACGTTGTCATCTGTACCGGCCATGAAGCCAAAAGAAAAACTCTTGCCGCCAGTGCCGGGTTAACAAAGTTATTTCCCAAACCTCCGAAGCACATCTTTACTATCGATATAGCAAAGAAAGATCCTACTACCGGAATCCACCAAGATACTGTGGGCGGTAAATTAAAAGCGACAAGCATTCCCGTGACGGCTGCACTATAGTCATCGATAGTGATCTCCCTGTGCAGCAGTTTCTCTATAACATACTCCGTAAGCACTGCAGTTACCATGGAAATGGCAGTAAGCATTAAGGCTCTAATGCCGAAAAATACAGTTCCTGCAATAAGTGCCGGAAGCAATGCGATAATTACATCAAGCATCATCCGTTCTATTTTATAATCAGAGCGGAAATGAGGTGATGATGTAACAAGATATTGATTATCCATTTAGAATCCCCCCCTTAAGCTTCTTTTTTCCTTTTTGCAGTTATCTCCCTTTTAGCCTGTCTTATCGATTCTACAAGCGGCCGTTTACATGGGCAAATATATGAACAACATCCGCATTCAATGCAATCAAGGGCATGATATTTTTCTGCATCTTCAAAATCATCATTAAGTGCATACATGCTTATAAACAGAGGCATTAGGTTCATAGGACATACCTCGACACACTTGCCGCACTGAGTGCATGCCCTTACCTTCTCGGATATTGCCGCATCCTCAGGAAGTAAAACCACACCGGATGTACCTTTGATTACAGGTATGTCCAATGTATACTGCGTAACACCCATCATGGGGCCACCCGTAACAAGTTTACCCGGATTGCCTTTCATACCGCCGCAAAATTCCACTACATCATTGAGAGTAGTCCCTATCCTTACCAAAAGGTTTTTAGGATTATTTACGGCCTGGCCGGTTATTGTAACAACCCTATCTATAAGTGGCATGCCTTCTTTTAATGCTCGGGCTATGGCATATACCGTACCCACGTTATCGACAACCACACCGACATCCGCTGGAAGACCACCGGACGGCACCTCTCTGTCTGTCACGGCATTTATCAGCTGTTTTTCACCGCCTTGAGGATACTTAGCTGCCAATCTTACGACCTCTACGCCTTTAACACCGTCCGTCGCTTTTTCCACAGCCTCTATGGCATCGGGTTTATTGACCTCTATAGCAATAATTCCCTTATCAACTCCCAGTACCTTGAGTATAGCCTTAAGACCATAAACAATTTCAGTGGGATGCTCAACCATGAGCCTGTGGTCACAGGTGAGATACGGTTCACACTCCGCACCATTTATTATTACCGTGTCTACCTTTTTACCTTTCGGGGGTGTAAGCTTCACATGTGTAGGAAATGTAGCTCCTCCCATCCCCACTATACCGGCCTCTTTTATTATTTCTTTAATATCATCAGGTTCAAGATTGTTTAAATCTTCCTTAGGCTTTACGGACTCATCCAGAGTGTCCAGCCTGTCATTTTCAATCACGATTGAATTGACAAACTGCCCCGACGAATGCAGCCTTGGCTCTATCGCCTTGACCTTACCGGAAACACTGGAATGGACCGGTACGGAAACAAAGCCCTTCGCCTCACCAATCTTCTGTCCCATATTAACCTCGTCGCCAACTGCAACAAGGGGCTCGCACGGCGCACCTATATGCTGGGAAAGCGGTATCACGGCCTCTGAAGGCGCCGGCATAACCTCTATGGGTAAGCGGTTCGTAAGCTCTTTATTATATTGAGGATGAACACCACCCTTGAAAGTCAGAATACTTGCACTCATCCAATCACTCCTTATAGAATTATGATAAAAGATCAATGGAAAAAAATTTTATAGGTATGTTAAAATTTTGGTAACCAGATACATATATATTTTAACACATAGTTAATAATCTAGAAAGGTAATTTAAGCATTTATTCAATTGAATTGCCCAGATTCAAATATAAGCCCGCTATAAAGGTTTAAAGACTGGTATATAGCCTCCTGCAAAATGTGAAAAGAATTACCATCATTAAGTATCATTGAAATTTTCAGTTTGTCTATAGCCTTATCCTGCAGCCCTACTATCTCTTTAACCCTACTGCTGTTATTATATCGTTTCTCCATTTTTTTTATTATATCATTTATTGGTTTTATGTCTTTAGCAAATTTTTCTTCTCCCACATCTCCATTTAAAATGTTAGCACTTAGCCTGCTTTCTTTTTGGACTAACGAAGTAATGTCCTTTACACAGCTATTTAAAGTTTTTATTCTGTCAAGATTATTCTTGCCATAGGGTATCGTAGTACCCTTTATCTTTTTTTCCTTTGCAGTCACTTTTGTGTTGCCAAATAGATTGCTAATAATATTTATATCGCCTTTAGAAAATACACACGCTATAAGGCCGTCGTCGTTTATGGCATGCATGTTGGAAGATATGCCGGGCGTATACGAATATATTTCATAATAGAAAAGCGGAGGTACCTCATAAACCTCTACCACGGCAGAGTCAGCAGGCTCTAATCTTTTATAAAGCGGATTGATAAGCCTGTACACAATCTTGTCGGACATGTATATAGATAAAATCGGCAGAACAATAACAAACAGCACAAACATGGTAATTGTTTTTAGTTTGTGTCTCTTATTGAAGATCAATCTTTTTGTTCTCATATTAGTAACCTCCAATATTTTATACTTCTGGTATATATTGTAAAATAAAACACAAAAAAAATAAAGGGCCCGTACCCTTTATTTTAAATTAAAATTTTGATCTGCCAATTTTCTTATACCTTTCGTTTTTGGATAATATCTCTTTTCTTATTCTTATGGATTTAGGAGTAACCTCAATCAGTTCATCCTCAGCCAAAAAGTCAAGGGCCTCCTCTAGACTCATTGTCTTGCTGACAGATAATTTAATGCCCTCATCAGCAGTGGAAGACCTCATGTTAGTCAAATGCTTCTTCTTACACACATTGACGTCCATGTCCTCTTCACGGTTGTTTTCTCCGACAACCATGCCTTCATAAACCTCGGCACCCGGTTCAATAAACAAATCTCCTCTTTCCTGAGCATTGTTAAGCCCATATGCAGTGGCAGTGCCTGCCTCTGAAGCAACCAGAGAACCGCGGTTCCTTTCGCTTATATCTCCCTTATAAGGCTGATATTCCAAAAATTGATGATTCATAATACCGGTGCCTCGTGTATCCGTCAGAAAATCTGCCCGGTATCCCATCAAGCCGCGCGCAGGAATATTAAACTCAAGCCTGCAATTTCCTCGGTCATCAGATGTCATATCCACAAGCTCCGCCTTCCTCTGACCAAGTTTGCTCATAATGACACCCATGTAATCCTCAGGTACATCTATATATAGGGTTTCTATCGGCTCATACTTCTTCCCATTTTTCCTCTTATAGATAACCTGCGGTTTTGATACCTGGAATTCATATCCTTCTCTACGCATGGTCTCTATCAAAACGGACAAATGCAGCTCTCCTCTTCCCGATACCTTAAACGAATCCGGCTTGTCCGTATCCTCCACTCTCAGTGAAACATTGGTTTCAAGTTCTTTATAGAGTCTGTCTCTTAAATGCCGGGACGTAACATATTCGCCCTCCTGGCCAGCAAAAGCGCTCGCATTGGTAGAAAAATCCATAGATATAGTAGGTTCCTCTATATAGACAAAACTTACGCCTTCCGGATTCTCGAGATCTGCAATTGTCTCACCTATCTCAATGTCCGGAATACCTGATACCGAAATTATATCACCTACCGAGGCCCCGTCACTCTCTGTTCTCTTAAGTGCCTCATACTGGTACAGCTGACCTATCTTATTTTTTTCTACCGTACCATCCTTTTTAACAATGCTTACCTGCTGTCCATCTTTTATTTTACCTCTTATCACTCTACCTACAGCAAGCCTACCTACATAGTCGTCATAGTCTAAATTAGTGACAAGCATCTGAAGCGGAGCATCATCGTCTCCTTCAGGTGCAGGAATATTATTTACTATGGTATCAAACAAAGGCTTTAAATCACTATTTTTATCTTTAAGATCATACCTCGCCACAGCATCCCGCGCAGATGCATAAATTATCGGAAAATCCAGCTGATCTTCCGTTGCACCAAGTTCAATAAAGAGGTTTAATACCTCATCTATAACCTCATTGGGACGTGCATCCGGTTTATCAATTTTATTTATAACCACAATGGGTTTTAAATTCAAAGACAAAGCCTTGCCTAAAACAAATCTTGTCTGCGGCATAGGTCCCTCTGCAGCATCTACTAAAAGAAGCACACCGTCAACCATCTTAAGCACCCGCTCAACCTCACCGCTAAAATCGGCATGGCCGGGTGTGTCTACAATATTTATTTTTATATCTTTATACCTTATAGCGGTATTCTTAGATAATATGGTTATACCTCTCTCTTTTTCCAATTCATTGGAGTCCATAATCCTTTCATCCACTTTTTGGTTTGCACGAAATATACCGCTTTGCTTGAGCATACCATCCACCAGCGTGGTCTTACCATGGTCGACATGAGCTATAATTGCTATATTTCTAATGTCTTTTCTTATCACACTTAATTCCCCTTCCAAACAAAAAATGGATACATTTTGTACCCATTCATTTAACCGTATGTAATTATATACCCAAAACATATACTATGTCAATAAAAACACACATCTTAATCACGCATCAATACGGCATTAATTTCAAGTTGTCAAAATTGTTTAAAGCACGTGTCTAGATGTTGCATAATGGCTTGTATAATAGTTGGACGAAAGTGAATCTATACGGACCTCTCCACTGCCTGAAGAGCTGTGAATAAAATTCCCATCACCGATATATATACCGGCATGATTAACTTTGCTAGAACCCAATGTTTTAAACAAAACCAAGTCTCCCACCTGCAAATCATTTTTCCCAACCGCCGTACCTGCGGTTGATTGTCCAGCAGCCGTCCGTGGCAAATTTACACCGAAATTTTTATAAACATATGATGTAAAACCCGAACAATCAAAACCCTTCTCAGACGAACCGCCATATACATATCCAACACCTAAAAATCGTTTGGCAAAATCTACTATATCTCTTTCGACCCCAGCCCTTGACACATTTTTATCTCTAAGCGACACATAAGTTGAACTCATCCATCCTTTGGTACCGTCCGACAGCTTTATGTTATACCATCCTTTGGTATTGCCAAGCACGGAAACAACATTTTTACTATTAACCTGCCTGATAACCTTTGATTGTAAGCCCGGTTTCACCCTTAAATTAACATGGTTTCCCGTCACTATTCCTCGCGGAAATGAAGCTGCAAAAACAGGACTTAATCCGGATAACATAAGAGATGCTGACAATACAGAAACACTTAAGATGAGCTTACCACACTTTTTCATTTGTATCTCCCCCTCCGCCTGCGAAGTTATACCAACTTCTCCCCCTACCTTTTTTAAGGATTAGGCAATTAAGATAAACATGCACAAGACGCACATATAAAAATGGTGCCGAGAGCGGGACTCGAACCCGCATGAGGAAATTGCCTCACTACCCCCTCAAAGTAGCGTGTCTGCCTATTCCACCATCTCGGCACATCAACATTAACAATTATAATATAAGTTTGTGGACAAGTCAATAT
>DHDL01000025.1:0-11098 GCA_002399345.1 Thermoanaerobacterales bacterium UBA4877
GTTATGGGTGTGCCCGCACATGACGAGAGGGATTTTGAGTTTGCCGGAAAATATAAACTCCCAGTAAGGGTGGTCATACAGCCTAAGGGGGAGGTTCTATCGACGGATACGATGAAGGAAGCCTATACGGGTGATGGGTTTATGTCAAATTCTGGTAGCTTTGATGGCATGGCAGCTAAGGATATGATAGAAAAAATTAAGGATCTTATTGAAGAAAAGGGATGTGGCAAGAGGAAGGTAAATTACAAACTCAGGGACTGGCTTATATCCAGGCAGAGATATTGGGGTGCTCCCATTCCCATTGTTTACTGTGAGCATTGCGGCGTCGTACCGGTTCCGGAGGCGGATCTTCCCGTACTGCTCCCCGAGGATGCTAAATTCACCGGGAAAGGGCAGTCACCGCTGTCACAATGTGAGTCCTTTGTAAATACTACCTGTCCTAAGTGCGGCAGGCCGGCCAAGAGGGAAACGGATACCATGGATACGTTTATGTGTTCTTCATGGTACTTTGAACGGTACACCGATCCCAGAAACGAGGATGTTCCCTTTGATTTTGACAAGGCAAAGTACTGGCTGCCGGTGGATCAGTATGTGGGCGGTGTGGAGCATGCAATACTGCATTTGATGTATGCTAGATTTTTCACCAAATTTCTCTATGATATAAAACTCACGCCGGTGGATGAACCTTTTACCAATCTGTTAACCCAGGGCATGGTTTTAAAAGAGGGGATCAAGATGTCTAAATCCAAAGGGAACATAGTCAGTCCAGAGGAGATTATAGATAAATACGGTGCCGATACCACCCGGCTTTTTGTACTTTTTGCCGCACCTCCGGAAAGGGACCTGGAGTGGAACGATCAGGGTGTCGAGGGGTGCTACAGGTTTTTAAGCAGGGTATACAAGCAGGTTACCGATTTAAAAGATGATTATACACTCTCTGACTTAAACTATGACAACCTGGATGAAGAGGATAAAAAACTTAGGTATAAAACGAACAGTACAATAAAGAAGATAACGGAGGATCTGGATGGGAAATTTGGGTTTAACACAGCTATAAGTGCTATTATGGAGCTTTCCAATGCGCTGAATGATTACATGACCGTACATAAGAAAAGCGCCAATATGAATGTGGTAAGTGAGCTTATATATAATGAACTTATAATGTTAGCTCCCTTTGCGCCGCATATAACCGAGGAGCTATGGCATGTTTTAGGTTATGAAGGCAGCATACACAAAATGGCCTGGCCCGTTTGTGACGAGAATGCTTTGATAAAAAGTGAGACGGAGATTGTGATCCAGGTAAAAGGAAAAGTAAGGGGAAGACTCAGTGCACCTACAGGGGCAGATGATGATACAATTAAGAAGCTTGTATTAAAAAACGAAAGGATAAAGTCATTTATAAATGATAAACCGATAAAGAGAATAATTATAATACCCGACAAGTTGGTCAACATCGTTATATAATTGGTCTTAATTAAAAAAACAACAGGCGGCATATAATAATTACCGCCTGTTTGTTTTTTTAAATATATATTTTTTACGATGACAGGATTTTATAGTATGCATTATTATGTATATGACTAACAGCACGGACACTGTGACAAAGACTTTCAGTTTCTTATTTGAGTCATCACTTGTGTTACTTATCTCAGCGTTTATCTGCTTTACACGACCCAGCCAGTTTTTTTGATATGAATTGTTTGTTATCAGGTCTGCCTCACCTAAGTACATATCATCCGCATAATATTTGAGTTTGCCGAGAGAAGTGCCGGCCTGTATGGGTAAGGAGATATCGTCATTCAAACTTATCTTTTTAGTTATGGTATTTTTATCTAACGGCATACTGGCTAAAACGTTTTTATTTGTCACCAAAGGTATTTTAAGGTTTTTGAAATTCATGGTTCCTACCGTCTGATCCTTCTTGCTTATGGTAACAACCCGGTAATTGGAAAAGCCATAGTTTAGCAGATTCGTTGAATCCTCCCACATTTTGTTGCCTTCATCACCCATTATTACCGATATCAATCTGTGCCCGTTTTTGGATGCGCTTGCGACCAAGGTATGTCTTGCCTTTTTTGTATATCCCGTTTTTACTCCGTCCGCACCTTTATAATGGTATCTGGAGTTTTTTATCAATTTGTTTTCAGTGTATAGTATCCTTTCCTCATCAAATTTGTTGGTGGGATTTACTACATATTTTTGGGTGTTTACTATTTTTCTAAAGGTTTCGTTTTTCATTGCATAGTTTGTTATTAAAGCCATATCCCTTGCAGTGGTGTAGTGGTTGTCGTCGTGCAGGCCGTTGGGATTAGTAAAATGTGTATTTGTGGCACCGATGTCCGCTGCCTTTTTGTTCATCATTTTTGCAAAGTCATCCGTGCTGCCGCCTACATGATCGGCAATAACAACTGCCGCATCGTTGGCGGAAGATAAAAGAAGACTGTATAGAAGATCCTTCACTGAAAGAATTTCACCGGGCTGTATGAATATCTTGTTTCCATCCGTACCAAGTATGTCATTGCCCGCTGTCGCACTTTCATTGAGATTTGAATTTTCCAGTGCTATAATAGCTGTGAGTATCTTTGTAATGCTGGCGGGGAACATTTTTTGGTCCGCATTTTTTTCATACAGTATTTGGCCTGTTCTGCAGTCTATTAATGCCGCAGACTGGGCAGATACTTCCAAATTCTCAGCATATGTCTTTGTAAATGGTAAAACGGTAAATAAAGATATGGTAATTATGAATACAGCTATGATTTTTTTCATTTGGCATCCTCCGTTAGCATGACAATAATTATAGTATACCAAAAAAATATGATATAGCAAAAGAGGTAATTTAAGGATGAAGTTTAAAAAGACACAGACTTTTATTCTGATAGCAGTGATTATCTTAGCTATATTGGGAAGTATATTTTTTTATTATAAAAATGCCGATGATAAAGTAGATGTTGATGTTGCAGATAAAAGGGATTCCTTGCCTGCCGGCAATGGCAGTGAAAAAACAGCGGCTATTGCTGATGATGAAGGTAAGGATGAGTCTCAGCCTGAAACCGTTTTTGTACATGTGGCCGGCCGGGTGAAAAATACCGGCGTATATGAATTAAAGAACGGAACGAGGGTTATAGATGCCGTCAATATGGCAGGCGGGCCGCTTAATGATGCCGATCTTGACAGCTTGAATCTTGCTGAAAAACTGCATGATGAAGAGAAGGTTTACGTGCCAAAAGTGGGAGAGACTCAAACCGATACCAATGCCGTGGGCATGCAACCCAGCGGCACGGATGCCGGTAAGGTCAATATCAATTCAGCAGGCGTGGAGGAATTGAAGACCTTATCCGGAATAGGCGATACGTTAGCCGGCAATATTATAGATTACAGGAATGCCAACGGGCCCTTTAAGTCTTTAGATGAGCTTACCAATGTACCAAAAATAGGACCTAAAACTTTTGAGAATATAAAAGATAAGTTAACTTTATAGTATTTATTTGTGGTTTAACAGCTTTTTGTGAAAAGAGGCGATATAGGTATGGATATAAAGCTTACAAGCCTTGCCAGCTGTTCCGGCTGAGCATCTAAAATGGGTCAGCAGACCTTGACGCAGGTTCTGCGTTATTTGCCGAAGACAGAGGACAAAAGATTGCTTGTTGGTCTTGGTAACAATGACGATGCAGCCGTATACCGTTTAAATGATGACACGGCTATCATACATACGGTGGACTTTTTTACTCCTATAGTGGACGACCCGTATGATTACGGGGCGATCAGTGCCGCAAACGCCTTGAGTGATATCTATGCCATGGGAGGCAAACCTGTCCTTGCCCTCAATATAGTATGTTTTCCTCCGGATTTGCCGGGAGAGATATTGGGCAATGTGCTTAAAGGTGGAGCGGATAAGGTTAAGCAGGCAGGTGCATTAATAGCGGGTGGACATACGGTAAAAGATGAAGAACCTAAGTATGGGCTTTCCGTGTTGGGTACGATAAACCCGGACAGGATAATAAAGAACGTAGGGGCCAGGCCGGGAGATGCATTGATACTCACTAAACCCATTGGTATAGGAATCATAACAACTGCCATAAAAGCCGATATGCTTGAAAAGGAAACAATAAAAAAGACCGTTTATATCATGAAACAGTTAAACGATAAAGCCTCAAGGATGATGTGGGGTGCAGTTGTACATGCCGCCACGGACGTTACGGGCTTCGGTCTTTTGGGACATGCATGCGAGATGGCCGACGGCAGTAATGTCTCCTTTGAAATGTTTTACAGGGATGTACCGGTAATTGACGAATCCATAGATCTTGCACAGACAGGTATAATTCCGGCAGGAACATACGACAACAGAAAATTCCTGGATGGACGTATAAGCTTTGCAGACGTACCCAGATATATGGAGGATATCATGTTTGATCCGCAGACCTCGGGTGGACTTTTGATTGCACTGCCGCCTGACGAGGTATTTAGATTTAAGGGAATAGGAAAGGTGATAGGCAGGGTGGTTAAAAAGCAGGGATGCAGCATAATTGTAAAATAATGGTTTCACATGGAACTGTGAGGTGATTTTATTAATGTTACAGGATATATTGAGAAAGATCCCGTCAGTAGACAGGATTATAAATAAACCTTATATACAATTTTATATCTCCTCTCTAGGACGGGAAAGGACGGTGCGTGTCGTAAGAGACGCCCTTGATGATTTAAAGTCTCATATAGTAAAGGGACAGATAAAGGATATAGACGAGAAGTTTTTGGAATGCTATATAACGGATACCCTAAAATCTGAGAGACGTTTCAGGACGCGGCGGGTCATCAATGCCACTGGGGTTGTCTTGCATACAAACCTGGGAAGGGCGGTTTTATCCGAAGACTGTATTAAAAGATTAAATGATAGCGCAAGTGGTTATTGCGATCTGGAATTTGATCTGAAGGAAGGCAAAAGAGGGAACCGCTACAGGAAAATTGAAAAGATGCTGACAGAAATAACCGGTTGTGAAGCAGCGGCGGTAGTTAATAACAATGCGGCCGCTGTTCTACTCATGCTCACCACTCTGGCAAAAGGCAAAGAGGTGGTCATTTCCCGCGGCGAGCTTGTTGAAATAGGCGGATCATTCAGGGTGCCGGATGTGATGACGGAGAGCGGAGCTGTTTTAAAAGAGGTGGGTACAACCAATAAGACCAGGGCCGGTGATTATGAAAAAGCCTATGATGCCGATAAAACAGCAATGCTATTAAAGATACATACAAGTAATTTTAAAATAATCGGTTTTACCGAATCCCCATCCGTAAAGGAGATTGCCGAGGTTGCTCATTCTCACGGGATACCCGCGGGGGTAGATTTAGGAAGCGGCCTTATATATGATTTAACATCATTTGGTTTGCCGCATGAGCCATCCGTTATGGAATGTTTAAAGGATGGCGCGGATATAGTAACATTTAGCGGGGACAAGCTGTTAGGTGGGCCGCAGTCCGGTATTATAATAGGCAAGAAAAGTTATATTGATGAAATAAAATCGCACCCGCTCATAAGGGCGTTAAGAATAGATAAACTTAGCCTTATATGCCTTGAAGAAACCTTGAGCCATTATTACAGCCGTGAGGATGCCTTATTTAACATTCCTACACTGAAAATGCTTACGGCGGACAGCCGGGATCTCGCAGACAGAGCTAAGAAGATTTTGAAAGGGATAGAAAATATAGAAGGGATAGAAGCCGAAATTACCGATGATTATTCAGAGGTAGGTGGAGGCTCCATGCCGGGAGCTTTGGTTAAGACATGTGTGATTAAGGTAAAACATTCGCAGAAGAGCGTGGATTGGATTTCGCAGCAACTGAGGTCGTGTGATGTACCCATAGTATGCAGAACGGCAGATGACACGCTTATTATGGATATGAGGACATTAGGAGACGGCGATGTGGCAGACATAGTTAAAGCAATGTGTTTTGTTTTAGGTGATGATAAGTGAATATGAAAAGAGTAATAATAGGCACTGCAGGGCATATTGACCACGGTAAAACAACCTTGATAAGGGCCCTTACCGGACGTAATACGGACAGGCTACCCGAAGAAAAGAAGCGCGGCATAACCATAGATCTAGGTTTTTCATATTTTGAGCTTCCCGACGGCACAAGGGCGGGAATAGTTGATGTTCCGGGACACGAGAAGTTTATAAAGAATATGCTGGCAGGCGCCGCAGGTATTGATATCGTCCTTTTGGTAATCGCTGCTGACGAGGGTATAATGCCGCAGACAAAAGAACATCTTCACATCCTTCAGCTATTGGGGACCAAGCACGGAATCGTGGTTATTACAAAGACGGATATGGTGGAAGAAGAATGGCTGGATATGGTAAAGGAAGACATAGCGGATTATATAAAAAATACCTTCTTGGAGCATGCGCCGATAGTCGAAGTCTCCGCAATAAATGGCAGCGGTATAGAAGAGCTCAAGGGGGCCATATTGGAGGAATATAAGAAAGTAGATCAAAAGGACACGCAGAGACATTTCAGGATTCCTATAGACAGGGTTTTCAGTGTACACGGTTATGGAACCGTTATAACGGGTACCCTGATGTCAGGAAAGATAAGTACGGGGGATGAACTGGATATTTACCCCGAAAATCTTTCAACAAAAGCGCGGAATTTACAGGTGCATGATGAAAATGTGCCGCTCGTTGAAGCAGGTGAGAGGGTGGCAATTAATTTGTCCTCTTTAAAAGTAGGGGAGGTAAAACGCGGCATGGTTGTAGCTCCTCCAGGTATGTGTATGTGTACGGATTCATTGGATTGTAAAATAACTTTATTAGATGATAGCCCCTTTATAATAAAGAGCAACCAAAGAATCAGGCTGTATGTCGGTTCTGCAGAGGTAATGGCAAGGACATCGGTATTAGGTGGCGTCGAAATTAAACAGGGCGAATCGGGTTTTTGCAGATTAAAGCTAGAAGAGGATGTTGCGTGCGAAAGACTGGACAGGTTTGTTGTCAGGTCTTACTCGCCGCTCTATACCATCGGTGGCGGTATGATCATAAATCCTTATCCTAAGAAAAGAAAAAATATACCCGGCTATGAAGATGAGCTCAGATCGTTGGAAAATGCCTCGGACAGTGATTTTTTAAGGTATGTATTGTCCTCAGCGGGCCGGCCCCTGCCGCTTGATAAGGTCTCGGTTTTGTGCAGTCTTACTGCCAGTGAACTTTCAGGCCTTTTGTCTGATATAGGAAGCGGCAGCAAAATAATATCATCGGAGGGATATTTAGTATACGCCGATGTCCTGGAGAATTTTAAACGCAAAATCACCAAGAGTATAGAGGATTTCCATAACCGCCATTCGCTGAAAAAAGGTATTTCTAAAGAGGTACTCTACAGTGGTTTTTTCAAAAACATGGAAAGAAACGGGTTTGATATGATGCTTAATATATTAAGAAACAGAGGAGATATAAAAGGAGAGAACCTGCTCTCTGTACCCGGTTTTGAAATATCTGTCGGTGGTGAAGATAAAAAAGCTATGGGAAAGGTATTATCCGCGCTTGCTGGTGATTTTATGCCTCCTTCCATTGAAAGCTTCGGCCTGGATGAGGATTTAATCGATTATATGATAGAAGAGGGGTTTTTAATAAAAATAGATGACGGGCTTTGTATTACTTCAGATACCGGAAAACAGTTAAAAAGTGTACTTCTGAGCTTATTCGGACGAAAAGACGGGATTACGATAGCTGAATACAGGGATGCTTTGGACATCAGCAGGAAGTATGCCTTGGCCTACCTCGAATACTTTGATAAAATAAAGTTGACACGAAGGGCTGGAGATGTAAGAATCCTAATTAAAGGGGATGAAGTGAAATGAGAAAAACAACAGTAGTTTTATTATTGGCAGTCTTGCTTGGCCTGGCTGGATGCTCACCTGCAGCAAACCATACACAACAGACCGAAGCTCCAAAGAATAAACAGACGGAGGTTACACTGCATTATGCAAATGCCGATAATACCGGGTTTGTCACAGAAAAAAAGAATATAACCTATACTGAAAAGGATAATATTTATAAAATGGCTTTGCAGGAACTATTGAAAGGTCCATCCGCAGAAGATGCATATTTGCGCGTACCTAAAGATGCCGAAATAAAAGATGTAAAGTTTTCTAATGGAACGGTTAATGTTGATATCAGCGGCTTTACCGGTTTCAAAAATGATTCGGAAGAGACGATAGCCAGGGCATCCGTAGTTAATACACTTACCAGTCTTGAAGGTGTGAATAAAGTCGCTATTACTGTTGACGGGAAGGATTATGCCGATAAAAGCGGTAATACCGTGGGTGCTATGAAGCACATGGATAAATCTGATATCAAAACTTATAAGATTTATTTCTCTGATGAACAGGCCTTAAATCTGGTACCAGAGAAAAGAACGATAGCCGATGAGGCAAAGCCTGCCCAAGGTATAGTACAGGAATTGATAAAAGGTCCTGAATATAGTAGCTTAATAAAGACAATACCGGACGGTACCAAATTGATTTCCCTGGAAATAAAAGACAGCGTTGCCTATGTAAATCTCTCTAAGGAATTTAAAGAAAACAATGGCGGCGGTTCCACCGGCGAGACAATGGCACTGTATTCAGTGATAGATTCTCTTACACAGCTTCCTGAGATAGAAAAAGTACAGTTTCTAATTGAAGGAAATAAAACAGACACATTAGCCGGACACTATGATATTTCACAGCCCATGGGAAAAGATACCAGCATGATAAAGGAAGATTGATAACACAAAAAAGACATAATAAACTTTCACAGTTTTATTCATAACCCGCCTTTTTAAAAGGCGGGATTTTTACATATATACATAAGCAATGCAGAGTAAGATCGCAATTTTAAAACTAATATGAGGCACATAAATGATTTAACCGTTTTAATTCTTTCTTAAGTTTAATATCGAATTTAGAATTATTCCTACTAAGGCTGCAAAGCTTAAACCGGAAATGCTTATTGTTTTATTGATTGGTATTCCTATAGTAAATCCAAATATGTTTTCTAATTGAGGAGTGAACAATCCTAATATTAATATAGTCGACATTACAACTATATTTTTAACATTAAATTTAACTTTATTATTTTTTATTGTCTTTGCTCCTACTAAAGAAATCATACTGAAGAGCATGAGACTTATACCGCCCATCACCGGATTTGGAATTGTTGTTAAGATTGCCCCGACTTTTGATACAAAGGCTAGTATTATGGCAAATATAGCTGCTAATCTTAGTATCGACGGGTCATAGTTTCCTGTGATTGCCAATACTCCTGTGTTTTCACCATATGTTGTATTTGCAGGTCCTCCAATCAAAGCCGCGAAGGTTGTTGCTAATCCATCTCCGAGCAGTGTTCTGTTTAGTCCGGGGTCTTCAATAAAGTTCTTACCGACTACCTGACCATTGGTGGTTATATCACCTATGTGTTCCATAAATACTGCCAGCACTATAGGTGTTATTATTGCAATTGCACCTATATCAAATTTAGGAAATCTGAATGGAGGAAGTGATATGATTGCTGCATTTGATACTGCAGTAACATCAACCAGACCTATGCCGTATGATATTATATATCCGACTAGAACCCCTATCAGTATGGAAAGTTGTTTGAATAATCCCTTACCTTTAAAATTCACCAATAAAGCAGTTCCCAATGTAATTGCTGCAATTACCGGATTTTCCTTAGCCATTACAAAGGCTGTCGGTATAAGATTCATTCCTATAACGATTATCATAGGTCCTACAACCTGTGGTGCTAATATTTTTTGAACTTTTTCTGCACCTATCTTTTTGATAAAAAAAGAAATCAGAATGTAAACCAAGCCTGCCACTACCATACCACCTTGAGCATAAGCCAAGTCACCATTATATAATTCCTTAACAGTTAAGATTACCGGAACAAAAGCGAAGGATGAGCCTAGAAAAACCGGAACCTTTCCTTTTGTACATGCATGGAATATAAGTGTGCCCGCTCCTGCACAAAATAAAGCGATTGATGGGTTTAAACCGGTTAGAATTGGTACTAATACAGTTGCCCCAAACATAGCGATAAGATGTTGCAATGCCAGTACTGATTTTTTTGCGCCTTGTAGAACTGCAGAGGTATCCCCCATAGAGTTCTTGAATACGCGATCTGTCATATGATCTCTCCTTTCCAGTCTCACAGGACTGATTTAAAGTATTTGATTTTTTATTCTCAATGATTATATCATCTCAATTAGTATTATGCAAATGTTATATTTAGTATAAAGAAACAAATTTTTGGATGTAAAGATTGCAGACCAGTAAATTTCGACATAATTGACATGTAAATTAAAAAATTGTATCAAAAAATCAAGCCAAACTTGACACTACGTCATATTATGTTACAATATAGCAGTTGTAGCAGTTTCAAAATACATATGGGGGTAGATGGGTGCCGGTGTGCCTCCTGGTCTTCAAAACCAGTGTGACGTCTCAAAAGGGCGTTGGGTGGGTTCGATTCCCACATACTCCCGCCAATATAAGTAGAAGAATGTTTTCTTTCACTTTATATTCTTGAGTGTGCGAGTTTGGCGCAGGCAGCAGCCGCAACACCCGCAACAAGGTCATCCAAAAACGTATTGCATTTTATGTGCTTATCTTCATTCAATTTTCCTAGAATCCCCGGCTTTATTTTATCCAGGTAACCGAAATTGGTTAATCCTATTGAACCATAGATATTGGTTATGCTCAAAGCTAAAATTTCATCGATACCATATAGTGATTCATCTCTCTTGATAATGCTTAGCAGCGGTTCTTCTATAAGATCTTTTTCTGCAAGAATATCCAGTGATATCCCTGTAAGTAAAGCGGTTTGTACCTCTCTTTTTTCTAAGACATCCTGCACTGTTTCTGTACATTCTTTCATGGTAACATCCGGAATATATTTTTTTTGAAGGTCGTAAACCAATACTGCAATGTCATCTATACCGACATCACGTTCAATTAACTTTTCAACTACTGCTTTTTTCATATTTTCCAAATTAATTCATCCCCTTATAATATTGTTTAAAGAGCATCCTTTATTTTTTCTTCTATAAAAGTTATTATATTTTTGCCGTC
>DHDL01000025.1:11269-12735 GCA_002399345.1 Thermoanaerobacterales bacterium UBA4877
AAGTGATCTTTCAGATCCTCGAATAATTGTTTCATGTTAAAATCCAAATCAGCCGAACGACTTATTATGAACTTTTGCTGCTTAGAGTTATTTACTAAAACAGATAAGCAGTCCGGATTTTCGGTTAATCTTGAAGAAACCATGTGCAGGATTTGCTCGTCGCAGTCATTGAAGGTTTTTATTACCAGATCCAAGTTTGGGTTAATATTTTTACGTTTACTGTAGAGATCATCAGCTATATTTGAGGCAAGTTCATTTTTTAAAGAAGAAATTTCTTTTTTCATTTTCCTTTTAGTTTGTTCAGCTTCCTCTATTCGATGTGGAATATCATCAATATTGGTTGAAAAATGGCTTGCTAAATCATTAATACTTTGGTTTATTTTACAAAAATACAGTAACGCTCTTTTGCCGCATACAAAATATAAACGGAGTTTATTCTTGCTTCTTTCACACCTGGTTATTTTAATAATGCCTATCTCTCCTGTACTCTTTACATGCGTACCGCCGCATGGTGAAAAATCGCAGTCTTTCACTTCCACTATCCTTATACCTTGATTTACGGTAGGACTCTTCCTTAGAGGAAGCTTTGCCGCCTCTTCCGGTGTTACAATATATGTAAGGACGGGAATATTATTGTACACGTATTCATTTGCGCAAATCTCCGCGGATATGATGTCCGACTCGGTAAGGCTGGGTTTATCAATATCTATATGAGATATTTCCCGCCCTATATGGAAGCTGCTTGTCATGGTGTTAAATAATTTATAAAATGATGCTGACAGAATATGTTGGCCCGTATGCTGCTGCATATTATCAAAGCGCCTGTCAAAATCTATTTTACATTTGTAGCTGCCTGGTTTAATCGGACTGTCTATTATATGATATATTGTACCATCTTGTATCTCTACTTTAAGGACCTTGACTGTATCTATATATCCTGTATCGGAAGGCTGTCCGCCGGACTCGGGATAAAAATATGTTTCTCTCATTATGGCGGCATATCTGTCTTTAAAAGGTATAACAGTAATAACATTTCCCGTAAATTCTGTTATGTATGAATCATAAAAGTATAATTTTTTTGTCATTTGTAATCACCTCTCTTTAATTATATCATTAATTTTTATTTTGCCTAAGAAGGAAATTTATGGTAAATGTCGAATATATTATCAGAGTTACAAAAGGGAGGAGGGATATAACAATGGTGACTAATAAAGCTCTTACTGATGAAATGTGCAGATTGGAGAAAATGATTAATAGTGATAAAAACTTGTTGAAAGTATACAATAACTACAACGAATATGCCATTAGGGATGAATTAGATGACAGATACAGATGCGGATTTAAAATTATAGCGACGTTTTTAAAATTAAAGGAAATGTGCAATGAATTGGATTATAATCCCCCTGTCAAAAAATCATGTAAACTAACAAGAACTGTAATACATTGACATGAATATGCCCTATGAT
>DHDL01000028.1:0-868 GCA_002399345.1 Thermoanaerobacterales bacterium UBA4877
ATTCCTATATAGATTATGCTATGAGTGTTATTGTGAGCAGAGCACTTCCTGATGTCCGCGACGGATTGAAACCTGTTCACAGGCGGATTTTATATGCAATGAACCAATTGGGCCTGTCACCGGACAAACCATATAGAAAAGCAGCACGTATTGTAGGTGATGTTCTTGGTAAATATCATCCGCACGGCGATTCCGCAGTTTATAACGCAATGGTTAGGCTGGCTCAGGACTTTTCAATAAGGTATCTATTGGTTGACGGTCACGGAAATATGGGTAGTGTCGACGGGGATCCACCGGCTGCTATGAGGTATACGGAGGCTCGACTCTCACGTATTTCTCTGGAGATGCTTAACGGCATTAATGAGGATACGGTTGATTTTATACCAAACTTTGATGAGACTCTTAAGGAGCCTACCGTTCTTCCCAGCCGTTTTCCCAACCTTTTAGTTAATGGTTCCCAGGGTATAGCTGTGGGAATGGCTACAAACATGCCTCCTCATAATTTAGGTGAGGTAATAGACGGCATAATTGCTGTGATTGATAACCCTGAGATGAGTATAGAAGAGATAATGGAATACATAAAGGGACCTGATTTTCCAACCGGCGGTCTTATTATGGGAACCAAGGGTATAAAGAATGCATACACAACAGGCAGAGGGAAGGTTATAATGAGGGGAAGGACAGAGATAGAGCAGGTAAAGTCCAGGAGCCGCATCATAATAACAGAGCTGCCATACATGGTAAATAAAGCAAAACTAGTTAAAGATATAGCAAACCTTGTTAAACAAAAGAAGGTAGAAGGAATTTCGGATCTGAGGGATGAATCGGATAGATCAGGCATGAGGGTAGTGATAGAGCTAAAAAAAGA
>DHDL01000028.1:1126-5385 GCA_002399345.1 Thermoanaerobacterales bacterium UBA4877
GATGTTGTCACAAGGAAGACAAGATACCAGCTCAATAAAGCACAGGAAAGAGCTCATATCCTGGAAGGGCTAAGGATTGCATTAGATCACATAGACGAGGTTATAAACCTTATTAGATCGTCTTCTACTGTGCCGGAAGCAAGAATAGGATTAATAGACAGATTCGGTTTGAGTGAAAAGCAGGCTCAGGCCATATTGGACATGAAACTTCATAGACTCACCGGTCTGGAAAGAAAGAAAATAGACGAAGAGTATGAGTCTTTAATGAAGGATATAGCGGGTTACAATGAAATTTTAGGAAACAATGAGGTTTTGCTTAAGGTAATTAAGGATGATCTTATAAGGATAAAGGGTAAATATAATGATGAGAGAAAAACCGAGATTGTACCACAGTATGCGGAGATAGAACTTGAAGACCTGATTAAAGAGGAGGATGTGGTTGTTACAATCACTCATTTTGGATATACCAAGAGACTGCCTATAACCACATACAGAAGTCAGAAACGAGGCGGTAAGGGACTTATAGGTATTACAACCAGGGAAGAAGACTTTGTAGAGAATATACTGATTACCTCCACCCATGATAACCTGCTGTTTTTTACAGACTTTGGTAATGTATACAGGCTTAGGTCTTTTGAGATACCGGAAGAGAGCAGGCAGGCAAAAGGTATGGCTTTGGTAAACTTATTGCAGCTTAAAGGCGGCGAAAAAGTAAATGCCATTTTACCTGTTAAGGATTTTGATGAAGATTTATGCGTTATTTTTGTAACAAAAAATGGTCTCATCAAAAAGACGGTTTTAAATGAGTATGCCAATGTAAGAAAAAGCGGCATAAGGGCGTTGTCTTTAGAAGAGGATGATAAGTTAATTTCTGCTCGTCTGATTAAAAAAGATGAAGAAGTAATAATTGGCACAAAGAACGGTATGTGCATCAGATTCTCTGAAAAGGACGTAAGGGCATCTGGAAGGACTGCCAAGGGTGTTATTGCCATTGACTTAAGTGACAGGGACGAGATAATAGGTATGGACAACATTGACGGTTCAGGGTATGTGCTTACTGTTACTGATAGGGGCTTTGGTAAGAGAACCAAAGCTTCAGAATACAGGTCGCAGGCAAGAAACGGTAAGGGAATAAAGGCGTATAACATGACCGGTAAAAATGGCCGGGCTATTACCATAAAGATGGTAGAATCAAAGGATGATCTAATGATCACTACAATGAGCGGAAATATAATAAGATTAGAGGTTAAGGATATACCTAAGTTGCACCGGAACAGCCAAGGAGTAAAGCTTATAAAGCTGGATGATAATGATGAGGTGGTTTCAATAGCTTTGGTAATAGATGACTAAAATAATAAATAAAAAAAGATACCAAAAATAAATTGGTATCTTTTTTTATTTATTATTTTAATAGGAGTATTAATCTAAAAAAATAGGAAAACTATATATAATAGAGAAACTACGCTAGATGAAGAAAATATGATTAACATTGGTAAAAACATCAAAAGTATGGACAAAATAACGCTTTTATGGGTAAATACAGAATTTGACCATAGTATAATAAGTTCTATAATAATGTGATATGCGGGGTGAATAGTGGTGAATAGTATGGAATTTGGAGCTAAAACAATGTTTACAGTGCCAATATTGGGCGGAATTCCTGTGACTGACTCTGTTGTAGTAAGCTGGTTTATAGTAGCAATTCTCGGTTTACTCTTTTGGATAGGTGGCAGGCGACTAAAAAATATACCCGGTGGGCTGCAAAATGTATTAGAAATCGTACTGGACTTCATAGATTCTTTTGTTACGGATGTTACCGGACCTAGAGGTGAGGCTATAGTTCCGTATGTAGGTACGATTTCATTATATCTTATCGTAGCTAATATCATAGGTGCATTCGGGATAAGTCCTCCGACCAGGGATGTTAATATTGCAGCTAGTCTAGCTGTGCTTACAATGCTTTTTGTTATATATTCGAGCATTAAGGCAAGGGGATTTAAAGGTTGGCTTAAGAGTTTTACCGAGCCTTTATCAATAATGGTTCCTTTTAAAATAATGGACCTTTTTACCAGGCCTCTTTCTCTTGCCGTCCGGTTATTCGGGAATGTAATGGCAGGATTTATAATAATGGAGCTTGTTAAAGGTTTTGTACCGATGATTGTTCCATCATTTTTAAGCCTTTACTTTGACTTTTTTGATGGAGTAATCCAGGCTGTAGTATTTTCGCTTTTAACCGTCATGTATGTGAATGAAGGCATTGAAAAAGCGGAATCATAAAAACTAAGGAGTGATTAATATGTCTGTTGCAATGGCTGCCGCAATAGCGGCTTTATCAGTTATAGGTGCCGGTCTCGGCATAGGTTATGCCACCTCAAAGGCAGTGGAGGCTGTGGCAAGACAACCAGAAGCTTCAAATAAAATTACCACAATATTTCTGTTAGGTGCCGCATTATCAGAAGCAACCGCCATATACGGGCTTTTGGTTGCCATACTTATAATATTTTTTGTGAAATAGAGGGGGCAAATAATGCTAAATATAAATTTATGGACATGGGTTTGGAATATCGTAAACATTATTGTACTCTATTTCCTTTTTAAGAAATTTCTATATAAACCCATGACAAAGTTTTTGAAAGACAGAAGTGACAGGATTAAGAAAACACAGGATGAGGCAAAACAAGATAAAGTAGAAGCAGAAAAGATAAAAAAGGATATTCAAAAGTCCTTTAATGAAACAAATGAAAAAACCCAGCAAATGATTAAAGAAGCGCATGACAGGGCTGAAAGCGAATACGATGAGATTATTTCCGAAGCCAGGAAGGAAGCTTCTAATATTGTAGAAAAGGCACATGACGAGACAATGGCTGACAGGGAAAAGATGCTTAAGGACCTAAAAGCCGAGGTCGTCGATATGGTTATTGAAACTACCGACAAGATAATGGAGGTTAAACTTAACCCCGAAGAAGACAAAGAGCTCATAAATAATATCTTGGATGAGGTAGTTAATAGTAAATAACCATGCGAAAAATACTTGTGATTAAAATGATGAATGTTTATGATTGGAGATAAGCTATGATTGAGGATGATATCATGAATAAAGAGGAGTCAAAGACGCTTACTGTTATTATGGCCAGGCCGATAAGCAGTGATTTTCAATCAGTCCTGGAAAAGAATATAAAAAGAGAATTCGGCAGCGAGATATATATAAAGTATTATACGGATCCCTCAATGATAGGTGGAATAAAACTCCGTACGGAAAAAAACAGAATAATTGACTATAGTATAAAGGGCAAAATAGAAGCATTAAAAGATCATTTACGTGAAGAAATAAAAAATGGTGAAAACAATGAAGACAGTAAAGACGCTATAAAAGATGCCATTGACGATTTCAATTATCAGCCGGAATGGGAAGAAGAAGGTCATGTCTTAAGTTATACAGATGGAATAACACAGATAGATGGCCTTGAAAACTGTATGAACGGTGAGCTACTGGACTTTGGTAACGGTAATTATGGGATGGCTATGGATCTTAATGCAGATACCATAGGTGCGGTTCTATTAAGCAATGAGCCCGTATCTGAAGGATCCGTTGTCAAAGGTACAGGAAGGGTTGTAAGCGTGCCTGTGGGAGATAAGCTTCTCGGACGGGTAATCAATCCTTTAGGTGAAGCACTGGATGGTAAAGGAGAAATTCCACGGGAAAAATTAAGGCCCATTGAAAACCCCGCACCGGATATACTAGACAGGCGACCCGTAGACGCTCCTCTGGAGACAGGTATTTTAACTATAGATTCTCTTATCCCTATAGGCAAGGGCCAGAGAGAGCTTGTCATAGGAGACAGGCAAACTGGAAAGACAGCTATCGCCATAGATACCATATTGAATCAGAAAGGCAAAGATGTAAAATGCGTATATGTGGCCATAGGACAAAAGGAATCTTCCGTATCCTCTATTGTCAATACCTTAACTGAATTAGGTGCAATGGATTATACGGTGGTTGTTTCAGCTTCCGCGTCTGATTCGGCTGCAATGCAGTATATAGCGCCTTATGCAGGTTGCGCCATAGCGGAAGAATGGATGTATTCCGGTAAGGACGTACTGGTAGTATACGATGATTTGTCAAAGCATGCTGTAGCTTACAGGACACTTTCACTACTTTTGAGGAGACCGCCCGGAAGAGAAGCATATCCCGGTGACGTATTTTATCTCCATTCGAGGCTTCTTGAAAGGGCTGCCGCACTTTCGGATAAAAAGGGCGG
>DHDL01000026.1 GCA_002399345.1 Thermoanaerobacterales bacterium UBA4877
TGTTTGCTATAATGGTATTATATGAAAACAAAGGAGGACGGTATAAAATGTATCATATGCTTGTGACCGATATAGACGGGACTCTGCTGGATAAAGACAGAAAGGTGCCTGAGGAAACAAAAATGGTTCTCCAGGCATTGAGAAAACGGGGTTTTATAACAACCATAGCTACTGGGCGGCCGCTGGTCGATGCGGAGCCGGTGGCCAGGGAGATAAATATAAACGCACCACTTGTTTGCTATAATGGTGCTCTCACGATTGATATATATACTCGGCACAGGATTGCAGAAAGGTACATCCCTCCTAAACTTATTATAAAGGCTATAGGAATACTCAGGAAATATGGATATGAGGCCGGTGTATACCATGATGAAGTTTCGCTTGTAGGGCAGTTAAACGACAAGACAAAATGGTATGCAGGCATAGTTAGGAAGGGCAGATATAAAACGGTAGGTGACCTGGAGGAATATATTTCGTCCAAAGGAATAAGTTCTCCTAAGATTTATGGTATAGGTGAGCAGGATGAAGATGCCACAGTGCCTGAGGGGCTGGTAGAGGAACTGTCCGAGAACTTTGAGGCAACATATGAAAATGTAAATCTGGAGATAAGCCTTAAAGGAGTGAATAAGGGCAGCGGAGTTAAGCTACTGGCAGACGCTTTCAAGGTTGATAGAAAGGACGTCATATGTATAGGCGATGGGTTTAACGATGTGTCCATGCTGAAATACGCCGGGCTGGGCATAGCCATGGGCAATGCCAATAAGCTTATCAAGGCTGATGCAGACTATATCACGCTGGCAAATACTGAAAATGGACTGTTAAATATAGTAAATAAATTTGTCGTTCCTCAGGAGAAAATAATTTTATAGGGGATAACTTATGATGGAATTATCTTTAGGGTTCGGATTGAAACCGCAGGAATTGGAAGTACCAGACAATAATATAATGGATATATTAGAGCCGAATAAGGTTGAAGTAGAAAAAACAGGTATTGATGAGGTGATAAGATCATTAAATAATCCTATAGGGACCGGCAAGTTAAACGAAATTGTTAAAAAGGGAGAAAAGGTTGCGATTATCACCAGTGATATAACAAGGCCGGTCCCAAGCTACAAGATACTTCCCCCTATATTAAATGAGTTATATAAAATAGGAGTTAAAAGAGAAGATATTACTATTGTTTTTGCCTTAGGGAGTCATAGGAAGCATACTACAGAAGAAAAAATACAATTAGTTGGAGAAAGGGTCTACAATGAGGTTAGGTGCATTGATTCTGATGCGGAGGACTGTGTCAGGATGGGTACAACCGGCGGGGGTACCCCGGTGGATATATTCCGGCCGGTGGCCGAGGCGGACAGAAGGATATGCGTGGGAAACATCGAGTTTCATTATTTTGCCGGGTACAGCGGGGGTGCTAAGGCTATAATGCCGGGTGTGTCAACGCCATGTGCCATTCAGGCCAACCACAGTAAGATGATGCTTGAAAATGCACGACCCGGGAAATTAGATGGTAACCCAGTGCGGGAAGACATAAATGAAGCAGCTTTATATTGCCACATTGATTTTATTGTCAATGTAGTTTTAAATGTTAAGAAAGAGATTATATACTCTGCAGCTGGGGACTACATCAAGGCCCACAGGGAAGGCAGCAGGTTTTTAGATAAAATATATAAAAAGAGGCTTAAGGAAAAAGCTGATATTGTCATAGTTTCTCAAGGCGGTGCACCTAAAGATTTAAATATGTATCAGACCCAGAAGGCTCTTGATAATGCAAAGTATGCCGTTAAAAACGGCGGTATTATAATCTTGGTAGGATGCTGCAGTGAAGGTTTTGGAAATAAGACCTTTGAGAAATGGATGACGGAGGCCGAATCTCCCGATGAGCTGATAACCCGGATAAAAAGAGACTTCAGGCTAGGTGGACACAAGGCCGCCGCAATAGCACTTGTATTAAAGAAGGCGAAAATATATCTGGTATCGGATATGGAACCGGATATGGTTGAGGATATATTTATGGTGCCTTACGCGTCGGTGCAGCAGGCGTATGATGATGCAATTAACGAATTGGGAGGCAGCGCAAAGGTACTGATAATGCCTTATGGCGGCTCGACATTGCCTGTTATAGAATGAAGAATATCAGTGGTTAACGAGGAGGACATTTTATGGATTTAAAACAGCAAGCATTAAAATTACATAAAGAAAATAGGGGGAAGATTGAAGTAGAGAGCAAGGTATCGGTTGAAAGTGCGCAGGATTTAGGCCTGGTATATACGCCGGGGGTGGCTGAGCCATGTAAGGAGATCAGATTGCACCCCGAGCTTGCATATGACTATACAAACAAGGGAAACACGGTGGCGATAGTAACAGACGGCTCGGCGGTATTGGGCCTGGGGAATATCGGGCCTAGGGCAGGAATCCCTGTTATGGAGGGCAAAGCGGTATTATTTAAAAAGTTTGCCGGTGTGGATGCCTTCCCATTATGTTTAGAGAGCCAGGATACGGATACAATCGTGGAAACAGTAAAACAGATAGCACCATATTTTGGTGGAATTAATCTGGAGGATATTGCTGCTCCGAGGTGTTTCGAAATAGAAGAAAGGCTGAAAAAAGCATTGGATATACCTG
>DHDL01000009.1:0-61687 GCA_002399345.1 Thermoanaerobacterales bacterium UBA4877
CGAATCCATCTCCCTCCACCATTTATAAGCCTGTAAAGGCTTTTTTGTATATATTGACTTACTTTGTATTCTATGTTAACATGTTTTTATCTTAATTGAATATAGGAAAACTCTTATCAAGAGTGGTGGAGGGACAGGCCCTGTGAAACCCGGCAACCAGCATTGCATGGTGCCAATTCCTGCAGAATGAATAATTCTGAAAGATGAGGAATAGGAGAAAAAGCCTCTTCTTTTGTGAAGAGGTTTTATTTTGTTTAGGGAGGAATAAAATGAAAAAGTTATTTACATCTGAATCAGTGACAGAAGGGCATCCTGATAAGATATGCGACCAAATTGCCGATGCCATATTGGATGAGATTATTGCTGTAGATCCAAATGCGCGTGTTGCTTGTGAGGTGGCTACAAATACAGGTATGGTTGTGGTGATGGGCGAGATAACAACTAAATGTTATGTAGACATACCTAAGACGGTACGCAGAACAATAAAAGAGATCGGATACACTCGGGCTAAGTTTGGTTTTGATAGTGATACATGTGCCGTGATTACAAGTATTGATGAGCAGTCACCTGATATTGCACTGGGTGTGGACCGCTCGATGGAAGCAAAAAAAGAAAACCGTATTGAAGACTATGATGTGATAGGTGCAGGCGATCAGGGCATGATGTTTGGTTTTGCCTGTAATGAGACACCGGAGCTCATGCCTATGCCGATATCCTTTGCCAATAAGCTGACTAAGAGATTGGCCGAAGTGAGAAAAGATGGAACGCTTCCTTATTTGCGGCCGGACGGAAAGGCGCAGGTTACCATTGAATATGATGAGGATAAACCTGTAAGGGTGGATACCATTGTTGTGTCAGCTCAGCATCATCCGGATGTGGATCATGATGTGATTGAAAAGGACATTATTGAGTATGTTATAAAGCCGGTGATACCGGATGATCTTTTAGATGATAAGACCAAGTATTATATAAACCCAACAGGCAGGTTCACTGTCGGCGGCCCGCAGGGCGATTCGGGGCTGACCGGACGTAAGATAATAGTCGATACCTATGGCGGGTATGCAAGGCATGGCGGCGGCTCTTTTTCGGGTAAAGACCCGACAAAAGTGGATAGATCCGCAAGCTATGCAGCCAGATATGTTGCCAAGAACATTGTTGCCGCCGGTATAGCGGACAAATGCGAGGTGGAGCTTGCATATGCGATAGGCCTGGCCCGGCCGGTTTCGGTCAGGGTAGATACATTTGGAACGGGAAGGCTGTCGGATGACAAAATAATTGAACTTATAAACAATAATTTTGATTTGCGGCCGGCCGCTATTATAGACAAATTAAAATTAAGACAGCCCATTTACCGACAAATAGCAGCGTATGGTCACTTTGGCAGGACAGATCTTGATCTTCCTTGGGAGAAGACCGATAAGGCAGATACTTTAAAGGAACAGGCTACATCTTTTGCGGTATGAAGCAATATAATATAATTCATAGATAATTAAAAAAGAGCCTTGACAAGGCTCTTTTTTAATTGAATACTTTATGATATTAACATTTATAGATATAGTTATATATGGAAATACTGTTTATTTGCATTGAAGGAGGAATACGTAGATTAATGGAATATACATGGCATGATAACAAACTGTGCATAAAGAATGCAGATAATTTTGAGCTGGCACAGATTTTTGAAAGCGGACAATGCTTTAGATGGATGAATGATACAGATGGGTATGTGGGTGTGATTGGGGGTAGGGTAGTTAAAGTCAAAAAACTGCAGGGGAATATATTAATCGAGAATGTGCCGAAGGGAATGATGGATGATGTATTACTTTATTTCGATATAGGCAGAGACTACGATTGCATTAAGCAGAAATTAGGATCAGATGCTTATCTCGCAAAAGCTATGGAATATGGAAGCGGGATACGAATATTAAATCAAGAACCGTTTGAGTGTATGATTTCATATATTATTTCAGCTAACAACAGGATACCTCAAATACAACGTGTTGTTAATAATTTATCAAAAATGTATGGAAGACAAGTGAACTTTAGAGGCAAGACATATTATACGTTTCCTGAGCCGGATGTTTTGGCCGATACAAAAGTTTGCGATGTAAAGGAGAGCAGATGCGGATTTAGGGCAACCTATATATGTGATGCGGCGAAACGTGTGGCCTGGGGCGACCTGGATTTAAATGCACTTAAAAAAGAAGATTATGAGAAGGCAAAGTTTAAACTCATGGAGGTCAAAGGCATAGGACCAAAGGTTGCCGATTGTATACTTCTTTATTCATTGCAAAATTATGATGCATTCCCTGTGGATGTATGGGTAAACAGAGTAATGACTGATATATATATACACCGTAAGGTGAGTTTAAATAAGGTAGGCGAATTTGCCAGGGATAAATTCGGACACCTGGCAGGTTTTGCGCAACTTTACCTTTTTTACTACTACAGAAATAATAGAGGAGACGATAACCAGTGATAGGAGTTTTGATTGACACTTTGGCTATAGCTGCAGGCAGTATAATAGGTCTTTTTTTGAGAAGAGGTATACCACAGTCTATAAGTGATATCGTTATGAAAGGAATCGGGCTTGTTACGGCAATTATGGGTATATCCTTTTCACTTAAATCAACCAACTCTATTATAATGATTTTAAGTGTTGTTCTGGGTGGTATATTGGGAGAGATACTCAATATCGATGGATTTTTAAATAACTTAGGTTTGAAATTGCAACAAAAATTTAAAGTCTATGGGCAGGTGGCCGAGGGGTTTGTGACGGCAACACTTATTTTTTGCGTAGGAGCAATGTCCATAGTCGGTTCCATACAGAGCGGGCTTAGTGGTAATAATACCGTATTGATCACAAAGGCCGGTTTAGACGGGATTACTGCAATTGTGCTCAGCTCTGCTATGGGTATCGGCGTATTGATGTCAGTGATCTCTGTTTTTACATATCAGGGTGTTATAGCCCTATCGGCGCGCCTTTTAAGTTCCTTTGCAAGCAATGCTTTAATAACTGAGATGACTGCCATAGGAGGTATTTTAATATTTGGATTATCCCTTGATATATTAGGAATAACAAAAATCAAGGTAGCAAACCTGCTGCCCGCGATATTTATTCCTATAATATATTTTTTGATATTTTTGTAAAACATAAATACTTGTCATAGTATATATCGGTCGCAAATCCACATTTAAATGTGATTTTGCGACTTTTTTTTGTAACAATAAATTATGACACAACATAATATGCTAACAGGAATATTTGAAGGAGGGTTACGAAATGCCTTTTCTGGATTTTGTAGAAAGTGAAGATATTTTTCTTCTGTTCATTATTTTCCTGCTGTTTGAGGATAGTATGGATACGAACATACTCATGATGCTATTGCTAATATTACTTATAAAATCTAATGATGAGTTATATTAACACAAATGAGATCGGCTACATATTATATAAAGTAGAAAAGGGGAGATACAATGAAACAGGGATATAAAGTCACTCCACAAGATCAGCTGTTGGTACTATTTCTATTTAAAATGTTTGAATGTGAATTTGAAGACCCTAAGCAATTAGTTGTTCTCCTTTTCCTACTCGTTTTTTAATTCTTTTAAATTAGAAGGAGGGTTTTCTATGTCAGATGTTAAAGGCGGCGGCGGATTTGGCGGCTTTGGAGGATTTGGACTTGATAGAGAAAATCTGCTGCTTATACTCTTCCTATCATGGTTATTTAAACCAGGATGCGATAAAGGTGGATGTAACGATGGCGGGGGCATAGGATATGGCAATGGTGGAGATTTCAATCAACTACTGGTAATACTTCTGTTCCTTGTTCTTTCCGGAGGTTGTTTCTAGAAATTGGGCCCTTTTGGGCCCGTACATAAATTATAATTAAAAGGAGGGGTATTATGGATGAAATAGAGAAGCCTAGAGATGAAAACGATGATAAGGTGGACTTGACAAACAATAAAGACCTTCAAAATATAATGGGAAATGTACAAAAAGTATTGGATGATCCTGAAAAGCGTAAGATGCTCACACTTGTCCAGAAACTGATGGATAGTTCAGTGAATGAAAGTAGCGATCCCAGGATAAATCTTTTAAATGCCATAAAACCGTTTTTAAAACCCAAGAGACAGAGAACTCTTGATAGTTTTAAACAATATTATACATACTTAAATGTAATAAAAACTCAAGAAGAATTTAACAAAATAAGTAAAGAGGAGGGGAAAGAAGATGGATTATAATATGTATAATAATGGTTATAGCATGGATGAAGAAGACAATATAGCAGAAATCGAAGAAAATAACGAAGTAAAAGGCAAAGAAGTACATAAGAGCCTTGATTATACTGAAAACGAATCAACTCAGAGTACACAACCGTTTGACCTATCAAGTATTATAATTTTATTATTTTTGATATTTTTTGTAAGTAGGAGATTTTAGGGATGGATGACATCCCTTTTATTATTTTTACGCAAACATATGACCGATATCAATATAATAAGAAATTAAAAGAAAACATATGATTTATTGAGTAAATGAGATTTAATTAACTATTAACACCTATTATGGCACTTGATATAACAACTTCCATTTTCTATTATATATACTGTAATTAGCACTCGATGGATATGAGTGCTAACAAAATTCTGAAGGAGGGATAAACTTGAATATTAAACCACTTGGTGATAGGGTTGTAGTAAAGCCTACGGAAGCAGAAGAGGTTACAAAAAGTGGTATAGTTCTTCCGGAAACAGCAAAGGAGAAACCGCAACAGGGTAAAGTGATTGCTGTAGGTAGCGGTGAATACATTGATGGAAAGAAAGTAGCTCTTGAAGTAAAAACAGGTGACAAGGTAATTTATTCAAAATATGCTGGTACGGAATTCAAAATGGATGATGATAAGTATCTCATTTTGAAAGAGAATGACATTCTGGGAATTATAGAATAAGGTAGGAGGGATAATAATGGCTGCTAAAGATATTCTTTTTGGTGAGGAAGCACGCAGGGCTCTTGAAAGTGGTGTGGACAAGGTAGCAGATACTGTTAAAGTTACACTTGGTCCCAAGGGACGTAATGTGGTATTAGACAAAAAATATGGTGCACCAACAATTACTAACGATGGTGTTACGATTGCAAGGGAAATTGACCTGGAGGATCCTTTTGAGAACCAAGGTGTCCAATTGGTAAAAGAGGTTGCAAGCAAGACAAATGATATAGCAGGTGACGGAACAACAACCGCAACCGTTTTGGCTCAGGCAATGGTACGAGAAGGTATGAGGAATGTGGCTGCCGGAGCAAACCCTATGATATTAAGACGGGGTATTACAAAAGCGGTAGATGCAGTTATAGATCAACTTAAAAGTATTTCCAAGACGATAGAAGGTAAGGAGTCGATAGCTCAGGTTGCATCCAACTCTGCAGCAGATGAAGAAATTGGACAACTTATTGCGGATGCAATGGAGAAGGTTGGTAAAGACGGAGTTATTTCAGTAGAAGAATCCAAAACGATGAAGACCGATCTTGAAGTTGTTGAAGGAATGCAGTTTGACAGAGGCTACATATCTCCGTATATGGTAACCGATACAGAAAAGATGGAGGCTGTCTTAGACGACCCACTTATCTTAATAACCGATAAGAAGATATCAAACGTCCAGGAGATTCTTCCGTTGTTGGAGAAAGTTGTACAGCAGGGAAAGAAGCTTCTCATAATTGCCGATGATGTTGAAGGTGAGGCCCTTCCAACATTGGTTGTAAACAAACTGAGAGGTACATTTACTTGTGTTGCCGTAAAGGCTCCGGGCTTTGGAGACAGAAGAAAGGATATGCTCCAGGATATAGCAATATTGACCGGCGGGCAGGTTATCTCCGATGAATTGGGTTATGATATGAAGACTGTGGATATAAACCTGTTAGGGAAAGCGAGACAAGTAAAGGTAGACAAGGAAAACACAACGATAGTAGGCGGAAGTGGAGATAAGGACGAGATCAATAACAGGGTACAGCAGATTAGGGTCCAGATCGAAGACACAACATCCGACTATGATAGAGAAAAACTTCAGGAAAGACTTGCAAAATTAGCAGGCGGTGTAGCTGTGGTTCAGGCCGGTGCTGCAACAGAGACGGAACTTAAAGAGAGAAGGCACCGTATTGAAGATGCCTTATCAGCTACAAGAGCTGCCGTTGAAGAAGGTATAGTACCGGGAGGAGGAGTAGCATTAATCAATTGTATCCCGGCTGTAGTTAAGGTGGTTTCCGAACTTAAGGGTGATGAGAAGACAGGCGCAATGCTAGTCAAGAGATCACTGGAAGAACCTTTAAGACAGATTGCTCAAAATGCCGGTGTTGAGGGATCGGTTATTATTGAAAAGATTAAGAACAGCAACAAACCTGGTTATGGTTATGATGCTTATAATGAGGAATATAAAGACATGGTTTCAGCGGGTATCCTCGACCCAACCAAGGTAACACGTTCTGCATTACAAAATGCAGCCAGCATAGCCTCTATGATATTGACCACAGAGTCCCTTGTGGTGGAAAAGCCTGAAGAGAATCCACCAGCGGCACCTCAGGCACCAAATCCGGAAATGGGATATTAATATAGGCTATTAAAAGCAGGGAAATCTTCCCTGCTTTTTTTATATACTGTTGACAGGGTATATCAAAATCTGATATATTATTTACAAACTTTCTTTTGATATAAAAATTAGAGCTTTTGTTTAAAAACTTTCTTCCTTGCACAGTATAGTGTTTGGTTGTATTTATTGGGTTGACCTTATGAGGCTTCAGGAAGGCCTCATATTTTAAAATGAGGTGAAAATATGTATGATAAAGTAATTAAAGAAGGTTTGACTTTCGATGACGTGCTTTTGATTCCTGCAAAATCGGAGGTTTTACCAAGGGATGTTAAGCTTGCCACTAAATTGACGGAGAGGATAAACTTAAATATTCCTATCCTGAGTGCGGCTATGGATACAGTGACAGAAGCAGATTTGGCAATTGCTATGGCTAGAGAAGGCGGTATGGGTATAATTCACAAAAATATGAGTATAGAAAAGCAGGCCTTGGAGGTTGACAGGGTTAAGAGATCTGAGAACGGCGTTATAACCGATCCGATTTCTCTTGCACCAGATAATACTATAAGTGATGTACTTGAGGTTATGGAAAGGTATCATATTTCCGGAGTTCCAGTAACGGTCAAAGGGAAACTTGTAGGAATAATAACTAATAGAGATATAAGATTTGAAAATAATTATTTGAAGACTATTTCTGAGGTTATGACTAAGGATAACCTGATAACTGCAAGAATCGGTACAACCCTGAGTGATGCGCAGAAAATCTTAAAACATCATAAAATTGAAAAGCTACCGCTTGTGGATTCCGATGGTTGTCTGCGCGGCCTTATTACTACAAAGGATATAGAAAAAACCATACAGTACCCTAATTCTGCAAAGGATAGTAACGGCAGACTGGTTGTAGGTGCTGCAGTCGGTACTGCAAAAGATACCATGGATAGGATAAAAGCATTGCATGATGCACACGTGGATGCTGTTATTATAGATACTGCTCATGGGCATTCATATAAGGTGTTTGACACTTTGGAGAAGGCAAAGAATCTATTCCCTGATATTGAATTTATTGTCGGGAATGTAGCTACTGCCGAGGCTACAAGAGATTTGATTGCTGCGGGAGCCAGTGCGGTGAAGGTTGGTATAGGACCGGGATCCATATGTACTACCAGGGTTATAGCCGGTGTGGGTGTGCCACAGATTACGGCGGTTTTGGAGTGCGCTGAGGAAGCTAATAAACATAATATACCCATAATTGCCGACGGCGGTATAAAGTATTCCGGTGATATTACCAAGGCTATTGCCGCAGGGGCAAGTGCAGTTATGTTGGGCAGTATGTTTGCTGGGGCAGAGGAGAGTCCCGGGCAGCTTGAGATATTCCAGGGCAGAAGGTTTAAAACATATAGGGGCATGGGTTCGATATCCGCTATGAAGTCTGGGAGCAGTGACCGCTATTTTCAGGATGGATCATCTAAGTTCGTGCCCGAAGGGATTGAAGGAAGAGTTCCTTATAAAGGTCCTTTAAAGGACATTATTTATCAATTGGTAGGAGGAATAAGATCCGGTATGGGATATTGCGGCGCAAAGGATATAGATTCACTGAGAGAGGATGGTAAGTTTGTCAAGATTACTTCAGCCGGTTTAAAGGAAAGCCATCCGCATGATGTTATGATTACGAGGGAAGCGCCCAATTATAGTGTTGAATGGAGTGAGGAGTAGCAATGAAAGAGGAAGTACTGATTTTGAACTTCGGGGGACAGTATACCCAACTGATTGCTAGGCGGATACGTGAGTGCAATGTTTATTGTGAGATTATAAGTCATAAAACCCCTGTGTATAAGATCAAGGAAATGAAGCCTGCAGCTATCGTGCTTTCGGGCGGACCTGCCAGTGTTTGTGCTAAAAATGCACCGCAGTGTGATAAAGGAATATTTAATCTTGGGGTTCCTGTCCTTGGCATATGCTATGGAGCACAGCTTATGGCAAAGTTATTAGGCGGCAGGGTTTCACAATCGGAGATAAGTGAATATGGCAGGTCGGAGCTTATTATTAATAATGATAATCCTATTTTTGGTAATATTGACAAAGTTACAACAGCATGGATGAGTCATACGGATTCTATTGACACTTTACCCGATGATTTTGAAATTATTGCATTCACTAAGGATTGTCCGGTGGCTGCTATGGCCAATGAGAGTAAAAGGTTATATGGTGTACAATTCCATCCTGAAGTTGTGCATACAACAAAAGGTATGGAGATGTTAAGAAACTTCTTATTTAAAATATCTAAATTATCGGCGGATTGGACGATGGATTCGTTGGTAGAACAGACTATAAAATCTGTAAGGGAAAAAGTGGGCGACAAGGAAGCCATATGTGCCATATCCGGCGGTGTTGATTCAACCGTTGCAGCAGTGCTTATACATAGGGCCATTGGTGACCGGCTGCATTGTATATTTGTAGATAATGGACTTTTGAGGTTGAATGAGGCTGACGAAGTTGAGCGGTTTCTTAAGGACAAATTTAAAATGGATATAAGGAAGGTCGATGCCCATGAGCAGTTTTTATCTGCACTGAAGGGTGTTACCAAACCTGAACAAAAGAGAAAGATAATCGGCAATACATTTATAAGGGTTTTTGAAAAAGAAACGGATAAATATAGAGATGCTGAGTTTTTAGTTCAAGGAACTCTTTATCCTGATGTGATTGAGAGCGGTGACGATATGGCGTCTACTATAAAGAGTCATCATAATGTGGGCGGACTGCCTAAGGACATGCGGTTTAAACTTATAGAACCGTTGAGGATGTTATTTAAAGATGAAGTTAGGAAAGTGGGCAGGGAACTTGATATTCCGAACAGCATTTTGCATCGTCATCCTTTCCCGGGGCCTGGCCTGGCCATTCGGACACTTGGCGAAGTGACGGAACAAAAGCTTGATGTATTGAGGAAGGCCGACTATGTAGTAACACGGGAAATAAAAAAGGCTGGTCTTTATGATAAATTGTGGCAGGCATTCGCAATATTGCCGGACATACACTCTGTGGGTGTCATGGGTGATGAACGCACATATGGTGAAACAATAGTACTCAGGGCTGTCAACAGCAGCGATGGTATGACTGCGGATTGGGCCAGGCTGCCGTACGAGGTGCTGGATAATATATCAAGACAGATAATAAATGAGGTTCATGAGGTCAACAGGGTCGTCTATGATATAACCTCAAAGCCACCTTCCACAATAGAGTGGGAATAGTAGAATTATGGCCAAAGACCCAATACTCAAGTGGGTTGGAGGCCTTAGCTTTTATGAAAGTGTAGCAGTAATGTAGCACTTTTATTTTTTGCAAATAAGCAGGACTTTCCCCTTCATTGTAGAAATATGTGGAATAGGGAGGAATGATAATGTCTGAAGAGGAACTCAAAGTATTAAAACATGTATATTCATTAGCAAAAGACAGAAGAATAAAGAATGAGAAGGCTCAACAAGAAAATATTAAAACACTTGATGAAGATAAAGAAATGTATACATATTTAGAAAAGCTGGATCATGAAAAGATAAAAATGATACAAACACTAATGTACTTAGGAAAAGATAAAAATTTTGATAATACAGACTCACCGGAGATAAGGTATAAAAAAGAAAGAGAATACATGGATGAAATAGGATGGAAGGATAAAGAACTTGATATCAAAGCGATTGAGGATAAAGAAGCATTGGATTTGTTTTTAAAAAGCGCATTTGAAATATTAAATATAAAGTTATAAGTCAAGCAAATAGGCCCTGTTTGGGCCTATTTGTTTTTAATTCCAAGATAATTCTTTAATGAGGATTGAAATAACTATAAGAAATTCACCTTTTTTCTTCTGCCAAAGCCTTTAACCATTGAGGCATAGTTACAGTTTTTAGCAAATGTAAAAAACATTTGACATTATGATGCTGTAGTTATATATTTAGTATACAAAGTAAATAAGGAGATGAAATATGGTGATTTTATTTTGGTTGATAACAGTTGCTTTGCTAGTAGCGGTTATTGCCATGCTTATAGTTATTGGCAAAAAAGGAGATGAACGGCGGAGATTCATTGTAGAGAAGGCTAGTTCAAGAACTTTTTACGTGGCTATTGGAATCTTGCTTTTGGATAGTATAACTGCATCCATAAAAGGTAAAGCGGCAGAGGAATCATCACTTATTATGTTAGCTGTCTTAGCCCTTGTATTTTTGATAGAATTATTACATTTGAGTCGTATATATGGAGAATAATATTCGTGATCGTCGAAAAAAGTTGAGTTACTCTCAAGAATCTCTCGCCCAAAAATGCCATGTTAGCCGTCAAACGATTAATGCTATCGAAAATAATAAATATGATCCAACTTTAGGATTAGCTTTCAGCTTAGCTCATTGTTTAAATACAACAGTTGATGAGTTATTTCATAAGTTATAAGAACCCCATGATTTACATATTTATATTTTATGCTGGTGTTACAGATATTTAGGTGACCAAATTTTGTTAAGAGCCAGGACAAATAGCTCCTATTGTAGTATCTAAACTGCATAAGGAGCTTTTTTATTGTTTTACACTCATGTTTAATGTATACTAATAGTCAGGATGGTGAGTTTGCATGGACGAGTTGGAAGGTGTTGTGGAAGACATCATATTCAAGAGTGATGATAGCGGATTTACAGTGTTCGACATAGATGCAAAGGGTGATTTGATTACATGTACGGGCAAGCTTTCCTACATTTCGGTGGGTGACAGCGTGAGGATGGGTGGCAGGTGGAAGGTTCATCCTGTGTATGGTGAACAGTTCAATATGGAGTGGTGTAAAGCTTCACAGCCATCAACCCTGGATGCTGTAGAAAAGTATTTATCATCCGGTATGATAAAGGGGGTAGGTGCAGTTACCGCACACAGGATAGTGGAGTATTTTGGGGAGGATACTTTAAGTGTATTGGATGACCATCCGGAAAGACTTACTGAGATTGAAGGCATAGGCGAGGTTAGAGCTATAGAGATAGCACAGTCTTATATGTCACAAAAAGGCATAAGGGAGATTATGCTGTTCTTGCAAGGAATAGGCGTGACACCCGGCCAGGCCATGAAAATCTACAAAACCTATGGCCGTGAAACCGTAACCAAGGTAAAAACGAATCCGTACGATCTCACCTATAAGGTATACGGGATTGGCTTTGCCACCGCTGACAAAATAGCATCAAATATGGGTTTTTCCGGTGAATCACGGGAAAGAACGGCAGCCGGTACTTATTACTGTCTGCAGCGAGCGGCAAATAACGGTGATACTTACCTACCGCAGGATGTACTCACCGAGCGTGCCGCCAAACTTTTAAATGTTGACGAAGACATGATTACCGATGCCATCACCTCCTTTACGATAAACGATTACCTTTCAATGGAAAATATAGACGGCAGACGAGTCGTATACTTAAAACCCTTCTATGTGGCAGAAAATAATGTAGTAAAGAAATTAATGGATCTCTCCTCGGTAGAATTTAAAGAATTGCAAACGGACGACAAACCTAACCTTGCAGAAATTGAAAGCGAAATGGGCATACTCTTTGCCGAAGAACAAAAGCGGGCCATATATGCGGCCTTGGCAAAGGGTATACTCATACTTACAGGCGGCCCCGGTACCGGCAAGACAACCACATTAAAGGGCATAATATCTATATTTGAAAAGAACGGTATAAAAACATACCTTGCTGCACCGACCGGAAGAGCGGCAAAAAGAATGAGTGAAGCTACAGGCCGTGATGCGCAGACAATACATAGGTTATTAGAATATAACGGTATAGAGTTTAAACGCAATGAGGATGAAAAGCTTGAGTGCGACGCCATCATTATTGACGAGGCCTCGATGATAGATGTCATGTTGATGAATAATCTACTTAAGGCGGTAAATCCCGGGACAAGACTTATCATTGTGGGGGATATCGACCAGCTGCCGTCGGTTGGAGCGGGCAACGTGCTGCGTGATGTAATAGAAAGCGGCCTGTTTGACGTTGTAAGGTTAAACCAAATATTCAGGCAGGCAAGCCTCAGCGATATAATAGTGAATGCACACAGGATAAACCGCGGGCTTTCCCCATTGATAGAAAACAGCGGTAACGGTTTCTATTTTATCCGAGAGAAGGATCGCAGTGGAATACTTGAGCTGATCAAAGACCTGATGATCAACAGATTGCCCAAAGCATATGACTTAAACCCTGGAGATATACAGATTCTGACCCCCATGAAGAAGGGTGTACTGGGTACATACAACCTCAATAATGTGATACAGATGCTTTTAAACCCGCCGTCTGCTGGCAAAGCAGAGATAAAATTAAGCGACAGGATATACCGTGTAGGCGATAAGGTAATGCAGATAAAAAATGATTATAGTAAAGAATGGGAAAGCGCCGATGAAAGCGGCATGGGTGTATATAATGGCGATATAGGAATAATACGAAAAATAGACAAAGGAAACGGCACAATCTCTGTTGATTATGACGGACGTAAAACTAATTATGATATATCCGATTTGGGCGAGATGCTATTAGCATATGCCATAACCGTGCACAAAAGCCAGGGTTCGGAGTTCAATACCGTTATCTTGCCAATAAATTATGGACCGCCGATGCTTATGACGAGAAACCTGCTGTATACCGCAATAACGCGGGCGAAGGAAAGGGTTGTACTTTTAGGTGATGATCAGCGGATGATTAAAATGATAAAGAATAACAGGATTGAAGAGAGGTATTCAGGTCTGAAATGGAAACTTCAAAGACTAAAGGAATTTATTTGTTAGACAGTTTTATTAAAAGCGTCAGTTCGATAGTATATCCCCACCACTGTGCGTACTGTGGCAGGCCTTTAGAGGACGGATATTTTTGTGAGGAATGTTACAAAAAATTGCCCTTTATTGAAGGGAATACCTGCTCGGTATGCGGATGCCCGGTGAGCGAGGGTATGGATGTTTGCTACGAATGTAAATCCTCTTCTTTTTATTTTTATAAAAATGTCAGCATATTCATGTATACAAGTAAGTTCAGTGATGTAGTACATAAATTTAAATACCATAATGGCAGATATTTAGCAAAACCTTTTGGAGCATTTATGGCGGAAAGATTAAAGAAAGACAACATATCCACCGATTTTATTATACCTGTCCCTCTGCATCCCCGAAAAGAGGAGGAGAGAGGATATAATCAGTCTGGGCTTCTCGCCAAATATATAGGACGGATCCTTGATATATCGGTTCTTAATAATGTCTTAATAAGAGATGTTTATACACAAAGCCAGACAAAGCTAAAAAAAGAAAGCCGAAGGGAAAATATGTGCGGAGCATTTTCTGTAAAAAATAAAGAAGTTATTTATGGCAAAACAATTTTATTGATTGACGATATATTTACTACCGGATCGACTATGAACGAGTGCAGCAGAGTACTTTTAAATAACGGTGCTGGCGGAGTGTATTCGGCCACTCTTGCAACCGGGAGATAGGAGTGTGTTGTTATATGAAGATTAGAAACTGTAAAAGATGCGGCAAAGTTTTCGTATATAATGGTGTTGATCTATGCCCTGACTGTTTGAAAGAGGATGAAGACGATTTTAAAAAAATCGAGGAAGTACTCCCCCGGCATCCCAGGGCGACTGTGTTTGAAATATCCGAGCTCACCGGTGTTGATTCCAAAAAGATATGGGATTTTTTAAAGCAGGGCAAGCTGGAGTTAGCCGATAATAATTCCGGTATCCAGTTAAAATGTGAAAGATGTGGCAGGCCCATAAGCTCGGGACGATTTTGCAGCAGGTGTCTTAAGGTCATAAATGACCGGCTTAAGATAGAACCTGAAAATGAACAAAGAGTAAAAAAGAATGAAAAGTTCCATATACAGGATAGGATAAAGAGACATTAAATAATTTTTTACAAATTGTTTGAATGTGCATGTTGATTATAGAATTATTGATTATTGACAGTTTAATAATGAAATGGTGTTATTATATAACAACAATATGACCAATCTATTACTTTCAATTCTTAACGGTAAAGCTCATTCGTTAAAGAGTCCATTTATTATTAGATCTATATGTTTAATAGTATTAAACTTTTTTCCCATACATTATGAGAGGAAATTGTATGGGAAACTTTTATATTTATCTGACATTAGTCAACAAAACCATGGTAGTTTCTCTTGCTTTTACTTGAACCGTTTTTGTTTTATGCATGTTATTATAATAGAATTTGTTGGACGTATAGAGTGAGAACAGTTGTTTTGCTTAGAGATAGATGTTAGATATATTACGACTCATGTCTGTAGAGATCATAGTATTATGGCAATGAATAAACCACATATACGATTATTTTGAGTTAGTTTTTTAATTTATTTATTCCATAAGGCCTATTTTATATGACTATGATCTTATTTAAAAAATAGATTTAAAACGCATATAAAGAATTATTAATTGTTGAATAAGTGGTTTGTACAAAAGCTGCCATAAAATTGTCATGGAATTTGCATATATATTTATTTATAGGAGTGATGTGGTAGTGGATAAAATTATAGGTATTATTCAAAACGAGGATAAGAAAAACCCTCTTACCGATGAAAAAATAGCTTTAATGTTAAAAGTGAGCAGAAAAGATGTTACTGAATATAGGCTAATTAAAAAAATACCCGATTCAAGAGAGAGAAGGAGACCTTACCTGTATAAGGATATAGAAGAGGTTCTGAATACAAAAGGGAATATTTCTGACAGAAAACTTACAAAAATATTAAATGATTCAGGGTACGATATATCCCGTTTTACTGTATCCCAAGTAAGGAAGCATGTTACGAATAAGGTAGATAATTCCAGAGAAAATAGGGATACAGAAGCGGCTGATAATGTCTACTTAAATAATGAAGCAGAAAGTACGGAGGTAGCTAATAACGTCTATCTAAATAACGATGCAAAAAGTGCAGAAGTGGTTGATAATCTCTATCTAAAAAATAATGCAGATAATAAAGAAATTATGAAGGATAATGTCTACTTGCAGCGGGATGATATTTCATCATTTAAAGAAATAATAGGCCATGATGGTAGTTTAAGTATGCAAATCAATCAAGCAAAAGCTGCCATACTATATCCTCCCCATGGCCTTCATACATTAATACTTGGCCCGTCTGGTGTAGGAAAGAGTCAACTTGCGGAGGCCATGCACAAATATGCGATGGAATCTACCAATTTTGCAAAGGATAGTCCATTCATAGTATTTAATTGTGCTGATTATGCTGATAATCCACAACTTCTTATGGCACAGCTTTTTGGATATAATAAGGGTTCTTTCACGGGAGCAAATACATCCAGGGCCGGACTGGTAGAAAAAGCTGATGGAGGCATACTTTTTCTTGATGAAGTACATAGACTTCCCAGTGAGGGCCAGGAGATATTGTTTAGTTTACTTGATAAAGGGAGTTTCAGAAGGCTTGGGGAGACAGAAAACACAAGAAATGCCACAATAATGTTAATAGCGGCCACAACAGAAAACCCGGAGTCTTCATTACTGTTAACATTTAGAAGAAGAATCCCTATGGTCATTGAATTGGCACCAATTAACGAAAGACCATTTACTGAGCGATATCAGATAATTAAAAATTTCTTTACGGAAGAGTCATTCAGAATTAAGAGGCCTATAAAGATTGATCTTGATGCTTTGAGAGCTTTGATGCTGTATGACTGTCCCGGCAATATAGGCCAGATAAGAAGCGACATACAGGTTGCCTGCGCGAGAGGCTTATTAAATACGCTTAATAACAAAGGGAACAATATAAATATTTATTTAACTAATCTTCCATCGCATATAAGAAGAGGGATTCCAACAGTCAATACGAGAGATCCTGAGATAGAGAAGTATGCAGACAAAGATATGATGGTATATCCAGATAAAAGAGTCAATTCATTTCCAAAGGGAGATAGGTATATGCTTCCAAATCAGATATACCAGTTTATAGAAGACAGGTTCAATGAACTTAAAAATCATGGGCTTTCCAAAGATGATATATATGAGATTGTTGGCAGTGAGGTAGAGAATGAATTAAAGAAATTTGTAAATGACGTAAAATCAAGTACTTTAGCATCAAAAAAAGATTTAAAAGAGATTGTAGGCGAAAAAATTTTGTATGCAGTCGAAAATGCTCTCGAGATTGCAAAACAAAATTATAAATATATTAGACCGAATTTTTTATATTCTTTAGCAATCCATATAAGTGCAGCATATGACAGAATTAAATGCGGGAAGTCTATAATAAATCCTCAACTTAAGAGCATTAAAAGAAAGTATGTAAATGAATTTAAAATTGCCAGGCAAATGGTGGAAAGGATAAATAAAGATCTAGAAATAGCATTAACTGACGACGAAGTTGGATTTATTGCGATGTATTTAAAAATATTTTCTACCAGTGAAGATAATAGCAAAAAAAGAGTTGCAGTAATCGTATTAACACATGGGCATGTAGCCAAAGGTATGGCAGAGGTTGCCAACAAATTATTAGGTGTCAATATTGCACATGGTATAGAGATGGATCTTGACGAAAGACCCGAAGATGCACTGCTTAGAACTATTGCATTGGTTAAAGAATTGGACGAAGGTAAAGGGTGTGTAATTCTAATTGATATGGGGTCACTTATAACATTTGGAGAAATAATTACAAAAAGGACAGGCATACCAACACGCACAATAGGAAGAGTCGATACCGTAATGGTCTTGGAAGCTGTGAGGAGAGCAATTGTACCGGATACAACGATTGATGACGTTGTAAACGCTCTTGACTCAAGTAAATCTTATGTCGGACATGTTGAAGGAGCAAAGGATTCATATAAATTACCTAAAGCTGTAGTCACAATATGTATAACAGGTGAAGGTACTGCCGTTAAAATAAAAAAGTATATCGAAGATAAAATCCATGGTATTGAAAAAAAATTTAAAATCATTCCTATTGGTGTATTTAACGAGCATGAAATTGATGAACAGATAACTAATATAAGGTATAAGAATATTATAGCTGCTTTCGTAGGGACAATAGATCCTAAAGTTAATGGCATACCATTCATACCTGTTGAAGAGATAATGAGCGGAGAAGGTTTGGACAAGCTTGGAAAGCTTATAGGAATGGATGTAGAAGAAAAAAACCGACTTGAGAAGGTTATAACTGAAGATTTGATATTAAATAATCTTAATGTTAATAACAAAAACGATGCTATTGATAAAATAATCAAACTAATGGAAGGCAACAAATGTGTAAAGGAAGGTTTTATGCTAAGTGTTTATAAAAGAGAATCAATAGGTGCAACGTGGTTAGAAGGAGGTATAGCAATACCACATGGCAGTACAAAATATGTCAATAAGTCCACAATAGCAATTGCAAAATTAAAACGGCCTATATATTGGGAAGATAACATGAAGGCAGACTTAATATTTATGATTGCCATAAGAGAGGATTCTAAGGACTATATGTATGATTTATATAAAGTACTCAAAAATAAAAATATCATGAATGCCTTAAGAACAGCGGAAAACTCGAGGGAAATGAAAGAAATAATTTTAAAAAGTACAATATAATCCAATAAATTGGAATGAAACTTGCTTTAGTAAAGTGATACAAGAATGGGGGCAGAATCTATGCAGATATCGGAATTTCTTCATAAAGAACTGATTGTGACAAATTTAGAAGTAGAGAGTAAGGAAGAATTATTCAATGTGTTATATGAAAAACTATATAATTCAGGTTTTGTTAAAAAAAGCTTCCTTGCGGGAATAAAAAGCCGCGAGGAGAAATTTCCTACAGGTTTACAGTTAAGTAAATATGGAGTTGCACTTCCACATACGGATCCAGAACATGTAATTTTACCTGCAATAGCCATCGCAACATTGGCAGAACCTGTAGAATTTAAGAATATGGCACTTTCATCAAATGATTTAAATGTAAACGTAGTTTTTATGATGGCATTGAAAGAAGCAAACAGCCAAGTTGAAATGCTGCAAAAATTAGCTTGCCTAATCCAAAATGACTCCCAGCTAGAAAAGATAGTTCATGCAAAAAAAGGTGGGGAGATAATAGAAATAATAAAAAACTCTTCGTTATCAAATTTGAATTTATAGGAAATTATATTCTAGTCAATGACCTTAAAATTATTTTATAAATAGATGTCGGTACATTATTCGAGTTTTTTAATTTAAAGGCCAAACTACTGTTTTTATATAAGCAAATGCGAAAGGAGGTGTAAAAGATTATGTTCAATAGAGCAAAAAAAGAAGAAAAAGTATTTAAAGAGGTCAGTGGGTTGGTTGTATGCGCAGATGGTGTTGCCACTTCTACAATCGTGCGCGTGGCATTGAAGGAAGGCTTGGAGGATATGGACATTGAAGCAGATTTGGAGCAAGGCCGGGTACTGGATGCAGGCAGGACTACTAAGGGTGGAAATTTTGATTTTGTCATATCTACTGCCGGGACAGATTTGGAAGATGTAGATATACCCATTATAAGTGGCGTTCCATTGCTGACAGGCATTGGGAAAGATAAGGTATTTGAGCAAATAAAGGATGTTGTTGATAAAAAATATGCAGGGAGGTGATAGAAAATGATATCAGAAATTATGAAAACTTTTGGTGCTGCAGTAATGCTTCCTGTTATAATACTCTTACTTGAATTGGTCATTGGAGTCAAACCTTCTAAGGCCATAAGGTCAGCAATTTATATAGGTGTTGGGCTTAATGGGCTAGTAACAATTCTTAACCCGTTCTTTACAGGGTTAATAGGGAATGCAGTTTCCGATATGGTTACTACAAGTGGAATCAATCTGCCATATGTAGATACTGGATGGTCACTTCTAGCTGCAATTGGTTATTCAACAACGATTGGCGCACTTGTTATCCCAATAGGCATAATTATTAATATAATAATGCTTTTATTGCACTGGACAGATACATTAAATTTAGACATATGGAATTTTTGGCACTGGGCTTTTATAGGAAGCATGGTTTACTATGCTACCGGTAGTTTGCTATATGGTGTTTTAATAACAATAGCAGTTGAAATGTTCCTTTTGATAATTGGGGATATGACAGCTCCTACTATGCAGAAATTCTTTAATTTACCGGGAATAGCTTTTCCGCATGCAAGTGCTCAGAGCTTGGCAATAATAGCTGTTCCTCTGAGATGGATATTTGAGAAGATTGGATTAATGAGGATAAAGGTTGATTCTAAAACGATAAGAAAGAAATTCGGCATTTTGGGAGATTCAGTAGTGGTTGGATTTATTATCGCAGTAGTTATAGGGATTATTGCGTGGAAGGACAAATTAGGATTAATGTCAACATGGTCCGGAATATTATCATTGGGTATTGGTACAGGTGCTTTTATATACTTGTATCCCAAAGCGACGGCAGCCCTTTTGGAAGGTTTTGCGGCTCTCAGTGATAGGGTGAGGGATATACTCTCCAAGAAAGCTGTTAAGAGGAAAATTAGTTTTGGCATGGATGGTGCACTTACAATAGGAAACCCGGACGTTCTTACAACAGGTCTTTTAACTATGATAACCACTGTTCCCCTTATTTTCTTCTTACCCGGCAACAAATTTATTTTGTTGGCGGATTTAGGAGTTACACCATTTTTCCTGGCCTCAGCTGCAGTGGCAATTATGGGGGGAAATATTATTTGTTCATATATTACTGATGTTATTGGTGTCGCCCTTACATTATATGGTGGCAGCTATTTTGCACCACTTTTTTCTCACACAGTAAAAACTATTGGGGTTGCACTTCCTAATACAGGATCAGCAACTGTTGGTGCTGATATGAGACCTATCCATAGTATTTTTACCTTTTTGGGGCAATCACCTATAGGAATTGCAGTTGCATTCGCATGCATATTTATAATGTTATACTCATTTAAAAAGCATCCAAAGACATGGTATAAGGCTTTTGGATATATTGATAATGATTCGCAAACCAAACATATAAAAGAAGATGCCGTATAAAATAGTCCATCTGATAAAGTAATAGAAATACTTACATTACTAGAGAAACTGGTGTGCAAATAAATATACAGTAATATTAGATAATAAGCCGCCTGTTTTAAAAGGCGGCTTATTATCTAAAAGTTATATGAAACATAGTTGTTAATCAAAAAGGAGTTGCTTAAATGAAAAAGTGGAAGGTTGTTGCAACGGCTGTTACATTTGGAAAAGTTAATAAAGAACCTCTTGAGCGTCTTCAACAGGCAGGGTGTGATGTTATAACCAATCCTTTTGGGAGACCTTTTACCGGTGATGAATTGGTGGAGTATGCTCATGATGCAGATGCAATAATTCTTGGAAATGATAAAATTTCAGGCGATGTTATAAAGAAGTGTGAAAATCTTAAAGTTATCGCAAAACACGGTGTAGGAATAGATAGTATTGATGTTAAAGCGGCTAATAGCATGGGCATAACAGTTACAAATGCACCCGGTACAAATAGCCAGGAGGTTGCCGATCTGGCTTTGGGATTTATACTTATGCTGGCACGGGGATTATATCAAGCAAACCGTGATACTAAAGAAGGCAAATGGATAAAACCCACAGGTAAAAGTCTATACCAAAAGACAATGGGCATTGTTGGGCTTGGGGCGATTGGAGTTGCACTGGCAAAAAGAGCTTCAGGCTTTGATATGAATATTTTAGGATATGATATTAAAGAGAATTCTGCGGCATTAGCCGTTGGAGTAAAGTATGTTCCACTGGATGAGCTTCTTTCGAAGTCTGATTTTATTAGTTTACATTTACCACTAACAAGTGGTACGGAGAATATAATCGACGCAGATAAGTTTAAAATAATGAAAAAAGATACTATCCTGGTAGATACGGCTAGAAGGAAACTCATCGACTATGATGCCCTCTATAAGGCATTAACGGATGGAACATTAAGAGGCTATGCTACCGATGTGTACGATTCTGAACCACCGACACATTTAGCACTATTTGACCTGCCCAATGTTTTATTATCACCGCATATTGGTGGAACAACCGTTGAGTCGAATAAACGTATGGGTGATACCGCTGTTGATAATGTTATTGCTGTTTTAAATGGACAAACTCCTCCAAATCTTGTTGTGCTGAGATAAGCAAATTTAAAATATGATTGAGGGGAATTTGCATGGCTGATTTGAAACAGGCTATTTTAATGAACGAGAAAGATAATGTTGCAATAGTTTTGGCGCAGATTAGAAATGGTGAAAGGGTTCAAGTTGTTTTTAATAAAGAAATAGTAGTTGAAGTTACTGCACTGGAGGATATAGAAACATACCATAAAATTGCAATAAAGCCTATACAGGATGGAGATATAGTTTATAAATATGGCGAGATTATAGGGAAAGCTGTATGTTCTATAAGAGTTGGCCAACATGTCCATATAGATAATATTGAAAGTGTGATGGTAGGAAATGAAAGTCAAAGCGTATAAAAGACCAGATGGCAAATATGGAATAAGAAATAAAGTAATAATTTTATCAACCGCAGGATGTGCTAATGAAACCGCCAGACTGATATCCCAGCAGGTGCGGGGTACAGTAAATATACCTAATCCAAAAGGCTGCGGCCAGATCGGAAAGGGTATAGAAATTATGCGAAGGACACTTATTGGTTTGTCACTAAATCCTAATGTATTTGGGACCATAATTGTTGGATTAGGATGTGAAACAACTCAACCTTATAAACTATATGAAGAAATAAAGGAAAGAAGTAATAAACCGATTGATGTAATAACGATACAGGACGAGGGCGGTACATTAAAGGCAACAGAAAAAGGTGTTAAGCTAGCCGGAAAAATGGTTGAAGATATGTCAAAGGTGAAAAGAGAAGAGGTTGATATATCCAATATTGTCCTGGCAACCAACTGTGGCGGGTCGGATGCTACATCTGGTATCTCTGCCAACCCAGCCTTAGGTTGTTGTAGTGACACTCTGATAAATATGGGTGGTACGGTTATTTTAGGAGAAACCACCGAACTTATTGGTACTGAACACATACTAGCAAGGAGAGCGAAGGATGACACTGTGGGGAAAGATATATTAAAAATTGTTAAAGATTTGGAACTGGAGTTTCACAAACTAGGGATTGATGTTAAAGGAGCTAATCCTACTCCAGGGAATATGAAAGGAGGCTTAAGTACCTTAGAAGAGAAGGCCTTGGGTGGAATCAGTAAGGGTGGCTCAAGTACCATCAATGAAGTTGTATGCTATGGTGATATCCCTAAATCTAAAGGCTTAGTAATAATGGACACTCCAGGTTATGATATTGAATCGATTACCGGTATGACAGCCGGAGGAGCTCAAATATGCATATTTACAACCGGAAGGGGTAGCCCTATTGGGAATCCTTTAATGCCTGTAATTAAGATAACCGGCAATAAACAGACTTATGAAAAAATGTTTGATAATATGGATCTGGATATTTCGGATGCTTTAACCGGCAAAAGAAGCATCAACGAGTGTGGAGATATGATTTTTCATGAACTGCTAGATGTATGTAATGGAAAATACACAAAGGCTGAATCCTATGGATTTTCAGATATATGTATATATAGAAATCAAGAGGTATGGTGTTACCTATAATAAGAAACGTGTAAAAACAAGTAAGTGCTATTTTGGTACATAAAGGAGGGATACAAAAAATGAAGGTCACATCTTTGCAAATTTATAAAGTGAAACCAAGATGGATATTCATAAAAATAAATACTGATCAAGGAATATCCGGATGGGGAGAACTTATATCTGGTACTAGAACGGAAACAGTAGCAACGGGTGCTATGGAGATTGGCGATTACCTGATTGGCAAGGATCCAACGCAAATTGAAGATATATGGCAGGTACTTTACCGGTCATTTTTTAGAGGTGGTCCCATTAATATGACCATTTTATCTGGAATTGAAATGGCATTATGGGACATCAAGGGCAAATATTATAATATGCCGGTATATGAATTTCTTGGTGGGAAGGCAAGGAAAAACATACTGGTTTATTCTTGGATAGGAGGGGATAGGCCGTCAGATGTTGCTAATGAAGCTTTAAAGAGAAAAAACATGGGGTTCAAGGCAGTGAAAATGAATGCTACTGAAGAACTTCATTATATAGATTCATATAAAAAGATAGATGCGGTGCTTGAGAGAGTTGACTCGATAAGAAAGGCAGCAGGATATGATCTGGAAATAGGGATCGATTTCCATGGACGTGTTCATAAGGCAATGGCAAAAGTACTGGCTAAGGAATTGGAAAGATACAGGCCAATGTTTATTGAGGAGCCCGTGCTCCCGGAAAACAATGATGCATTGATAGAAATTGCTTCGCACACGTCGATTCCAATTGCAACAGGTGAAAGGCTATATACAAGATGGGGTTTTAAAGATGTCTTAAAAAGCGGCGTCGTTGACATAATTCAGCCTGATCTGGCGTTAACAGGCGGGATTCTTGAAGGTAAAAAGATAGCTTCTATGGCAGAGGCATTTGATGTAGCCGTGGCTCCACATGCTCCATATGGGCCTGTTGCTCTTGCCGCTACGCTGCAGCTCGATGTCTGCACACCCAATGTGTTTATACAGGAACAAAGTCTTGGAATACATTATAATCAAGGTTTCGATTTGCTCGATTTTGTTAAAAACAAAGAAATATTTAAGTATGAAGATGGTTTTGTCAATATACCGACTGGCCCGGGGCTTGGTATTGATATAGATGAGGAACTTGTCGAGAAGATAAACCGCGAAGGTTTACATTGGACAAATCCTAAATGGAAGAATTATGATGGGACCGTTGCTGAATGGTAATAATTATAATTCAATGCTTTTGACAGACAACCGTTAAAAATATTCTATTGGGGGGTAACTTTATGAAAGACTATCAGGTATTAAATGAAATACGGGAACAGGGAGTTTGTGCTATAGTAAGAGGCACGTCTGCCGATTCGTTATGTAAAATTGCGGATGCTCTTTTAAAAGGCGGAGTAAAAACGATCGAGGTTGCATTCAATACGCCGGGTGCCGCAGGAATGATAGAAGAACTCATAAAAAAATATAGCAATGAAATGTTGATTGGAGCCGGAACGGTCTTAGACCCGGCCACTGCAAGAATTGCGATACTTTCAGGAGCGTCATTTATATTGTCGCCTACTTTGAATATAGAAGTTATGAAAACATGCAACAGGTATAGCGTATTAGCTGTTCCAGGTATTTCAACTCCTACGGAGGCCTTGACAGCATGGGAAAATGGTGCTCAGATCGTAAAAGTTTTTCCTGCGGGTATATTGGGTCCCAAATATATAAAGCAAATAAAAGGACCCTTATCTCAGATAGATATGATAGCTGTAGGAGCGGTAAACATTGATAATTATGCCGATTTCATAAAAGCTGGAGCATGCGCTGCGGGAATAGGCGGAGAACTTGTCAATAAGAAACTTGTTGAAGAAGGCAATTTCGATGAAATAACAAAAAGAGCAGCGGCGTTTGTCAATGTATTTAAAGAAGTTCATAAATAATACTGAGGGGGAAGTTCTATTTGGACATAAAAATTGCTATTGTAAATTCAAGCAGTTTGGGCAGGATCTTTCCCGAGCATCTTAACAGATTAAAGGCATTGGGAGAAGTAGACAGATTCGACTTTCCAGCAGATATGAAAGGAAAAGAGCTGGCGGAGGAACTTTTAGGATATTCTATAATTATCACAAGCGCCACTCCCATGTATGATAAAGCGTTTTTTGAATATAAGGATAAGACTCTTTTAATTGCACGCCATGGTATAGGGTATAATAATATAGATGTAAAAGCTGCAGCTGAAAAAGGGGTCTGCGTTACAAGGGTACCCAGCTATGTAGAAAGAGAAGCCGTGGCAGAGAGTACTGTAGCCCTTCTCATGGATGTTATAAGAAAGATAAGATCTGCATCAATAAAAGTTAAAGAGGGAGAATGGACAGAAAGAGCCAAATTTGTAGGTTATGAGGTAAAAGGCAAGACTGTTGGAATAATTGGCTTTGGAAATATTGGCAGCAGGGTCGGACAAATAATAAAGAATGGATTCAATGCAAGACTTATAGCATATGATTTAAACCGGTCCCCTGAGGATATTAAAAAAGGCGGAGCAGAACCTGTATCTCTAGAAAAGCTACTCAAAACGGCGGATATTATTTCTTTGAATGCATCTGTAACTGCACAAAGTTACCATATGCTGACGGATAAAGAATTTTCTCTAATGAAAAAGGGAGTAATTCTTATTGATACAGCAAGAGGAGAGCTTATCAATCCCGACTCTTTGATAAAAGCCCTAGATGATGAAATAATAGGAGAACTTGCTATGGATGCAGTGGAAGGTGAACCCATTGATAAAGATCATCCACTGTTATCATATGATAATGTATTGATCACTCCCCATATAGGCGCATATACATATGAGAGCTTATATGGTATGGGCGAAAAGATAGTTAAAGATGCAGAAAAGATAATTAGGGGAGAGATACCAGACGAGGTTGTAAACGCAAGATAATTATAAGAAAAAAATCAATAATAGTTTGGCTGACTATTAAAATTACGCATGATACTCTTTCTTGGCAGTACTTGGGCTAGCATTATACCAAATATTGCTGGGGAAGAGTATTTTTTATGCCAAGTAATCTAAAGTGGATATCAAGAAACTGCATTAATGAAAGTTACAAGTCCAATTGAGTTAATACTATTTTACTTCAAAATATAATAACTTGACACTATCCCGATATATAGGTTATATTGCAAATATATAGCTATTTAGTACAATATCTTGAATTGTGGAAAATGTGTACGGAATATTTTCTGCGCAGAGTGTATTCGGCCACTCTTGCAAGCTGGAGTTAGCCGATAATAATTCCGGTATCCAGTTAAAATGTGAAAGATGTGGCAGGCCCATAAGCTCGGGACGATTTTGCAGCAGGTGTCTTAAGGTCATAAATGACCGGCTTAAGATAGAACCTGAAAATGAACAAAGAGTAAAAAAGAATGAAAAGTTCCATATACAGGATAGAATAAAGAGACATTAAATAAATAAAAAACCTGCCGATATATATTTATGAAAGTTAAATTAAGGGATGGGGTATAGTATGAAAATCAGCGATGTAAATTTAAAACAGGCCTTTACTGCGTATCATAACACAATCAAGGCCAGGCCAAAACCGGCCTATAGTCCGGATAAATTGGAGATAGGCAGCCTGTACAAAAAAGTGGAGGATGCTAAAAAAGTAAAGTTACCACCTGAACCTAAGATAGAGGAAATAAAGTCTTCTCTAAAAAATCATACCTATAATGTGCCCACGGACGATGTGGCCCAGAAGATGTTAGATGACGTTTTCATTTCCATGGGTATTAAAAGGGATGATAACCGATGAATATCAAAGGGCTGCTTTCCATACTGGAAAAGGAATATGATGTATATCGGGATCTGAATGATTTGGCGCTTAAAAAAAAGGAGATTCTTATCCAAGGTAAGGTAGATGTATTAGATGAGATAGTCAGTGCGGAGCAGTCGTGTATATCTGCGGTCTCAAAGCTGGAAAATGAAAGAGAATGCTGGCTTGATGGTCATTCAATAAATAGTATGGAAGACATACAAAAATGCTTGATAAACACTGATGATAGAGAGAAACTATCGGTTTTTCAAGACAAATTCCGTAAGCTCCTTGAAAATGTAGAAGAGGCCAACGAACACAATCAGGTGTTGATCGAGCAGGCTTTGCAGTATGTCGAGTTTTCCATGAATTTATTAGGTGATGCTTTGACTTTTGACGATACCACATATGAGAAAAAAGGAATAGAGAAAAATTCATCGTCAATATTTGATAAGAAAATTTAGCAATGAGGTGTTCATGATGTCATCAACATTTTTTGGATTTGAGATAACCAAGACCGGTCTTTTTGCCGCTCAAAGAGCCCTGGATATAGTTTCGCACAATGTGGCCAATGCCAATACGCCGGGATATACTAGGCAAAGGGTTGATCTTGCTGCTCTGCCGCCTCTGCCGACAAGTGGCATGTATGGACAGGGAAGGGTTGGGTCTGGAGTTGACATAACTGGCGTAAATCAGATAAGGAATATCTTTTTGGATGCACAGTTTCGAGGCGAAAATGGTGTTTATGGTGAGTGGGATGCCAAGACACAGGTTTTAGACAGTATTGAGGCGATATTCAATGAACCCTCCGATTCAGGTATTGCAACCGTACTAAAACAGTTTTTTGATTCTTGGGAGGAATTGTCTAAATCTCCGGAAAGCCTGTCTACCCGAGCTACGGTAAGAGAGAGAGGAGTAGCTGTGGCACAGACTATAAGGACTACATATGACAAGCTTGTAGCTAAAAGAGAGGAAATAAATCAGGATGTAGTCACAAGGATAGATGAGGTAAACTCCTATGCTAAAAGGATTGCGGACTTAAATGATCAGATATATAAATTTGAATTAAATGGTGATAAGGCCAATGATTTAAGGGATGAAAGAAACATGCTTTTGGACAAGCTTTCCGAATTGGCATACACAACAAGCTATGAGGACAGCAGGGGGAGACTCCGGGTTGACATAGCAGGCCAGGCCTTGGTCGACCATACCAATTTCTATGAGATAGAGGCCAAAGCTAACCCCGAGGACAGCATGGTTTCTCCCGTATGGAAGATAACCGGTAAGGCGGTGGATTTAAAATCGGGCAGGATCAAGGGCATGCTGGATGCCAGGGACGGCAGCGGCGACCCGGAATATAAGGGAGTCAAATTTTATATAGATGAATGGGATAATTTTGCGAAAACATTCGTAGATAAGATAAATGAGCAGCATAGGGCCGGTTTTGGACTGGACGGTACTAAAGGTGTGGACTTTTTTAAAAGCACGTCCTCAGGTGTCTATTTAAATGCCGGTGATATGGATATTTCGGACGATATAAAAGACGATCTTAACAAGATAGCGGCCTCTTCCACTAAAGACGGGCTGCCGGGTGATAATGCAAACATTCTTGCCATTATAGGGCTCAGGGGGGATACCTCTGTATTTGGCGAGGGTACGTTTGAGGACTTTACCAGGTCGCTAGTTTCCAACCTTGGTGTTGATGCACAGCAGGCTCAAAGGATGACAACCAATCAGGGTGTACTCAAGATGTATATAGATAATAATAGACAATCCATATCAGGTGTATCAATGGACGAAGAGATGACGGATATGATAAAATATCAGCATTCTTATAATGCTGCAGCAAGAATGATAACGGCCATAGATGAGATGATAGACACCATAGTAAATAAAATGGGCGTAGTGGGGAGGTAGAAAAAATGCGTGTCACTAATAACATGATGATAAATAATTTCCTGCTCAATTTCAGCAAAAATACTCAGCGGTTGGATAACCTGCAGCAGATACTCGCATCCGGCAAGCTCATTCGTTATCCTTCCGATGATCCAGTCGGTACCGTGACTGTCATGAAGCTTAATAAAGACGTGTCATCCATTGCCCAGTATAAGAAGAATGTGGACGACGCCGATTCCTGGCTCAATCTAACCGATACGGCTATAAAAAATGTGAACGACGTGCTTGCCAGGGTAAGAGAACTTCTTGTAGAGGGATCAAACAGCCCGACGGAGACCAAGGATATAGTCAGCGAGATAAATCAGCTAAAAAAGCAGCTTGTAAACGTAGGCAACACAAGGTATTCGGACAGATACATATTTGGAGGAACAAAAACAACGACCGAGGCATATACGCTGGATGAGGGAAACGGCCCGAACGGCGGCGTGACCTATAACGGATCAAACTCAGAGTCAGATGGCCCCTGGGAGATCAAATTTAACGTGGGGGCGGATGATCAGGTAACCATAAATGTTACGGGTGATAAGATATTCGGGGATACAAAAAGCGGAGACAATATCTTTAAGCTGTTTGACGATATTGCGGCAAGCCTGGAAGATGGCAGCGTAGAGAAAGTCTCCTCATATATAGAAGATTTGGATAAGCATATAGACAATATTTTAGCGGTAAGGGCGGATACTGGTGCACGGTCTAACCGGGTGGAGCTTACTAAAAACAGGCTTGCGGATGACAAGATCAACTTCACCAATCTGCTTGCCAATGCCGAGGATGCCGATATTGCGAAAACAATCATGGACATTTCGAATGCGGTGAATGTATACACCTCCTCACTTAATGTGGGAGCTAGGATCATTCAGCCATCACTTGTAGATTTTCTGCTATGATTTTTAAAGGGCATTTAATATGCCTTTTTTTTATTCACTTTTTTAAATTGGAATGTTAAAATTATATAAAGGATTTTACAATGGGGGGGAAGCTTATGCTTTTAGAGACAAGAAATTTTGGCTCTATTGAATACGACGATAATGAAGTAATATATTTTCAAAAAGATATACTCGGTTTTGAGGGATTGAAGAGATACATAATTGTCGGTAAGGAAGACAATGAACCCTTTATGTGGCTGCAGTCCGTTGATGAGCCCGGCCTGGCCTTTGTCATAATAGAAGGAGCCGATGTTATCCCGTATTACCGGCCGGAGATTCCTGCAGACGAACTCAAATGGCTGGATGCAAAGGAATCAACGTCGTTACTTATCTATAACATCGTCGTTATACCGGATAATATTGAGGAAATCTCGTGCAATCTTAAAGCGCCTGTAGTGATAAACAGCGATAATTGTAAGGCTGCCCAGGTTGTATTGGATGATACTGACGACTATGAAATCAAGCATCACCTCAAAAAAGATCTGGAGAATTACAGCATTGAAAGGGAACGCTATAAGGAATGCGAAGGTTTTGTACGCCGTATATATCAATTCACCGGCGGATTGAAACCGATGGAAAGCACTATGTTAAAGCAGAAATATAAGGGACCTTATGCTGTTTCTCTGCTGATAGTTGATATGATAAATGGATTTTGCAGGTCGGGGGCATTATCCAGCCCTAGGATTCGTAATTTGGAAATGCCCATATTTGATCTTACCAAAAATATATTGTCTGAAGGAGCCAAAAATATAGCTTTTTTAAATGATTGCCATACCAAAAACTCAGCAGAGTTTGATGACTTTCCACCTCATGCCATAAAGGGAACTAAGGAGTGTGAAATAGTAGATAGCCTTAAGGTATTTACCCGCGGAGCAGCGATTTTTACAAAAAATTCACTCAATGCCTTTACTAATCCAGACTTTAATACATACGTCAAACAGCTTATAAAAAATGGAACCCAGTGCTTTATAATTACAGGAAACTGTACGGACCTGTGTATTTATCAGACCGCCGTCACATTAAAGATGTTTTTGAACAGCAGCAATGCCAAGATTGATATCATTATACCCTATAACTGCGTGGATACGTTTGACTCGTATGAGCATGCTGCCGATCTTATAAATCCCCTTTTTCTATATCACCTTAAAGCCAACGGAATAAAGATAGTTAAGGAGATAATATAATATGCTCGTACTTACAAGGAAAAAGGGCCAAAGCATCAAGATCGGGGATAATATTACAATAAGTGTGATGGATGTGGATGATGATAAGGTGAGTATAGGGATTTCGGCTCCAAAAGATGTAGAAATAGTCCGCACAGAGCTTTTAGATGTAAAAAATGAGAATATAACAGCTGCTAATAATCCTAAAAACGGGTTCGATAATTTAAAAAGGTTTTTAGATAATCAACTTTGATTGATATTTATATGGTTTATAGTTATTATATTAACAGGAGATGATATTACTTGTTTGTAAATAATTGCAAAATAAGGACAAGATACGAAGAAACCGATCAAATGGGAGTTATTTATTACGGCAATTATTATAGATATTTTGAGGTTGCGCGGACGGAATGGCTTCGCAAGCTCGGATTGTCATGCAGGGATATGGAGGATATGGGAATATACCTTCCTGTGGTAGAGTCCTACTGCAAATATATACATTCGGTAAACTACGATGATGTTATTACGATAAAAACCTGGGTCAGTAAATTTACCGGTGTGAGGATAAAGTTTGAGTATAACGTGCTCAGGGAAGGTGAGGACGATGTACTTGCCAAAGGTTTTACAACCATGGCCTTAACCAATGGTGAAAAAGCTATTAACCTCAAAAGACACAACCGGAAGGTATATGATATCATAAAGAGCGGTATATGATTTTATTATAAAATATGTACTTTTGTTAAATATAAACAAGGGAGGTATTTAATAATGTCCATAAGAAAAGTAAAAGACGGGATTTATTCTGTGGGTGTTAAAGATCCTAATCTGCGTAAATTTGACATAGTATATGATACACCATGGGGGACAACCTATAATTCATATCTTATAATGGCTGAGAAGCCTGTGGTTGTAGGAACGGTCAAACAGGGTTTTCATGAGGAATATCTTAATAATATTAAAACCTTGATTGATCCGTCTAAGATTGAATACATTGTCTTGGACCATTCCGAACCTGACCATTCGTGGACTGTGGGAAAACTTCTGGATATAGCGCCTAATGCCAAGGTGGTGGCAACAAGGGCGGCACTTAATAATCTTAAGGAAATTTTAAACAGAGATTTTCAGTCGATAACGGCTATGGACGGAAATGAACTTGATTTAGGCGACAGGAAACTCAGGTTTATATCTACGCCTTTTGTGCATTGGCCGGATACAATGATGTCCTATGACGCACATGATAAGATTTTATTTACGTGTGATGCCTTTGGCAGTCATTACTGCCCGGAAGGTGATAGAATATTTAATGATGAGGTAGGCGATATTACAGATGCCATTTGGGTTTATTTTAATTCGATAATCAGTCCTTTTAAACCAAAGGTTATTGATGCCATAAATAAAGTAAGGAAACTGGACCCGGATTTTGATATGATTTGTCCCGGACACGGTCCAATCCTGAGGGATAATCCTTCTGCGAACATAGCTTTGTATGAGAAATGGGCAAAAGAGCCAGAGTATGACAGCAGAAAGGTTTCGGTATATTATGCATCGGCATATGGCAATACTAAAAAAATAGCTGAGAGGATAGCCTGCGTTTTAAGAGAAAAGGGACTGAATGCATATACCATCGATGCAGCCGATGTTTCAAAAGAGGATATTGATACAAACCTGCAACAATCGGCCGGTATAGTGGTGGGTTCTCCGACTATTGCCGGCGATGTTGTAGAGCCTATATGGAATGTGCTTGTCAATATGAATCCTTTAAAGGCAAAGGGAAAGGTGGGGGCTGCTTTCGGATCCTACGGCTGGAGTGGAGAGGCGCTTAATATGATGGAGGATATGCTGAAATCTCGTAAAATGAATGTGGTACAGCCCGGTATAAGATTTAAATTCTCACCGACAGAGGAAGATATGAGTAAGGTAGATGAGTTTGCATCAAGGATTGCAGAAACAGTTTTAAATATATAACTCATTTGGATAGATGCGAATATAATAAATTAGGGATAGATATGTACAACTGATGGTATGTGATTCACAGACAGGTGTTTCATCAAAAATGCTGATTTGGAGGCGGTAAATTTGAATGATGTACCAGATGTTGTGATAAAGTCTTTGGAAGAGATAAAAAAAAGTGGAGGGTATAGGGCTGTGAAGTCAGGCGGCGCTTACTACCTTATTGCGGCTACAGGACAAAGGCCCACCGGTGGATATAGCATAAAGATATACAATGCACGAAGCTCCGAAGACGGCAGCACCGATGTTTTTACTTTGGAGCATTCTCCGCAGCCTGGAGATATGGTAATACAGGCTATTACTTACCCATACGATATCAGGGTTATTAAACCGGCGGAAGACTTAAATAAGATAAGGTTTCTTGATAACAAGGGGAATGTGATTAAGATATTGGATTGTGATTAAAGCCGGGCTTGGCCCGGCTATTATTTTAAGTATACGGTATTAGGGGATTATACAAAATGAATAAATTGAGTACAAGCTTGGGATATGATATATTTTTAAATAAAACATTTGATTTTAGCTTGTTCGATGATGAGGTGGGTAGCCTTTATGTGATTGACAAGAGTATATATGATATATATGGGAGAGGTATTCCCGGAAAGAAGGTTGTGGTTGGCCCGGGTGAGAAGGCAAAGGATATGTCCGTTATTACGGAATTATATGATGCATGCATTGAGGAGGATATAGACAGGTCCGGCTGCATCATTGCCGTTGGAGGCGGAGCGACAGGTGATGCTGCAGGTTTTGCGGCGTCTACCTTTAAAAGGGGTATCGGTTTTATAAACGTACCTACAACGCTGTTGTCTATGGTAGACAGTTGTATAGGCGGCAAGACGGCAATCGATTTTGGCGGTGTTAAAAACCAGGTAGGTACTTTTTACGATCCCAAGAAAGTTTATATATGCATGAGTTTTCTTAAGACCTTGCCTCAAAGGGATATATGTTCCGCCATGGGTGAAGTCGTTAAGTATGCCGTATTAAGCAAGGAATTTTATGATTGGCTCAACGATAATTTACTAAGGGTTCATGAAGCGGATTATAATGTATTGGAAGATATGATAGCACGCTGCTTAAAAATAAAAGCCGGGATTGTGGCCAAGGACAGATTAGATAGAGGTATGAGAGCGTGTCTTAACATGGGTCACACCATAGGACATGCTATTGAAATACAATATGGCGTAAGCCATGGCCTGGCCGTGGCGGCAGGCTTATATAATGAATCCGCGATTTCATACAGGCTGGGTATTTTGAGCAAACCGCATTTCTTGGCTATACAAGACATGACAGATAGAATGGATTTAAACACGGATTATCCCATAAATAAGGAAACGGTAGACCTTACTATCTATGATAAGAAGAATGATCAAGGAAAGATAGGATTTATTTTACCTGAGGAGATTGGAAAATGGAGAAGAGTACTATTAAGTAAAGAACAATTGATCAATCTGATATAAGTGTATAAATTATAGTGCCGGGTACAAGCTTTCGGCACTATAATTAATTTTATATAAGGGATGCTATAAATAATATCCCTGTTACTATAAAACCACATATCCCGTATATTTTAAAACCGGATAGCAAAAGAAAGACGGATATCAGCCCAGAGCTGCATGAATATACTGAGAGCATAAGCTTTCTTGTCCTCTTTTTTTCTTCGGCTAATAGGCTGTCCATATCAGGTAAACTTGAGCTAACATTAAAACTTCCTCCCTTTAGCATTTTTATGCTGCTGTCAAATATATTGGGGAGCTCTATAAGATCTGTAAACATTTTACGGCTCATTCTCGATAACTCACTAGGTAAACGTGAAACCCAGCTTTTAATTATCTTCTGAGCAAATTCGTTGGTCAGAACGCCATAATTAAGGCTTTTATCAAGGGCCGTACATATTCCAAAGAGAGTTATAACCGTTTTGCCTAAAAAAGCAAAATTAGAAGGAAGCTGCAGCGACTGCTCGTATATAAACTGCTCGCTCTCTGCTGCCATGGCACGCAAGAATTCATCATCCAGTTCGGAAAGTGTAGACCTGGACCAGTACTTGTCAACAATATACTCCAAGGCGGAGTTGAGTCTCTTTTTATCAGCACCGGGTTTAATAAAACCCATATCGTCAAGAGCTTCTAAGAGCTGGTCTGTTTCACGAAATACAATGGATAAGACAAGCTTGCGTATATTTCTCATATTTTTCGGGGTTATACTGGCTACCATGCCGAAGTCTATCAGTGCCACCCTGCCGTCTTTTAAGACAAATATATTACCTGGGTGCGGGTCGGCATGATAGAATCCATTCTCAATAATCTGATGAAAGAATACATCTATAAGTACCCTGCTTATTTTTTTCTTATCGCAGTTTATGGAGGCCAGGCCCTTTTCGTCGGTTATCTTGACTCCGCTGACATATTCCATGGTAAGTACACGACGGGCACAGTATTCATGATAATATTCCGGTATATAGAAATCTTCAAAATCCGACAGATTTTCTTTAATGGTCTCGGCATTTTTGAGCTCTGTTTTATAATCCATCTCGTTTTTCAATGTCTGGTAGAATTCAGTATAGAGACCGTCAAGATCTACATCATTGGATATCCAGCTGATGTGCTTCATTATATCAAATACCCTGCGTAAAGCCTTGAGGTCGGTAGATATTATTTCCTCTATACCTGGCCGTAGCACCTTTACAGCGACATCCCTTCCGTCAGGAAGCTTTGCCATGTGCACCTGGGCGAGCGAAGCGGAGCCAATGGTATCCCGTGAGAAGTATGTATAAACCTCGCTAATGGGTTTTTTAAATTCATTTTCAACAGTTTTCTTAATAGTGTTATAGTCCACAGGCGGAATTCTATCCTGAAGTTGAGACATTTCCTGTATAACTTCTTCAGGCAGTATGTCTATTCGCGAACCAAAAAACTGTCCGAACTTTATAAGCAGTCCTCCCAGCTCTACAGCGGTATTTTTGTATAGTTTTGAAAGCCTCATCATAAGTTTCAAAAGGTCATCCTTGTGAGTACTGTCCTTAAGCCATCCCCTCCATTGAGCAACCTGAAGTTGCCAAATAATATGTATAAACAGATTTAGAATCCTGTAAAATCTGCGTCTCATACCTTTCCTCCCTTGAAGTTTATATGATTATTATATATTGAAAGTATATCAAAAAGCAAACATCAAATGATTAAATATAAAGGCTTTTTTATTAGTTTAGGATATGCTATAATAAATTAATAATAGTTATTAGATGAAAACATTTTTAAATGGGGTCTGGAAATGGAATATAATATTTTAATTGACGTGAAGCTGGGCAGGGCATGGATACCTTAAGCGGTCTTCTGGAGAAGGCATTAAAACGCTGCGGTTTTTATGGTTTTACAAATAATGACTATATGTCCCGAATAAGAGGAGGGCATAACTTCAATCAGATCAGGTTTTCTGATAAGCCTGTGTATACATACAGCCAGCGTCTGGATATTATATTCGCTTTAAATGAAGATACGATAAATCTGCATAAATCCGATCTAAAGGACGGAGGAGTAATAATATGCGATGATGGCATAGCCGAAGACAAAAGTATCATGCATCTGCCGCTGATGGAGGCATCCAAAGAGATTCAGGATAAGCGTGTTTTTACTACCACCGGGTTGGGAGAATTATAAAGCTCTTTGGTTTAACCCCGCCGGCAGTGCCGTCACTGCTGTTAACTGAAACCTTCCCGATTCTTGGAAAGGTTTATTATTACAAAGTTATAATGTTGAGTCAACGGTAACATAATATAATATAAGTTGTAGACATGACGGCAGTTACAAGGTATAATATTATTTGTCGTGATAATATGAAGAGTGCTATAATGAGATATGCAGAAATATGAGGAGGGATATATATGGCTGTCGATATTAACGTATATGCCAGAGAACCTGGTAAGAATCAAAACTTGAAGCTCAGGGCGGAAGATAAAATACCTGCCATACTATATGGTAAAAATATAAAGAGTACTCCTATTTGCCTGAGCGGTAAGGATACAAATAGAATACTGATGAGACATGGGACAAGTGCCGTATACAATGTTATCATTAATGGTTCAACCTTTTCAGCGATATTAAAGGAGATTCAAAAAGATCCTGTAACGGGAAATATACTGCATATGGATTTTCAAGAGGTATCGCTTACTGAAAAGTTGGAAAGAAAAGTTCCGGTAACGATAAAGGGTGCAGGTTTTATCGAAAACAAAGGCGGCATTGTGCAGCATCAGATGAGAGAGCTTCCTTTGGTTGGGTTTATTAACGATATACCCGGTGATATAGAGCTTGATGTCTCCAATATGAATATCGGTGATACCATATTCGTCAAGGATATCAAACTGCCGGACAGCGTTGAAACAAAGGTAGACCCAGATGAGGTAATATTAAGTATAATTTACTCCAAGGTTACAGATGAAGAATTAGAAGGAACAGGAGAAGAAGAGGAAGAAGAACAGCCGGAAGACGAAGGACAGGAAGAAGAATAAAGCCGAGGGGCCTCATTATATGAGGTTTACACGTGAAGCGGGGGTGCTAATGCCTCCGCTTTATTTGTTGGAATCATTTATTTTTTATACTACAAAAATAATTGGGAGTATAAATTACTATAATTCACCTATTACCCTCCTATTAAATATTATATTTTATGATAACAATCACTATATATTGAAGTAGGAGCCTTATTTCAACTTTTAAATATGATAATATAATAAATTGCTATATACAGATTGTGTGCTATAATGTTATTAGTTTTTTTGGGAGGGGATAAATTTGAACGGGACTATAACGGATGTTCCGGGAATAAAGGTAGGACACTACAGTGATTATAAGGCATTAACCGGTTGCTCCGTAGTTATCGCAGAAGAAGGTGCTGTAGCCGGCGTTGATGTAAGGGGCTCATCACCTGGAACCAGAGAGACAGACCTCCTTCGCCCGACAAATATGGTACAAAAGATATATGGGATTTTACTTACAGGTGGTAGTGCTTTCGGACTTGATGCCACCGGAGGTGTTATGCAGTACCTGGAGGAAAAGCATATCGGTTTTGATACCGGAGGAGCATTGGTGCCGATAGTACCTGCGGCCGTTATATATGACCTTGATATAGCTTTATCCAGTGTAAGGCCGGATAAAAAAATGGGATATATGGCCGCCAAAAATTCCTCCGATTGTAAGGTGGAACAGGGGTCTGTGGGAGCCGGAACAGGCGCCACCGTGGGTAAGATACATGGTATGGACTGGGCAATGAAGAGCGGTATCGGCAGTTATTCCATAGATCTTGGCAGCGATGTGTTTATAGGTGCCATGAGTGTTGTTAATGCTTTGGGAGACGTGTATGAAAATGGTAATATTATAGCAGGTGCCAGAGAGGAAGACGGATTTTTGGATACCTATGAATATTTAAAGAGCCAAAATTCGTATTCAAAACCCTTAGGTAAAAACACAACTTTAACTGTGGTTGCTACAAATGCATCTATGACCAAGGATGAAGCCAACAAGATGGCTCAGGTGGCACACGACGGTTATGCTCGGGCTATCAAACCCGTACATACGGTTTATGATGGCGATTGTATTTTTGCGATGTCTACGGGTGACGTGAAATACGATGTAATGACCCTGTGCGAGGCTGCTGCCGAAGCAACTGAAAAGGCAATAATAAATGCCGTAAAATCAACAGAGGGTGTAATGGGACTGCCATCATATACTGAGATATCAAAGAAAGGGTGATTTTGTGCTGCTGGGATTCGACATAGGTAATACAAATATTGTAATGGGAATTTTTGATGGAAATAAGCTGATTCATTCATGGAGGTTTTCTACCGACAGGGATAAGTCTTCCGATGAATACGGACTTCTAATAAATGATATGCTGGAATGGTCTGATATATCTTCAGGTTCTATTGACTCAGTTATTATATCTTCGGTTGTGCCCCCGGTGAATCATGCATTGTTCAGCATGTGTATTAAATATTTAAGGATACAGCCTATTATCATCGGACCGGGTATAAAGACCGGGCTTAATATAAAATATGATAATCCTAAGGAGCTAGGTGCCGATAGGATAGTTGATGCTGTTGCTGCATACGATATTTATGGCGGGCCGGTGATTGTTATAGATTTTGGAACAGCTACGAATTTTAGCGCCATTACGGAAGATGCCGTATACTTGGGCGGTGCCATAGCTCCCGGTATTGGAATTTCCGCGGATGCATTGTTCCTGCGGACAGCAAAATTGCCTAAGATAGAACTGGAAAAGCCGGATTTTGTGATAGCCAGGAATACGGTGACAGGTATGCAAGCCGGTATAATTTACGGGTATGCAGGCCTGACGGATTACATTGTAAGAAAGATGAAGAAAGAGCTAAAAAAGGATGCATTTGTTGTAGCCACAGGCGGCCTGGCCCGGTTGATATCCGATGAGTCCAAGGAAGTAAATGAAGTAGATAGCCTCCTTACCATGGAAGGTCTCAGAATAATATTTGAAAAAAATAAGGACCTTGCGAAATAATAACTTTATAATTGCTGAATGTATAAAGGAGCATTCTCACTGTTTAAATGAGATGCTCCTTTTTTAGTTAAGTTATACGAAGTATTAATAGGCTTTTGTTTAGTAATTTACAGCACCAATGTTCATAGAAATATAAATAATGCACAAATATACGTTTTGTTTAATATATATTTTTTGAAGAAATAGGGTGATAAATATGTCAAGCAAGGATTATGTGTGCAAAGATCCAAAAAAGCACTCAAACAGTCATTGGCGGAACTCATCAAAAAGAAAAGTATGTTGTCTATCACGGTATCAGATATCGTAGAAAATGCAGTTACAGCCGAGGAGCATTTTATTCCCACTATAATAGCAAAGAAGATTTTTTGATGAGTATTATTGATGAAGAGATTCTAAAATATATTGATATTGTTCATGACTCCATAAAAGACGTGCATGCTAAGGACTCAGCCAATTGGGTTTATAATGTTACTTTAAATCTGTTTGAGCACTATACGATAATAAGGAAAAGCATATATAATGTTAATAATATACGATTATCACTAATAAAAACCTGTTGTTTTTACAATAATAACACAGGGTGATTATAATATGAAGATCAAAGATGGGGAGCAGGAAAATCTACGTCTGTATATGAAAAGAGCAATGGAACATGAAAATGCAATGATTGTAAGAACGAAAACATTCAAGAAATATATTAAAGATAAAAAGCTGGTAGGATTATTGAATCAATGTCAAAAAGTCGCAGAAAATCACCTCGTGATTTTAAAAAAGTATTGGGACGAGCTTAAAATCGAGGTTGTTACTAAAGCAAATATGAGTGTTGATACATTGGATCAGTTAGAGGAAACACAGAAACAGCTTAGGAAAAATGAGGCTTTCTATAATGAAGCAATTCTCGATGTTTTAAATCCTTTAATACGAGATATGTTAACGGATTTTATTGAGGATGACTTAAAATTATATTTCAGTATCCGGGAAGAGGTCATAAAGATAAAAAATAAACCGCAGGCTCCCACTCTGGGGATTAAGTAAAATAAATGCCGTGGTTTTTTCCTTTTTTATTAAGTTGGCTTCTGTTTGCTGTGTTTTTAGACTGTAACAGACTGAAAGAAACGTTACCTTTTGGCTTTATTACAATGGCTATGGAATTGTTGGTAGACATTTCGGCTGTCAAGCTTGGACTGTATGATATTGATCTTCAGGTGGTAAATTTTTTCGGCGTATCTTTATTTTTTACAATAGGCCCTGCGTTTACTTTGGGTATATTATATGTTCAAAACATACCAAAAAATAAATTGATGATAGTAATAAATACAGTTGTCTGGGCACTTATGTTTATGGCGGAAGAAGTTTTATGGGTAAGGGAAGGGGCAATTGTGTACATTAACTGGAGTCATATAAAAAGTTTGTGTGTTGATATTGGTGCCTTTACTTTATTGGCTGTCTTATATTATAAAAAGAGGGCTGCGTGAGGTGGGTTTTTATGTTTTATTTTAGATCGCTAGCGGTCTTTACTGTCATTTATCTATGGCTTAAGTTTTTAAAAAGATTTGGAGGAAATTGAAATTGAAGGTGGCTATTATAGGCGCAGGTTTATCAGGCCTGACATGTGCCTTGGAACTTGAGAAAAACGGTATACAGCCTGATATCTTTGAAAAGAAATTTATGATCGGCGAGGTGTTTGATCATTGCGGGGCACTTCTAGAAGTGGTGTCGCGGCCGGCCGGGGATCCGCTAGAGTATCTTAAGAATAATTTTGGGCTTGACATAAAACCTATACGGCCTATTAATTCAATCTATATGCATGGTCCCAATGCCAATGTGAAGCTTAAGAAAAAATACTTAGGTTATTTTTTGAGCAGGGGAGAGGATAAATCCAGCGTAGAAAACCAGTTATACAGCGATTTGATGGGGAAAGTCAAATTTGATACGGCCGTTGATTATAGGGATGTCATGAAAGATTATGATTATGTGATAATAGCTACCGGTGATAATAGTGTGAGTAAAGCTGTGGGCTGCTGGCAGGAGCTTGTTGATATTTGGTTATACGGATGTGAGGTTATAGGAACCTTTGATCCGTCATGCCTTCAAATGTGGATGGATACAAGATACTCCAAGAGCGGATATGCCTATCTTACACCTTACAGCAATAAGAGAGCCACCTTGGCATTGGCGGTTCCTTATATTGGGAATGATGAGATAGATTATTATTGGGATAAATTCCGGGAAATAGTGAAGCTGCCTTATTCAATTGTTAAAACATTTAAATGTGAACACATAAGCGGGTTCGTTAAGCCAATGATATATAAAAACATGTTTTTTGTAGGTAATGCGGCCGGCGGCCTTGATTCTTTTCTCGGTTTTGGACAGGAGTTTGCTTTGATTAGCGGAATATATGCGGCTAGAGCTATATGCAAAGGTGAGGATTATGAAAACAATATGAAAGGCCTTGTTAACAAAGATCTGAACTTGCTGGAGCTTAGAAAGGCTTTGGACAAATTAGATAATAAGAATATAGATCTGCTTATGAAGGCCTTGGGCTTCCCATTTTTCCGGCGCTTGGTTTACAGTACTGATTTAAACGTTGTAAAAAACGGTTCCTTTTTGGTAAAAGAATTATTTAATCGTTTCAAGTTAAATTACAGGAGGTAGTTTATGAATGTAGCCATTATAGGAGCAGGCGTGGCCGGCCTGGCCTGTGCAAAAGAACTTAACAGATTTGGTATTATCCCTACAATATATGAGAAACGAGACAAAAAAGACCTTCCATATATGTGTAGTATGGCTGCTTTGAATATTTATTACAATAATATGGACGTATTAAGTATTTTAAGAAGGAGATATAATATAGGTATTAATCCACTGGGGGCCATACGGCACATTGAAATATTTTCTCCACATAAGAAAGCAGCTATAGGAGGGAATCTAGGCTATTATTTTTTGCGCGGAGCATCAGAGACATCAGTGATAAATCAGCTAGCACAAGGGATAAAAGCTAAGGTAAACTATAATATGAATGTGGACGTTGGAAAGATTAAAAACCGCTACGATTATGTAGTTATTGCTACAGGAGACGCGTCTGTATCTAAACAGATGAATCTTTGGGAAGATATTGCCAATACTTGGGCAATAGGCTCGGCTGTTATGGGTAATATGTCTGACGATACCCTTAGCGTACGGTGCGAAAGTTTTGATAAAGGATTTGGTTATATCTGCCGCATACCTATAGATAAAAGAAAATCCTCTGTATTTTTAACAATACCGAATATGAAGGATAGTGATCTTGAATATTATCGCCGATGGCTTTTATTTAATAAAGAAAAGGACTGCGATATTTTATATAACTTTGAGCAAAAAGTAAACGTGGGAAAATTAAAGGTACATAGTTTTGATAACATATTAATTACAGGTAACTCGGGAGGTTTTTTAGATCCGTTTCTAGGTTTCGGATTTTATAATGCCGCCGCAACTGGAACGTTAGCTGCCAGGGCAATAGCAGGAAAATTAAACTATGAAAAAGCAATAACGCCATTTAAAGAACAGCAAAGTGATCTGCTCACCTTACGAAAGACATTTGATGGATATAAAAATAACGATATCGATAAGTTGGTTGCGGTTTTAGGTACTTACCCGGTTAAGCGCTTGATTTATGGTAAACATCTCAATGAGGTTAAGTTATCTTCTCTGCTTATAAGGTTTTTTAATGACGGAAACAATTAAAAAGATTAAGGGCAACAATACTTCCTGTGTCAAGAAAAAAAAGGGAAGTATTTTTTCTAAAAAAATTACCACTTCAGTGACATTTTCAAATGAAAGTACAGACAAGGGTATGGTTATACCTGCCAGGGGTATTAAAAATGCTTTGTATGACTTGACATTCAAGACATATTTTAATGTGAGAGCAGCAAGGTAGAAGTATAATGCTAGTTTTATAAATATACCTCCTACCCATATTGACATTATTATTGCATCCAGTCTTTGTATGAAGTTGGCCAAATCGATAACCTGTACCATTTCTAACGTAGGTATCATAAGATCTGCAGTAAACTCAGCGCCAAATATTGCAATAACCAGTGCCCCTAGTAAAAATGATACCCCCAGTAGAGTTATTGTTATCATCATACCTCTTTTTGCTTTGTCTTTATTATTTATGAATGGATACAAGTACAGTATTATAGAGCATTCGCCCATACAGGAATAAACAGTAAGTGTACCAAGTGAAGGAGGCTTTATTCCATTTTCTAATACCGGAAGAAAGTTATCGAACTTCATATATCTGCTCGTAAATAAGGTTACAATTAAAAGGAGGAGTATACCAATCGGGAACAGAGTTTCATTAGTTCTGGCAATCACCTCTATATCCTCGAAGGCGGCATAAATGGATACTATCGATATGGCAGCGATTAATACAACTATAGGTGTAAGAGGAAGAAAGGCCACAGACATAAGCGCACCGAATTCTCTGCTTATTAAAGCATTATTATATATGAAAAAGAAGGTATATAATATACCTAAAAACTTGCCTATAGGCTGCCCAAATATTTTAGGAAGATATTCGGGCAGTGTCTCATTGGGAAATTTAGATGCTAATGATAGCCATATAAAGCTAGAGAATATTGTAATAATGGTTGCAATTATTACGGATATCCATCCGTCCCGCCCGGCCTGTCTTGCAATAATTGCCGGTATAAAAATATCGGTGGTAGATATCACAAAAATTATCAGCAGAAATATAGTTTGGGATACGGAGATCCTTTTTTTAGCCATATTATTCACCCATGTTATATACTTTTCATAATAAGGTATAAATATTCTATGTAAGTTATTAACAGTTTACACAGATTTATCCACAGAGCTATTACCATCAATTACCAACATATTTTTTAGTATTTGAAGAAGGATTTTGATAAAAAGAGGAGAATTAAGTATATATGTAATTATGCCATTTGGAGGTTTATTATGATTGAATTTAAAAACATATCGAAAAAGTATTCTGCAAATATTATTGCACTTAATGATATAAATTTTCTTATTAAAAAGGGTGAGTTTGCGTTTCTGGTAGGTCCAAGCGGTGCGGGTAAGTCGACAATTTTAAAACTTATTTTAAAAGAAGAAAATCCATCGGAAGGTAGTATAATAGTAAATGATTATGATGTAGTAAATATGAAACCTGCAGCTATTCCTTATTATAGAAGACGGATAGGTATGGTTTTTCAGGATTATAAGTTGCTGCCTGATAAAACGGTATATGATAATGTGGCTTTTGCATTGATTGTTACAGGAGCGCATGACAATGTAATAAGGAAGAGAGTACCTATGGTTTTATCATTAGTCGGTTTATCTGACAAAGCTTATAGATATCCGAGGGAACTGTCCGGCGGTGAGCAGCAGAGAACTGCCATAGCCAGGGCACTTGTGAACAAGCCGACTATTTTTATAGCCGATGAACCGACAGGAAATTTAGACCCTGATACCGCATGGGGTATTATTGATTTAATCAGTGAGATAAATAGAAGAGGGACAACAGTATTGGTAGCCACCCATGCCAAAGATATAGTAACAGGCATGAGAAAACGTGTTATATCTATTGACAAAGGCAATGTTATAAGGGATCAGACAAGGGGTGTATACAGTAATGTCATTAAATAACATCGAGTATTACTTTAAAGAGGGTTTTTATAACCTCAGGCATAATAAAGTGATGGCAATAGCGTCGATAACCTCTGTTATAGCAGCTTTGTTTATGCTTGGCATTTTTTTTGCATTGATATTAAATGTTGACAATATCGCTTCTCAGGTTGAGTCACAGCTTGAGATAAGGGTATTTTTAAAAGAAGGTTTAAGTGATGAAAAGGTAGGCATGTTAAAAAGCAAGATAAAAACACTGCCGGGAATTAAGGATATAAAATATGAATCCAAGGGAACGGCATTGAATAAATTTAAAAAGCAGTTGGGTGAAAAAAAGGAACTTTTGATGGGACTTGAGAGTGATAATCCAATGCCGGCTTCTTTTATTGTTAATACTGCTTCACCAGAAAATATGGGGGGTGTTGTAAATAAGATTAAAGAAATGGATGGGATTGATCAGGTAAAGTACGGTAAGAATGTTGTAGACAAGATTCTAAATATCACATATGTTGTACGTATAATAAGCATGGTTCTTATAGCCGTACTTAGTATTGTATCAGTGGTGATTATTTATAATACTATTCGTTCAGCCGTTTATGCCCGTCATAACGAAATTACTATAATGCGTTATGTCGGAGCAACAGATTGGTTTATAAGATGGCCTTTTATAATTGAGGGAGCTATAATGGGGCTTATCGGTACTGTGGGGGCTTTACTAATTCTGAGAATTGGTTATTCTTATGCGGCAAAATATATGGCGGGAAGTTTGATCATGTTTGGCCTCTTGCCTGTCGGGACGATTATAGGCAATGTCTTTCCAATACTTTTTGCAATAGGCTTGGTTATTGGGACGATGGGGAGCACACTTTCAATACGCAAATTTCTTAAAGCATAATATAGGGGGTTATACAGTATGGAGTACAAAAGACTAATATCGGCGTTTACAGTTACGGCAGTCTCAGTCACGCTTTTTATGGGGTCAGCCAGCGCCGATACACTGAACAATTATGAAAAACGAAAGCAATCGGTTGATAGTAAAATCAAAGAGACAAGGACCCAAATAACTACCGTAGATAATCAGAAGAAAAAGTATCTTCAAGATTTAAACAATATAAATTCTAAAATAAATGATACCAACTCTCAGCTGCAAAATTTGCAATCTGAGCTTAACAAAATACAAGAGAATTGTAACAAATCGCAAGAGGAACTTAATCATGCACAAAACTCACTTAACAAAGAGGATGGTTTGTATAAAGAGAGACTGAAGGCTATGTACATAAATGGGCCGACAGGTTACATAGAGGTACTTTTAGACTCCAGCAGTTTCAGTGATTTTATTTCACGTTTGGATATGATACAGAGGGTTGTCAAGTATGATGAAGACCTTCTTAAAGAAATGAAGTCTAAAAGGGATAGTATTGAATCGGAAAAACGCAGTCTTTTATCTCAAAAGGCTGAGCTTTTATCCACTAAAAATCAAATTGATGTGAGAAAACGGGATTTAAAAAATCAGGAAACAGACAGAAGTCTGCTTGTGAGCAGACTCAGTACACAAAAAAATGAGCTTAAAGCTGACCTTGAAAAGCAGGAGAGAGAGTCGGCCGAGATAGGTAATATAATAAAGAAGTCACAGGTACATTCAAAACTGACGTATACCGGCGGCGCAATGGGTTGGCCGGCTCCAGACTATGTTAGAATTTCCAGCCCGTACGGTTGGAGGTTTCATCCGGTACTCAACAGGAGAAAATTACATACGGGCGTAGATTTGGCTTCACCCAGCGGAAGCAGAGTTTTAGCGGCTGCGGATGGAGAGGTAATATTTGCAGGTTCATATGGGGGTTATGGCAACGCTGTGATAATTGATCACGGCAGCGGTCTTTCCACACTTTACGGTCATAATTCAAGTCTCATGGTAGGGGTTGGAGAAAAGGTAAAAAGAGGACAACAGATAGCGAGGGTCGGAAGCACCGGTCTTGCTACAGGTCCCCATGTACATTTTGAGGTGAGAAAGAGTGGTTCACCGGTAGATCCGATGCCGTATTTGAAATAGGTACATACTGTACCTATTTTTTTTATTGATATTAATGTATAATCTTATAGTAGACGTAAACTTGTTTACATACATTTTTAGAGGTGATATTGCGTGTGGAATAAGAATATTATTAAAAATATTGCACTTGTATTGGTTGGATTTGTTGCAGCTGTAGCTTTAATGAATTTTGTGCCGCTATCCTTACCGATCGGTTCTTCAGTTGGGAATAATGATGATTTGCAGGCATATAAAAAATTAACGACCATAAAGTCTATTTTAACCAAAGGATACGTATCCGATGTAGATCCAAAAACATTGGATGACGGCGCCTTTAAGGGAATGACTTCCTCTCTTAATGATCCTTATACGGTTTATATGACAAAAAAAGAATACGGCGATTTTATGACTGAGACCACAGGCAATTACGCGGGTGTCGGTTTGGTCGTATCAGCCGACGACAAGGGAAATATAGTCGTAGTGTCCCCTATAAAGGGTTCTCCTGCAGAGACTGCGGGTATCAAAGCAATGGACATAATTAAGGCGGTAGATAATAAACCTGTATCCGGGAAGAATTTGGATGCGGCAGTAGCATTGATGAAGGGCCAGGCCGGTTCCGCAGTAAAGATTACGGTAACGAGAAAGGGTACGGAAAAGCCCGTCGTTTTTGATGTAAAAAGAGATATAATAAAATTAGAGACCGTAGGTTATGAAAAGCTTAATAATGATATAGGATATATAAGGCTCACCATGTTTGATGAACACACAGACGAAGACTTTAAAGAAGCCGTAGACAAACTCAAATCGAAAAATATGAAGGGATTGATCATCGATCTCAGGGATAATCCAGGTGGCCTGTTGGATGTATGTGTAAATATAGCCGATGAAATTCTTCCCAAAGGAACCATTGTATATACTGAATACAGAAACGGCAAGAAAGATTATAATTACTCCGATGCCAAATCGTTGGGCCTCCCGTTGGTTGTTTTGGTGAATGGCGGCAGTGCTAGTGCTTCGGAGATATTGTCCGGCGCCATAAGAGACAATAAGGCCGGTACGCTGATTGGGACTAAGACCTTCGGTAAAGGGCTTGTTCAGACTACGCATAAATTTAATGACGGCTCCGGAATGAAATATACCATTGCCAAATACTACACGCCCAATGGAACAGATATACAGGGCAAGGGTATAACACCCGATATAGTTGTAAACCTTCCTAAGGATTTGGAACAGAAACCAAATATTACAAGGGATCAGGATAACCAGCTCAATAAAGCTATAGAGGTTCTTGAACAGAAAATAAGCAGCAGGTGATAATTATGTTATCAGATTTTATTCGATTTAGCTGGCTAATAATAAAGTCTTATTCGCTCTCTTTAGTGCAGCCTATGTTTTGGGTGGTTGTTTTCTTAGTGTATTTACAATACCGCAGGACGGCCAAGATGGAAAAAGACATCCTCGGCACTGTCCAGTACCCTACGGGTGAAAGGGTACTGGATTCTATATTTTTCGGACTCATGGGCGGACTTGTAGGAAGTTTTATAATGGTTTTACTTGGAGTGACTATGGATCAATCCGGACTGGAGTATGTTTGGCCGTTGGCCATACTGCTTATGCTTATAAATCCCAGGTATATTTGTTTTTCATATGCAGGAGGTATAGTATCTCTTATAAGCCTTGTTTTTGGATATCCACATATAAATGTTGCGGGGCTTATGGCACTGGTGGGTATACTTCACCTGATGGAAAGCCTGCTTATTTGGATTGATGGGTACAGAGGACGGCTACCTATATTTATGGAGCGCAGAGACGGCAGTATTGTCGGAGGTTTTAATCTGCAGAGATTTTGGCCGATCCCCATACTTATGCTTGTCTTGTATTCCGGCCCGTTTTTAAACAGCGGGACGGTGGAGACTCCGGGATGGTGGCCACTCATCCATTTTCCGGGTGCAACTGCAAGCTCCGTATTTGTTATTATGAATGGCATGGCGGCATTGGGGTACGGCGATATCGTCCTCACCGAAACCCCTGAGGAAAGAAGCAGAAGCTCAGCAATCGGTCTTCTGGGATTCAGTATAATACTCATAGTCTTATCAGTGCTTGCATCAAAGAATATGGTAATGAAATATATAGCCGCACTTTTTGCTCCTATAGGTCATGAGGTGCTGATTTTATACGGAAGGCATGTGGAGGACAATGGAGAACCTCTATATGTGGCACCCGAAAGGGGTATGAGGATATTGGAAGTTATAAAGGGCGGCCCTGCCTATAAAATGGGTCTAAAACCGGGAGATATAATACTTAATATAAACGGCGAGAGTGTCAATAACGAGACGGATTTAAGAAACTTTCTTTACAACATGACATCGCATATATATGTGAATTCGGTTAACCCGGATGGAGTTACAAGAACGTCGGAGTACACCGATCATGAGGGTATAAGCCATTTGGGTATACTCTTTGTGCCTAAAAACGAACCGCCTGCATTTACGGTTGCCGAGGCACCGTCGTTGCTCAGCAGGATATTTAATAGTATTACACATAAATTGGGCCACCATTGACAATATGGAGGCCTGTTTCATTATATGTTGCCTTGTGTGATATAATAAAATAATAGGCTAATTTAGGCGGTGGTGATTTTATGGGGAAATTCAAATTAGTAAGTGATTATAAACCAAGGGGTGATCAGCCTCAGGCTATAGATAAGCTGTCCGAGGGCGTGGAAAAGGGTTTAAAGTATCAGACAATGCTCGGTGTAACAGGGTCGGGCAAGACATTTACTATGGCCAATATTATTCAGAAGGTTCAAAGACCAACCCTTGTATTGGCGCATAATAAGACACTGGCGGCACAGCTTTGTAGTGAGTTTAAGGAATTTTTCCCGGAGAATGCTGTAGAGTATTTTGTGAGTTATTATGATTATTATCAGCCGGAGGCCTATGTGCCTGAATCTGACTTGTATATTGAAAAAGATGCATCGATAAATGATGAAATAGATAAAATGCGGCACTCGGCTACGGCTTCATTGTTCGAAAGACGGGATGTTATCATTGTAGCCAGTGTATCGTGTATATACGGCCTGGGTGATCCTAACGATTACAAGAATCTTGTACTTTCACTGCGGCCGGGGATGACCAAGGATAGGGATGAGGTACTGAAACACCTTGTCGATATACATTATGACAGGAATGATATTGACTTTTCCAGAGGAAAGTTCAGGGTTAAAGGGGATACAGTTGAGGTCTTCCCAGCTTCATCAACCAACAGAGCTATAAGAATAGAATTTTTTGGAGATGAGATAGACAGGCTTACAGAGATAGATGTACTCACGGGTGAGATTATCGGAAATTTACGCCATGTTTCCATACTTCCCGCATCACACTATGCGACTACGAAGGAAAAATTAAAGAAAGCTATAAATAGTATTCAGGAAGAATTTGAAGGGTGGGATAAAAAGCTTAAGGACGATGGGAAAATACTTGAGGCAGAGAGACTTAAGCAGCGGACTATGTTTGACCTGGAGATGCTTCAGGAGATGGGCTACTGCAAGGGAATCGAGAACTATTCGCGGCATTTGTCGGGAAGAAAGCCGGGGAGCGCGCCATATACCCTTATAGATTATTTTCCCGATGATTATTTGCTTTTTATCGACGAATCCCATGAAACGATACCCCAGGTTAAGGCAATGTATAACGGAGACAGATCAAGGAAAGATTCTTTAGTGGAGCATGGCTTTAGATTGCCGTCTTCGTATGACAACAGGCCGCTAAAGTTTAATGAATTTGAAAAAAAGATAAATCAGGTGGTATTTACATCGGCTACCCCCGGTCAGTATGAACGTGAACATTCACAGCAGGTTGTAGAGCAGATATTAAGGCCGACGGGTCTTGTGGATCCGTCTATTGAGGTCCGGCCGGTTACCGGTCAGATAGATGATTTGGTAGCTGAAATAAATAGGACTGCCAAAGGAGGACACAGGGTCCTTGTAACTACGCTGACAAAACGAATGGCGGAGGACCTGACCGATTATTTAAAGAATATAGGTATAAAGGTAAGATATATGCATTCGGATATAGATGCTTTAGAGAGAATGGAGATTATCCGTGATTTAAGACTGGGCAAATTTGATGTGCTGGTTGGTATAAACCTTTTGAGAGAAGGACTGGATCTGCCTGAGGTGGAGCTGGTGGCAATCTTGGATGCTGATAAAGAGGGTTTTTTACGGTCGGAGGTATCCCTGATTCAGACAGCGGGAAGAGCTGCACGAAATGTAAGGGGAAGGGTAATAATGTATGCGGATGTTATAACGAGAGCCATGCAAACAACCATTGATGAGACCGGCAGAAGAAGAGAGATTCAGATACGTTATAATGTTGAGAATAACATAACGCCGAAATCCATTCACAAGGGTGTAAGAGACATACTTTCCATGACAAAGGTGAGTGAATCCGAGGGTGAGTATAAATCGGGAAAATCTAAGAGATCCCGCAAAAAGCCTGTAAATAAAGATGAGCTCAAAGTAACCGTTAGTTTTCTAGAGGATCAGATGATGGCGGCAGCAAAGGATCTTAAATTTGAAAAGGCTATTGAGCTACGGGATAAAATGATGGATCTTAAAAAGCTTCTTGCCAAGAAATAAGTAAGTTTAAATCTGAGGTGAAAAGTTGAATGTCAAAAGATAAAATTTTTGTGAAAGGCGCCAGGGAACACAACCTTAAGAATGTGGATGTAACTATACCGAGAGATAAGTTTGTAGTTATAACCGGGCTTAGCGGTTCCGGGAAGTCGTCTCTGGCATTCGATACGATTTATGCAGAGGGACAGAGGAGATATGTTGAGTCGCTTTCAGCTTATGCTAGGCAATTTTTAGGCCAGGTTGACAAACCGGATGTAGACTATATAGAAGGACTTTCTCCCGCTATATCCATAGATCAGAAAACGACCAGTAAGAATCCGCGTTCCACGGTTGGAACGGTAACTGAGATTTATGATTATATGAGGTTGCTGTATGCACGCATTGGCATACCTCACTGCCCGAAATGTGGACGGGAAATAAGCCAGCAGACCGTAGATCAAATGGTTGATAAGGTTATGTCCTTAGAACAGGGAACAAAGATCCAGGTATTGTCACCTGTGGTAAGAGGCCGGAAAGGTGAGTTTGCCAAGATATTTAAGTTTATCCGTAAGAGCGGTTTCTTGCGTATGCGGGTTGACGGTTCCATATTTGATGTAAATCAGGATGTAAATCTGAAGAAGAATAAAAAACATTCAATAGAAATTATAGTAGACCGGCTTGTTATAAGACCGGGAATAGAAGGAAGGCTGGCAGACTCTCTTGAGATTGCTCTCAAGCATTCGGAAGGGCTTGCTATGGTTGAAATCGTGGACGGAGACGAATGGTTGTTCAGTGAAAATTATGCTTGCCCCAACTGTGGTATAAGTATTGAGGAGCTGAGCCCCAGGGTATTTTCTTTTAACAGTCCGTTTGGAGCATGTCCAGTATGCAGCGGCTTGGGTACCGACCTCAAGGTGGATCCTAACCTGTTATTGCCGGATAAAACCAAGGCGATAACATCGGGGGCCATTAACTCATGGTTATATGCAAAAGATACAGTAGCTTATCATAATATGATTACTAATATGAGAAAAATGGGGATAGATGTTTATGTGCCCATTGAAGATATGGAGGAAGACGAGTATAATAAATTTCTCTATGGTGACGTTGAGTATGAAGGTATAATCGGTGAAATGGAAGCTAGATTTAAAAAATCAAAGTCAGGATTTGTGAGGGAAGAGATATTTAACTTTTTAAGAAAAACCCCGTGTCCTGCCTGCCATGGTAAAAAACTTAAACCCGAGAGCTTGGCAGTGACGGTGGGTGGTATAAATATTTCCGATATGACCGATATGTCGGTAAGGGATCTTATTGAATTTTTAAAATCCCTTAACCTGTCTGAAAGAGAAAACCTAATTGCATCCCAAATACTCAAAGAAATAAAAGCCAGACTTGGATTTTTAATAGATGTGGGGCTTGACTACTTAACACTTTCCCGGGCATCGGCTACCTTGTCTGGAGGTGAGTCTCAGCGGATACGGCTGGCAAGCCAAATAGGGTCGGGACTAGTAGGTGTCCTCTATATATTAGATGAGCCGAGTATAGGACTGCATCAAAGGGATAATAAAAGACTTCTGAAAACTTTACTAAATCTGAGAGATCTTGGCAATACTTTAATTATAGTTGAACATGATGAGGAAACCATGTATACGGCAGATTATATTGTTGACGTTGGACCCGGGCCGGGAAGTCATGGTGGTGAAATAGTTGCCAGCGGTACGATTGATGACATAAAGAAATGTAAAAGATCTATAACCGGACAATATTTAAGCGGAGCAAAGAGCATACCTGTTCCAACAAAAAGAAGAAAACCTAATGGACATTGGCTTACCATAAAGGGAGCGAAAGAAAATAATCTCAAAGATATAGACGTTTCTTTTCCAATGGGAGTTTTTACATGTGTGACAGGGGTGTCCGGGTCGGGGAAAAGCAGCCTTGTAAATGAAATATTGTATAAAGCATTGGCAAAAGAACTTAATGGAGCCAGGGAAGAAGCCGGCCGCCACGACAGCATAGAGGGAACCAAGTATCTCGATAAGGTGATTAATATAGATCAATCGCCCATCGGGCGTACACCGAGATCTAACCCGGCTACCTACACGGGAGTTTTTAATTATATAAGAGATGTATTTTCTCAGACTCCCGATGCTAAAATGAGGGGTTATAAACCGGGCCGTTTCAGCTTTAATGTAAAAGGAGGACGCTGCGAGGCATGCCGGGGCGATGGGATTATCCGTATTGAAATGCATTTTCTTTCGGATGTATACGTTCCATGCGAGGTATGTAAAGGGAAGAGATATAACAGAGAAACACTGGAGGTTAAGTATAAAGGTAAGAATATAGCTGATATTTTGGATATGACAGTGGAAGAGGCGTTGGACTTTTTTGGGAATATACCCAGAATAGAATCTAAGCTCAGCACGCTTTATGATGTGGGATTGGGATATATCAAGCTTGGCCAGCCCTCTACTCAATTATCAGGCGGGGAGGCACAAAGAGTAAAATTAGCAACCGAACTGTCCCGGCGGCCCACAGGCAAGACACTGTATATATTGGATGAACCGACCACCGGCCTTCATGCGGCAGATGTTCAGATGCTTTTGAACGTACTTGAGCGTTTGGCGGAGGGCGGCAACACAGTGATAGTTATAGAACATAACATGGACGTTATAAAGACGGCGGATTATATTATCGACCTTGGTCCGGAGGGCGGCGACAGAGGCGGCGAGGTGATTGCCAAGGGTACACCGGAGGAAGTTAGTATGATTGAAAGATCCTATACAGGTCAGTATTTGAAACCTTACCTGAAGGATGTTGTGGGGGTTGTGTAGCCTATGTATGAATTTTTGGCAGGTCTTTTTAAATGGATACTAGCATCTTTAGTTTATTTCTTCTTGTTCCATACAATACAGGTAATACGTCTTACGGGATGGTATGGGGAGAAGGCCAATGCGTACCTGATTGCTAATGATGAAAGCAAAATAAAGTATGAGCTTAAAGGAAATAATGTCATCGGCAGAGGACAAGGCTGTGACATAGTACTTAACAATCAGTTTGTATCATTAAGACATGCCGTTATTACTAAAAACTGGCAGGGTTATTATATAGAAGACCTTAAAAGTTCCAATGGGACTATGGTAAATAGGAGATTTATCAAGAAGAGGAAGAAGCTTAAAGATGGAGACATAATTACTATTGGCCCAATAAAACTGACATATAGGAGCTGATTATATGACAAGGGCTTCCAGACATTATAAAGTAATGCTTTTTACGTTATATCTGTTTCTTATTATTTGTTTTTCGCTGCTTGCTATAAAAAGTGACCCTTTTGATCCCAAGCCTATTTATATGGGATTGGGATATATGGCTATTATAACAATAGGATTTATTACAATGCGCATTTTTGCATTAAACGGTGATGCGATGCTTTTTATGCTGAGTAATTTTCTGTGCGGTATAGGACTCGTCATGTTATATAGGGTTGACGAGAATCTGGCTTACCGCCAATTTATATGGATTACGGGCGGAATCGCTTTATTTATTGTGATTACATTCTTGTTTAAATATTATGGTCAAGTGATGAGTAATTACAAACTGCTTGCTTTTTTTTCACTGGCGCTATTGGCCGTTACAATTATATTCGGCAAAGAGCACGGAGGATCGACAAACTGGTTGAAAATAGGTGGTATTCAATTTCAACCTTCCGAGTTTGTAAAAATATTATTTTGTTTGGCGTCGGCATCCTTTTTAAAGGATCATAAGGAGCAGAAGGATGTGATTATATATACCGTTTTTGTTCTTATGGTTGTTATGCTGCTCTTTATACAAAAAGATCTGGGTATGGCTATCATTTTCTTTCTTACCGGTATGGTGTTTGTGTATACGGCCACAGGAGTAGTTAAATATCCGGCAATCGGCCTGGCCATGCTTGCAATAGGCGGCGGGGCGAGCTATTTTATGTTTTCCCATGTGCGAGTGAGGTTTGAGGCGTGGCTTAACCCGTGGATGGATGTTCCGGGTAAGAGCTACCAGATTGTACAGTCTCTTTTTGCCATAGGTGCAGGAGGGCTTTTCGGATCGGGCCTGGGTCTGGGCCATCCTGAATATATACCCGCGGTGGAAACGGATCTTATATACTCTATAACAGTGGAGGAGTTTGGGCTGCTGGTAGGCCTGGCGATTATTATAATATATCTTTTGATATTTGTGAGAGCGTATTTGAGTGCCATGGCTTCAGAAAAAACCGCCAAGCAGCTTTTGCTGACTGGGATATCATCCATGCTGGCTTTTCAGACGTTTATTATTATAGGCGGGGTTACCAAGTTTATACCTCTTACCGGCGTTACACTGCCATTTATCAGTTATGGCGGGAGTTCCATACTTACCAGTTTCTGTTTTCTCGGTATCATGAACTCCCTCAGTATAGAAGAGGTGCAACAACAATGAAAAGAAATATACGAAATGTATTAATAGCAACGGTGCTGCTGTTCTCTGTATTAATAGGGTATCTCCTTTATTTTGAGTTTTTTAAAAAGGATGCGCTTCTGACATCGGATTATAACAGACGGTTATGGGAAGAAGAGAATAAAATGGTAAGAGGCAGCATAGTCGATAGAAACGGCCAGGCCATAGCCGAGACGGTAACAGAGGGTAATAATAGAAGAAGGGTGTATCACGGCGGTAAATCCATGGGACCTTTGATAGGCTATAATAACAAGCAGTACGGAAGAACAGGCATTGAAGCGGCGTATAATAAGGATTTGCTTGGGGTGGAAACAAAAAACCCTATTCAGTTGTTTAGGCAAGATATACTTGGCATTGATGATAAAGGAAACGATGTGGTACTTACGATAGACTCCGGTTTACAGGAGGCGGCATATGATGAGCTGGATGGGAGAAAGGGTGCGGCTGTAGCCATAAACCCACAGACAGGCGAGGTGCTGGCTATGGTTTCTTCCCCCGGGTTTGACCCTGAAGATATTGATGATAATTGGAAGGAATTGCAATCGGATGAAAACAGCCCGATGTTTAACCGGGCTACACAGGGCTTATATCCGCCCGGTTCGGTTTTTAAATTAATACCCTTGTCTGCGGCGCTGGAAAATATAGACGACCTGGATGATACGAGATTTCATTGCTCGGGTGCCACCGATGTAAACGGGCTGACAATAAGAGACTTCAATAGCACCGCCCACGGCGATATTGGCATTGACCGTGCATTCGAGGTATCCTGCAACTCTACGTTTATTAATCTCGGGCTTAAGATCGGTACAAAGGAAATGCGGCAGTATGCCGATGGTTTTGGTTTTAATAAAGAACTTGACTTTGATTTGCCCGTTAAAAAAAGTGTATATCCTAATAAGTTGAGCAAGAAAGAATTAGCACTGTCATCAATCGGCCAGGCCGACGTATTGGCAACGCCAATGCAAATGGCCATGGTTGCCTCCGCTGCAGCAAACGACGGTACCATCATGCAGCCTTATTTAGTAAAGGACGTAATGGACTCAAACGGTAAAATGAAGAGCAGCACGGAAAGTGATGAATATCTGAAGCCCATATCGCAAACAACCGCGCAGAGGATTAAAGATATGATGGTGGATGTTGTAGAAAAGGGTACGGGAAGATCTGCACGTATTTCAGGCATAAATGTTGCCGGAAAGACCGGGACAGCGGAGGTACAAGACAAAGAGTCCCATGCATGGTTTATAGGTTTTGCTCCTGCCGATGATCCACAGATAGCCGTTGCGGTTATTGTGGAAAACGGAGGCGGTGGAGGAAAGGTAGCGGCACCCATTGTACGGAATATCATTAACGATTATTTAAAGTAAAATTGTATGATGTATAATTATATATAAGGTGATAGCAAATGGAAGTTACTCCGCTAATAGCAGAAAGGCTTAAAGTACTTCCGGATCAGCCCGGGGTTTATATAATGAAAAATGACAGTGGGGATATTATATATATAGGCAAGGCAAAAATACTCAAAAACAGGGTGAGACAATACTTTCATAATACAAAGAACCAGCTACCCAAGGTAAAATCCATGGTCAGGCATATACATGACTTTGAATATATCATAACAGACAATGAAATGGAGGCACTTATATTAGAATGCAACCTGATAAAGAAGTACAGGCCCAAATACAATATATCATTAAAAGATGATAAAAGTTATCCATATATAAAGGTTACAATGAACGAAGACTATCCCAGGATATTTGTCACACGGAAGGTAAGCCATGACGGAGCAAGGTATTTTGGACCGTTTGCCAGTGCTTATGCGACTAAAGAAACAGTGAGTATTTTAAAAAATATGTTTCCGGTGCGGACATGTAAGATGGATATCGAGGATCGTATGGGCAAGGTCAGGGAGTGCCTCTATTATTATATCGGTGAATGCTCGGCTCCTTGTACAGGCAGGATAAGCCAGCAGGATTATTATGCCATGTGTAAGGAGATATGTGATTTTTTATCCGGTCATCAAGACAGGCTGATAACAATACTCCATAAAAAAATGGAACATTACGTAGCAAACCTCGAATTCGAGAAAGCCATGGAACTGCGTGATCAGATAGAATCCATAAAGAAGATAAGTTATGGTCAGAAGGTCCTTAAAACAAAGAAAAGGAATACGGATGTCATAGGTTATTATTTTTCAGATAGAGATCTATGTGTACAGGTATTTTTTGTAAGGGAAGGCAAATTGATAGATAGGGAACACTTTTTCTTTAGCGGTTTAGATAAGGAGAACCTGGCTGAGACCATGACACAGTTTATAGAGCAGTTCTACTCCAATGTCTCACACATCCCTTCAGAAGTTTTGATACAGGATGAGATAGATGAAAAGCAGCTTATCCAGGGATGGCTTACCTCAAAGAAAGGGAAAAATGTAAAAATAACCATACCTAAAAAAGGTGAAAAGCATGATTTTGTAAATATGGTTGAAAAGAATGCGCAGGATATGCTGGAAAACTACAGGGACCGTCTTAAAAAAGACAAACAGTCTTCTGAAGAAGCACTTAAAGAACTCATGGATTATTTGAAGCTTAGTTATAGGCCATATCGTATAGAAGCCTATGATATCTCGAATATACAAGGTACTAATTCTGTGGCGTCAATGATAGTATTTGAGAATGGCCGGCCCAAAAACAGTGACTATAGAAGATTTAAGATAAAAACGGTTTTTGGGCCGAATGATTATTCCAGTATGAGGGAGGTCATCGAGCGCCGTTTTGTCCATAGTATAAACGAGGCGGAGCAGCTCAAGAGTGAGGGCATTGATCCTGCAGAAGGTAAATTTACGACCTTTCCCGACCTCATAATGGTTGACGGTGGCAGAGGGCAGATCAATGTATGTAAGCAGGTATTGGATGAAGTGGGTTTTGACATACCCGTATGCGGTATGGTTAAAGATGACAGGCACAGGACCAGGGGACTGATATATAACAATAAAGAGATCCATATACCCATGGAGAGTGATGCATTCAGACTTATTACGGCTATCCAGAATGAGGCCCACAGGTTTGCTATAAACTATCACAGATATTTAAGACAAAAACAAGAAGTAAAATCTGTGCTGGATGATATTTCGGGTATCGGTAAAACAAGGAGGAATGCACTGCTAAAGTATTTTGGCTCGGCCGAAGCCGTAAGCAAGGCAAATGTGGATGAGCTGAAAAAAGTTCCTTCCATGAATGTAAAATCGGCTGAGCAAGTATATAATTATTTTAGGGATTCTAAATAGGATGCAGTGGCATTTTAAAACCATAAGTTATGGATTTACCCAGGGAGGATAAAGATGAACAGGATATCTGTAACAAAGCTTGCCGAGGATTTTAGTCTGGAAGTTATTAATGACAATTTCGATGAGAATATTTGTATTGAATCTGCCGATGTCAATCGGCCTGGCCTGGAATTGGCAGGCTTTTATGAGTATTTTGGCTATGAAAGGGTACAGGTCATAGGCAAAGCGGAAGTCACTTATTTTATGACCTTAGACGGAGGCACAAGGAGGAAGAGGGCCTGTGAGCTGTTTAGATTTGGTTTCCCATGTGCCATAATTTCCAGGAATTTGGATATTCCCCAGGAAATCAAGGATGCAGCCGTAAAATACAGACGGCCGCTTTATAGGTCAAAAGAGTCAACCACCCGTCTTATATATAACCTGTATAATTATCTGAATGATACATTGGCTCCTTCCATAACGATTCATGGAGATCTAGTGGATGTATATGGTGTAGGTATACTTCTGCTTGGGCAGAGCGGCATAGGAAAGAGCGAAACCTCATTGGAGCTTATCAAAAGGGGTCACAGACTTGTTGCCGACGATGCGGTGGAAATAAGACGAACCGATGAACTTACACTGACGGGTTGTGCACCCGAACTTATCAAGTATTATATTGAGATCAGAGGGATAGGTATACTGGATATAAGAACATTATACGGTGTGGGGGCAATCAGACAATCTAAAGCCATAGATTTAGTAATGCAGCTTGAACAGTGGGATGAAGGCAAATTCTATGAAAGAGTGGGCTTGGATGATGAATTTATGGAGATGCTCGGGGTAAAAAAGCCTAAGGTTACCATTCCTGTTAAGCCCGGCCGTAACTTGGCTATTATTGTAGAGGTGGCGGCTATGAATCAACGGCAAAAGGAAATGGGTTACGATGCAGCAAAGGAATTTGACGAGCGGCTTTTGAAAAAATTAAAACAACAGAAGAAGGGATGATTAGTATGAACAAACTGGATGACTTAGACAGGCTGCACAAACTTGACAAAGAAGGTATGCTTGATGCTGTCTATCATCTGCCGGAGCAGATGGAGGAAGCACTCTCAATTTCTGAAGAGTTTTCTTTTAAGGTATCAAATCTTAAAAATATAGTGATTGCAGGTATGGGCGGTTCTGCTATAGGCGGAGACATCGCAAGGGTATACCTCGCGGGATGTGCACCCATTCCCATAACGGTTATCAGATCATATGATGTACCCGCTTTTGTAGATAGCAGCACACTCTTTGTGACCAGTAGCTATTCCGGCAATACGGAAGAGACCCTGTCATCATACGATGAGGCCAAAGGAAAGGGCGCACAGATAATTGCCATAACCACGGGTGGCAAATTAAAGGAGTTGGCGAGCTCCGATGGATATCCGGTGCTTGTCATACCTAAAGGTTATCAGCCCAGGGCGGCGATCGGATACTCCTTTGTGACAATAATCATGTCACTTTATAAAGCAGGTATTGTTGAAGATCCGTCAGATGATATTAAGGATGCCTGCGAAACCTTGAAAGGACTCCGTGAGCAACTCAAGCAGGATGTGAAATGCGAGGATAACACGGCAAAACAATTAGCCGACGACTTCTGCGGCAGGCTGCCCGTTATATATGGCAGTGCGGGTACTACTGAGATTATTGCACAGAGATGGAAGACCCAGGTGAGTGAAAATGGGAAGGCCATGGCTTATTATAACGTATTTTCCGAGCTCAACCACAATGAGGTGGTAGGATTTTCATATCCAAAAGAATTACTTAAGAAATTCGTTATAATATATCTTGAGGATAGTGATGACAATGCAAGAATTAAAAAACGTATGGAAATTACCAGAGATATAATCAAGGATGCCGTATACAAGGTAGATGAGGTTCGATCTGCTGGCGGAAGCAAATTATCGCGGCTGTTTTCGCTTATATACATAGGCGATTATGCCAGTGTCTATTTAGCATTTCTTAATGGTACCGATCCGTCTCCGGTAACAAAGATAGACTATTTAAAGGATCAATTAGCCAAGTAGCAAGCGGACGGTTTTATTAGAATAATGTTTGACGGCAAAAATATAAATAGGATGAAGGGATGATGAAATAATATGC
>DHDL01000009.1:61891-119382 GCA_002399345.1 Thermoanaerobacterales bacterium UBA4877
GCTATAAAAAAGATGTTGACATTGTACCGCAATCGGAAAGAGAATATCAAGGATTGATTACAATAATGGATTTTCCCCACCCCAGCGAAAATGATCCTACCGGGTTTTCTTGGATAAAAACGGAAATAGCACGGTTTCAAAAACTGCATCCCGGTGTTGTGATAGACTTTGTTCCATTAAACTATAGTGATGGATATGCCCGTCTAGAGTCTTCCGTAAGGACCGGCGTCTATCCGGATATAGCACCGGTAGGGGGTGACTATTGGTATATATCCAAAGATATCTTGCAGCCGCTTAACGAATATATTGATGATACCAGGGTTTATAAACAAGGTGTCATAGAAGAGGTCAGCAAAGATGATAATATCTATGGACTGCCATGGGCTATAACCTCGGATGTGGTTTTTATAAACAAGGATCTTTTAAGCAAGTTAAAAAACGGAGAGGACAATACTGCCGCTAGTTTTAATGATATTTTGGCAGTCCTGGAAAAGAAAAACGAGGCAAGTAAAGATAATAAGGCTTATGCTATGGGTGGGTATATAGGTATGGATGACTATACGCTTCTACCATTTTTATTCAAGAACGGAAAGATATACAATGATGAGGGCGAGCCTGAATTTAATAAAATAAAACATGGATATGAATTTTTTTGTGATCTAAGTAACCGTGGACTTCTTACAGAAAACTTTGGTACCGATAATAAAAATAATGCATGGAATAATTTTATAGAAGATGATACAACAGTTTGCATTCCATATAATGTATCCGGGACACTTAAGCTAAAGGAGCTATCAGACTCAAAGTTTGCCGCCTACCATTATCCTTCAGATATTAAATCGGTGAAAAAAGTATATGCATATTCGGTTTTTAAGCAAAAAGATCCCCAAAAGACGGAGATGGCTATAAAGTTTATAAAGCAGATTACGAGTGAAGATAAACAGACAGAACTTAAAAAATTTAATCTGATACCTGTATTTAAGTCACAGTCTGACCTTTACCGCGGAGATAAGGCTATGGAGAAAATAATTGATATTTCAAATGATGCAAAGTATCTGCCAAGGAATGAACATTTTGAAATGCTTGATGAAATTATAAAAACGCATCTGCGGCAGGTCGTGCTTGGTGCGGAGAAACCGGATGAGGCCGCCGAGAAGACAAAGCGGGAATACAACGAATATATTTCCGCTTTGCATAAGAGTAAAGCCGATAGATAGCATAAGGTACTAGAAAATTAAAATATGGCAATAATAGGATTGAATGTCTATACTTTTATTGACATTTATGAAATACTGATGTAAAATATAAATATACAGTACCCCCCTGGGGTATAGAAATTTGGAGGCGATTTAAATGGAGAAAATAACTGTAAAAGTTGAGGGCATGTCATGCGATCACTGCAGGATGAACGTGGAGAATGCTTTAAAATCTCTTGATGGGATTTTACAGGTAAAGGTCAGCTTGGAAAAAAACAAGGCGGATATAACATATGATCCGTCAAAGGTAACATTGGATAAGATGAAATCTGCCGTTGATGACGCTGGTTATAAGATAGTGGAATAACAATATGTATTTTTCATACTTAAATTTATTATTAGCGCCGATAGCCGCAAGCTGCCGGCGTTTTTATATCTATGGAAAATGGCGGGGAAAATAAGCCCATGTGTTAGCGGAAAAATGAATCGCAAGTATAAAAAAGGGATGTTATGGTAGATACTTAAGAGTGTGTTTATTAATAAAAATTATCATTTTATATTGACATGTGCAGCTGGTTAGGATAAAATACATTTAGATAATACCCCTACGGGGTATATGCGGTAAGGAGGGAATAACAACGAAAACCTTAAATAATGATGTTAAAAACAGTGGCAAGAAGGTTACGTTAAAACTTAAAGGTATGTCTTGTGCAGCTTGTGCCAATACGATAGAAAAGGGGTTGTCAAGGCTTCCGGGGGTAAGGGATGCAAACGTCAATTTCAGTATCGAAAGGGGTACGGTTGTTTATAATCCGGATGAAGTTAGTCTGAATGACATGGTTAAGAAGGTCCGTGCTCTGGGATACGATGTGTTATTTGACAGGACACAGCTTATGCTTATAGGTATGTCATGTGCAGCCTGCGCCAATACCATTGAGAAAACCTTAAACAGACTTCCAGGGGTTTTCAATGCTATGGTGAATTTTGCTACCGAGACAGCCACAATAGATTATATAGATAGTGAGGTTTCTGTCCGGGACATGATCCAAACTGTAAAAAAAGCCGGATATGATGCAAAGGAAAAAGAAGAAGGGGTAGATGTTGAGAGGCAGGAGAGAGAGAAACAGTCGAAAAGCCTCTGGACCTCTTTTATAATATCTGCCATACTTACGGTACCCTTTATACTTAATATGATATTGGAAATGGGTTTTGGAATTAAGACGTTTTTATCAAATCCTTATTTTCAACTTGTTATAGATACCTTTATACAATTCGGGATAGGTTCGAGATACTATAAAAATGCCTATCATGCACTAAGGGGTGGCAGTACCAATATGGATGTGCTAATTGCCCTGGGTACGTCGGTGGCCTATTTTTACAGCCTGGCCAATGTAATTATGGGGAATTTTCATCAGCTTTATTTTGAGTCGTCCGCGACGATAATAACACTGATACTTCTCGGAAAGTCTCTGGAGTTATCGGCTAAAGGGAAAACATCAGAGGCTATTAAAAAACTTATGGGGCTCAGAGCTAAGACGGCTAGGGTAATTAGGGAAGGCAAACAGACGGACATACCGGTTGAGGATGTAGAGGTGGGAGATATCGTGGTTGTAAGGCCCGGTGAAAAGATACCTGTAGACGGTGTAATCACCGAGGGATATTCTTCAGTGGACGAGTCTATGCTTACTGGTGAGAGTATACCTGCGGAGAAAAAAGAAGGGGACGAGGTTGTAGGCTCGACTATAAATAAAACCGGTTCATTTAAATTCAATACGACCAAGGTTGGAAAGGATACGGTGCTGGCCCAGATTATAAAAATGGTTGAGGATGCCCAGGGCTTAAAGGCACCGATTCAGAGATTAGCGGATAAGATATCCGGAATATTTGTTCCCGCGGTGATATTGATAGCTTTAGCAACATTCCTGATCTGGACTTTTGTTCTAAAAGATCCCTCTCGCGGCCTGGTGGCATCCGTGTCGGTAATGGTGATAGCCTGCCCCTGCGCTTTAGGCCTGGCCACCCCCACGTCAATTATGGTGGGCACGGGAAAAGGTGCAGAAAATGGAGTTTTGATAAAGGGCGGAGAGCATTTGGAGAGAACACAACAGATAAATACCATAATTTTTGATAAAACAGGAACAATAACTAAAGGACAGCCGGAGGTAACGGACGTTATCGGTATAGACGGAGCATCTGATGATGAGATACTAAGACTGGCAGCGATGGCAGAAAAGAACAGTGAGCACCCGTTAGGTGAAGCAATTGTAAATAAAGCTGTGGAAAAGCAGTTACAAATAGACGATCCGGATAGATTTGAGGCAATACCGGGACAGGGTGTGGTTGCAGAGATGGAAGGAAATGAGATATATTTAGGAAATAGGAGATTGATAAATAATAAAAATATTGAGTTATTAGAGAAGACTGTGTCTTTATTGGAGAATGTGGAAAGTGACGGAAAAACAGCAATGATACTTGCAGACAAAAAAACTGTTAAAGGTATAATAGCTGTGGCAGACACATTAAAAGAAGGATCAAAGCAAGCAATAAAGGCAATTACAGATATAGGCATTGAGGTATGGATGTTAACAGGTGACAACAGGCGTACTGCAGATGCTATAGCAAAAAAGGTTGGTATAAATCACGTACTTGCTGAAGTATTGCCTGAGAATAAAGCCGAGGAGGTAACAAAATTTAAAAAATCAGGTAAGGTTGTTGCGATGGTTGGTGATGGAATAAACGATGCTCCGGCTTTAGCCTCTGCAGATGTAGGAATAGCTATAGGCACAGGCACAGATGTTGCTATGGAAGCAGCAGATATAACCCTTATAAGCGGTGATTTGAGAGGTATAGTTACAGCTATAAAGTTAAGCAAGGCAACCATGAGGAATATAAAACAGAATCTGTTCTGGGCCTTCGGATATAATATGGCAGGTATACCACTTGCAGCTATAGGAATGTTAAACCCAGCCATTTCAGGGGCAGCCATGGCATTCAGCTCGGTAACCGTGGTGACCAACGCTTTAAGATTGAGGCGGTTTGAACCTTAAATAATGAGGTGATTTGAATGCGTTGTCCAATATGCAAGAGTGCAAATGTCGGTAAGATTGGAAAAAAGAAGTACTTTTGCAGGGATTGCAGCTGCGAATTTCGGTTCGAAAAATGGGGGGCCTATGTGTTTGAATATGACAGCGAAGGCTGTATTGACAAAAAAATAAAAGTATGTATGAATGAGTAAAGGGTGCCCAGCCCTTTACTTTTTTACCGATGGGGTATATGTTTTATATATGGTTACATAAGTAAATCATGTGATGTTATGCATAATGAATGTTAAGCATAAAATATATAAAAAATGCTAAAAGGAGACATAATGATGTCTGTGGAGAATATAACCGATATAACCGACATGATATATAGTGATTTGCAATGCTGTATTGATGAGGAAAATATTATGAGAGATGAACCGATGTCGAAACACACATCGTTTAAAATAGGTGGTCCGGCAGATATATACATAGTTCCTCAGAGTAAGGAGGAATTTATTGATGCAATGAAAGTCCTTACTGTTCATAATTACCCATATATGATTGTAGGAAATGGAACCGACCTTTTAATAAAGGACGGGGGAATAGAAGGGGCAGTCATAAATACTGCTGAACTTAACAATATACAGGTATGCGGTGACGCGCTTATTGCAGGTGCCGGGACTACGCTGGAGAGTCTCTGTAATGCTGCATTATCTAGCTCGCTTACAGGAATAGAGTTTGCATGCGGTATTCCGGGAACGATCGGCGGAGCCGTATACATGAATGCCGGAGCATATGGCGGTGAAATAAAAGATGTTTGTGAATGGTGTAATGTCATTGACATGAAGAGCTTAAAACAATGCAAAATTTATAGAGACGATATGAATTTTGGTTACAGAACCAGTACAGTTCAACAGAAGGGCTATATTACACTGGAGGCTTGTTTTAAATTAAAAAAAGGTGAGAGTAATGATATAAAGTCCAGAATGGACGAGTTTAATAGAAAGAGACGGGAAAAACAGCCTTTGGAGTTTCCCTCTGCAGGCAGTGTTTTTAAAAGACCGGAGGGTTATTATGCTGGTAAGCTTATTGAGGATGCAGGTTTAAAAGGGATGTGTGTCGGAGGCGCGCAGGTTTCTGAAAAGCATACGGGCTTTATAATAAATCGTGGTAATGCCAGCGCGGATGATGTTATTAAACTGATACGGTTGATACAAAGGACAATTAAAGAAAAATTCGGGGTTGATATGCATCCTGAGATAAAAATTATAGGAGAAGAAATGCGGGTGTATTAAGATGAAGTTCGTGATTATCACAGGGTTATCGGGGGCAGGTAAATCTCTTGCTATGAATGCAATGGAGGATATTGGATACTTTTGTATAGATAACCTACCGACGGCGCTTATTCCCAAATTGGTTGATTTTTGCCGTGACTCTAAGAAAAATGGTAATATTGTATTGGTATTGGATATACGGAGTAAAGGGTTTTTTGATGACTTCTTTAAAGGTTTAAACTATATTCAGAAGTCTGGTTATTCATACGAAATAATATTCCTTGAAGCGTCAGATACAGTATTAATAAGAAGATACAAAGAGACAAGGAGAAAACATCCGTTAAACACATCGGGGAACATTCTTGAAGGCATTAAAAAAGAAAGAGGCCTGCTTAAAGACATAAAGGATATTGCAGATACCGTAATAGATACCACAAGATTTACCCCTGCTCAGCTTAAAGAACAACTATATAATATATATGTAGAAAATCAAAAATTCAACGGACTTATAATAAATATAGTATCCTTTGGTTATAAATATGGGCTGCCGTTAGATGCAGACCTTGTTTTTGATGTCAGATTTCTTCCAAATCCTTTTTATGTGGAAGAGCTTAAATCCTTAACGGGAAATGATGAACCCGTGAGACACTATATCATGCGGAACAAAGAGGCGGAGGAATTTTTAAGAAAGCTCGACGACATGATAGAATTTCTTATTCCTTTTTATATAAGGGAAGGCAAAAGCCAGCTTGTAATTGCTATCGGATGCACTGGAGGCCGGCATCGTTCTATAACTATTGCCAATCTGCTTTATAAATGTCTTAAAGAAAAAGATTACAATGCATACATCACACATAGAGATGTTGAGGAGGGATAGATACGAAGCACTTATTATACCTTCCCGGGTTTATCATAGGTATTATATTGGTTATTTGTTCAAATTTTTGGGATAGTAATTTTATTTATTATGGATGTATCCTGATTATTGCAGCATTTGTTGTAATGTTTGCGGACCTAAGGTATTACAAAGGTTTTGGTTCTGTTGCCCAGCATGACGGAGCGTTTAAACATCATTTACTCCAACAGGGCCCAAAAATAGTTGTTATAGGCGGAGGTTCGGGATTATCCACACTTATACGTGGGCTTAAGGAATATACGTCCAATATAGTGGCAATCGTGACCGTGGCTGATGATGGCGGCGGATCTGGTAAGCTAAGGGAAGAGATGGGTATCCTGCCGCCCGGAGATATAAGGAATTGCATTCTTGCCATGGCTAATACCGAGCCGGAAATGGGTAAGCTTTTAAACTACAGGTTTAAAGACGGGTCTTTAAAAGGCCAGAGTTTTGGCAACCTGTTTCTTGCGGCAATGACCGATATAACGGGTAGTTTTGAAAAAGGCGTGGAAAAGATGAGTGAGGTCTTGTCAGTTGCGGGCAAAGTACTGCCAGTGACTTTGACCGACGTAAGTCTTGTTGCTGAACTTTCCGATGGCAGTGTGGTTGAAGGTGAGTCTGAAATCCCCGTTGTCTCTCATGAGCGACACGCCACCATCCGGAATATTTATTTAAACCCTAAAAAACCGCCAGCTTATGAAAAAACATTGGAAGCTATAAAGGAGGCCGACGTGATAGTAATAGGACCAGGTAGTTTGTATACAAGCATATTACCGAACTTCTGCGTTTCGGGTATAAGCAAAGCGGTAAATGAGTCTGATGCAGTCAAGATATATATAGCCAACATAATGACCCAGCCGGGAGAAACGGAGTGTTATGACCTTTATGATCATTACGATGCAATAAGGAAGCTGGGCGGTGTGGAAAAGATTGATTACATTGTTGCGAATACTGGTAATGTACCTGATTATATAAATGAGCAGTACAATGAAGACGATGCTAAGCCCGTAAAGCAAAAGAAAAGAATCTTAACCGGCCCAAAGATTGTATTTGAGGATTTTATTAAACTTAAGAACGGTTACATAAGGCATGATGAGAATAAACTGGCGTATATAGTAATGAAATTAGCTCTTAATAATCTACCTAAGAACGATCATACGAAGGTATTCAAATATTATTATTCAAAGAGTATGCTTATGAGAAAAAAACATGAAGAGGTTCATAATGAGTAATCAGTTATGGTGAAAGATCAGTGAACGGGCCGCTGATCATTATTTTGTAGTCTGAATAATTTATACCATTAAAGTAAATAATTTAAAAGGATACAATTCAGCAGTACAAATTATTTTGTGCGCTGATTATATGTTATAATTAAATATGAAGTTAAAAACATTTACAAGATTATACGTTATTGAGGCGACTATATGGATATAAAAATAGGCATTCCAAGAGCATTGCTCTACTACAATCATTATCCGGCATGGAAGGCTTTTTTTAATGAGTTGGGCGGCCAGGTCATACTGTCTCAAAAAACTAATAAAAAAATTATAGATGAGGGTGTCATGAACACAGTTGATGAGGCATGCCTGCCTGTTAAGGTGTTTTTTGGACATATTCTGGATTTAAAGAAGAAAAATGTGGATTATATATTTGTTCCCAGGGTTGTAAGTCTGGAGCGGAATAGATTTTTATGTCCCAAATTTCTCGGTCTTCCGGATTTTGTGAAGGCTTCAATGGAGGATATACCGCCGATAATCGATATGGATATTGATTTATACCGGGGGTACGGGCGAAAAATGCGCAATGAGATTAAACGTGTAGGCAGGATTTTCACTGATGACACGCGTAAAATAAAAAGAGCGGAACAAGCGGCAAAGGATGCCCTCAAGACATATACTGAATTTTTGAAAGACGGTTATATACCTAAATATGCAATGAGAATGGCCGAAGGTAAAAGACCTATTAAAAAATCAACCGGTGGGTCTTTAAAGATAGGGCTTCTTGGACATGATTATAATATAATGGATGAATATATAAGCATGAATATTATAAAAAAAATAAATGATTTCGGAGGAACAGTGGTCACGTCCGATATGCTCAGCAAAAGTGCTATAGATTATGGCGCTTCCTGCTACCCCAAGGATATGTTCTGGACTTATGGAAGGGAGATGCTGGGAGCAGGCAGGTATATGCTGGACAACGATCTAGTTGACGGAGTGGTCTTGGTCAGTGCCTTTGGCTGTGGACCCGATTCCATAATAAAGGATATGGTCGAGAAGGAGTATAAAAGAAAAGATACAATGCCGTTTTTGACTCTTACCATCGATGAGGAGACAGGTGAAACGGGTTTGATTACTCGTCTTGAAGCATTTATGGATCTGATACAATGGAGGGAGGTTGTATAATGAAACTGACATATCCGCATATGGGAAATCTTGATATAATACTTAAGGCTTTTTTTGAAGGCATGGGAAAAGAAGTAGTGGTTCCCCCGCCTATTACTGAAAAGACTCTTTCAATAGGGGTGCGCAACTGTCCGGAGTTTGCTTGCCTCCCGCTGAAGATCACCCTCGGTAATTTCATTGAAGCCCTGGACAAAGGGGCGGATACGATTATTATGCTTGGAGGATTCGGACCGTGCAGGTTTGGATACTACGGCCAGGTACAGCGTGAGATAGTAAGGGATATGGGTTATAATCCAAAGATTGTTATAGTTGAACCTCCTCATGGTGACCTGAAGGGATTTATCAAAAATGTGGTTTCGCTTTTTCCCGGTATGACGCTAAAAGATGTAATAAAGGCGGGAAAGGTTGCATGGCAAAAGATGGTATATCTTGATAAGATGGAAAAGGCTCTTCTTGTTTTGCGCGCCCATGAATCCCGCAAGGGTATAGTGACACAAAAATATAATGAATATAGAAATTATATCGACCGGACCTCTGATGTAAGGGAAATTAAAAGGCTGAGCTTGGAAGGCATCAGGGAGATGAAGTCTCTTACGAAGCTTGTAGACACAACGTTACGTATTGCCGTGGTAGGTGAGATATATTTGCTTGTAGAACCCTTTGCTAGTCAGGACATATTTAGGGAACTCAATGAGCAGGGTGTAGAGGTTAAAAAAACAGAGTACATAACTGATGTTGTGTTTTCCTGTATAATGCCCTGGAGACTCAGTAAAATAAAGAGAGCGGCCAATCCTTATTTAAACCAGGTAATAGGGGGACATGCCATTTATACTATAGGTAATACACGTATTTGTGCAGATGATGGTTACGACGGTGTAATCCAGATATTCCCGTTCACCTGTACTCCCGAGGTTGTATCAAAGGCTATATTGAATAAGATGAGTAAAGACTTGGATATACCGGTAATGTCTTTAAGCTTTGATGAGAATACAGGCCAGGCCGGATACCGTACACGAATAGAGGCATTTGTAGATCTTCTTATGAGGAGAAGAGGCATGGATTTAGTGAATGTATAAAGTGGGAATTTCTTGTTTGTTAGTATGGAGGCATAAATATGAAAACATATCTTGGAGTGGACGTTGGTTCAGTAAGTACGGATATAGCGCTGACAGATGAAGACGGAAATGTAATAGACAGCGTGTATTTGAGGACACAAGGGCAGCCCATAAAGGTTGTTCAGGAGGGTATACGCCAGATTGGTAGCAGGATAGACGGAGATGTACAGGTATGCGGTGTGGGAACCACGGGCAGTGGCAGGCAGCTTGCCGGACTTATTGTGGGAGCCGATATTATAAAAAACGAAATTACTGCGCATGCAGTAGCATCCAGCCGTTTTCTGCCGGATGTGCACACTATCTTGGAAATCGGCGGTCAGGATTCCAAGATAATTATATTGCGCAAAGGCATTGTAACCGATTTTGCGATGAATACCGTATGTGCCGCCGGAACGGGATCTTTCTTGGATCAGCAGGCATACAGGCTGGGTATACCCATTGAAAAATTCGGCGATATGGCATTAAAGGCCGAGGCTACCGTCAGAATAGCCGGAAGATGTACTGTCTTTGCGGAATCAGACATGATACACAAACAACAGCTGGGTTATTCTACAGAGGAGATAATAAACGGATTATGTGAGGCGCTGGTTAGAAACTACCTCAACAATATAGGAAAAGGCAAGGATATAAATGAACCCATCTTGTTTCAAGGTGGTGTTGCCGCCAATAAAGGTATAAAAGCGGCGTTTGAAAGGGCTTTGGGAAAGAAGGTTATGGTGCCGAAGGATTATGGCATCATGGGTGCCATAGGGGCAGCTCTTTTAGCAAAGGAAGCAGTAAAGAAAATAGGCACAACGAAATTCAAAGGATTTGAAATATCGTCTATGAAGTTTGAGAACAATGGTTTTGACTGTGACGGATGTGCCAACATGTGCGAAGTGGTGGAGTTTGTACAAAATGGTCATGTGCTGGCTCGGTGGGGCGATAAGTGCGGCAAATGGTCGAGTAGTATAGATGATAGAGAGGACGTACTTAATAAAGCCTGATGTTTATGTAAAGACAATAAAACCGCTTTTATTAGCGGTTTTTATTTTGACAATTTGTTATATAATAGATATATATTCATCAAAGTTCGGAAAAAATTTAGCATCATATAGATAAAGGGTGATTTCCGTGTCGTTCTCCATGAACGTAAAAGAAGAACTGGTGAGGATCATTCCGGACAAGGCATGTTGTATAAAGTCGGAACTTTCCGCACTTTTGCATTGCTCAGGAAGTATAGTTTTATTGGGAAGCATGAATATAGGATTTAAGATAAATACGGAAAGCGCCGCTATAGCTCGTCTTTTGTTCATTTTTTTCAAAAAGCAGTATGGGATAAAGAGTAAAATTATTGTTACTAGTAATCATCATTTGAATAAAAACAACGTCTATACGTTAAATCTGGGAGTGGATAAAAAGGACATACTTCTAGATCTCGGCATTATCAGAATGGATAAAGATGGCAGTGCCGATATATGCTACAGTATTGATAAAAGCATTATCCGGAAAGACTGCAGTAAAAGAGCCTATATAAGGGGCGCATTCTTGGGATGCGGATCACTCACTGACCCTGAAAAGACCTATCACATGGAGTTTGTCATAGATAATTTAAATTATGCACGGTCTTTAAAGCATCTTTTAAATCACTATGGATTAGGCGCAAAAATAATCGAAAGAAAAAATCACTATGTTATATACTTAAAAGATGGAGATAAGATATCTGATACACTGAAACTGATAGGTGCTTTTGAGTCTATACTCGAATTAGAAAACATCAGGGCTTTTAAAGATATAAGGAATAATATAAACAGGATTGTAAATTGTGAGACGGCAAATTTGGATAAGACAGTAAATGCTGCCGTAAGACAAAGGCGTAATATTAACTATATAAAGGTAAAAATAGGATTGGAGCATCTACCCAGAGAACTCAGGGAGGTAGCGGAACTGAGACTTGAGCATGAAAATGCCAGCTTGAAAGAATTGGGAGAAATGATGTCGCCTAAATTAGGCAAATCAGGGGTAAACCACAGGCTAAGGCGGCTGGATGAGTTAGCCGAAGCTCTAAGGCACAGGTAGGGTATAGGCACAGGGTGAAGTAAGTGAACGTGGGAGATAATGTACCCTGTATGTTTATAAAACTTAAGTATGGTAAACAAGGTGATATAATGACAAAACACAACAAGATTATAAATTATATAAAAGGCCTTGTACCCGGAGCGAAAATTTCGGTACGCGGCGTATCTACAAAGCTCAACGTGAGTGAGGGTACGGCATACCGTGCCATTAAAGAGGCGGAGGTGCAGGGATATGTAAACACCATCCCACGGGTTGGAACAATAAGGGTGGAAAACAGAAATAAAAAAGATATTGAGAAATTTACATACTCGGAAATTGTAAACATTGTCGGCGGTACATGTGTAGCCGGCAAAAACGGCCTTTATAAGAGGGTGAACAAGCTTATAATAGGCGCCATGACCCCCGATGCGATGGTGAGGTATATTTCGCCGGGAGATATACTCATTATAGGGAACAGAGTGAATGCTCAGAGGGTGGGCCTGGCCGGGAAATGCGGGCTGCTTATCACCGGTGGATTTAAATGCACTCCGGACATAGAGGAAGAGGCTGATAACATGAATCTCCCGGTTATATTAACTGATTATGATACTTTTACCGCATCTACATTAATAAACCGGGCCATTTACTTTAAAATGAGGAAAAAGGAAATACTTTTAGTGAAGGATATCATGGTAAAATCTCCACTTTGCTTGAAATCCGACGACGGTATAAATATGTGGAAGGATATGGTCTTAAAGACAGGCCATACAAGGTTTCCCGTTATAAATAACAGTGGCGACCTCGCCGGCATAATAACTGCAAGGGATGTGGCGGATACTGTAATGGGAGAGTATATCGGTGATATTATGAAAAAAAATCTTTTTGCCGCGAGTGTGGATATGACTGTTGCCTATGCCGCGCATACAATGGTGTGGCAGGGTATAGAACTTATGCCGGTGATCGACGGTAAAAAATTAGTTGGAATAATAACAAGAGAGGATGTTATAAAGGCTCTTCAGTTTATGTATAATCAGCCTCAGGTGGAGGAAACCATAGAGGATTTGCTCTTAAAAAACTTTGAGGCCAATTATGAGAAGAATAAGACGACATTTTCCGGGACCGTGCCTGCGCTTATGTTAAGCTACGGTGGTATGGCCAGCTTTCCATCGCTGTCTCTGCTAATGGCTACGGCCGGTTTGACTGCTGTGATTGGCAATAAGAGATATGAGGCGGAAGTGGAGAGTTTTAATATTTTTTATACACGTCCTATTCAGATTGACCAGCGTATTGACATAGTGGCTGAGGTTATAGAAATGAGCAGGAATTTTGGTAAAGTGGAGATAACCGTATCTTCAGATCAAGATACGCTCTCCAGGGGTATTTTATCGGTTAGAATGTTTAAGAGCAGGTGATTCATATGTCAGGTTTTACACATTTACATCTTCATACCGAATATAGTCTTCTGGACGGGGCATGCCGCATTCCTGAGCTGGTGAGGACTGCCAAGGATATGGGTTTCGATAGCATTGCTATAACGGATCACGGGTATATGTACGGTGTTATTGATTTTTACAGGGAATGCAAGAAGAATTCCATAAAGCCGATAATAGGCTGCGAAACATATGTTGCACAGCGCACCATGGAGGATTGTGACCCTGCGTTGGACAGGGAACAGTATCATTTGGTGCTGCTGGCTGAAAATAATACGGGATATAAAAACCTAGTTAAGTTGATTTCACAGGCATCTCTTAAGGGCTTTTATTATAAACCCAGGGTTGACCATGAGCTTCTTGGTAAATATCATGAGGGGCTTATAGCTATGTCCGCATGTGTTGGAGGCGAGATCCCATCGCATCTTACATACGGTGATTATGAGGGCGCTAAGAATATAGCACTTATGTATAATGAGATGTTTGGACAGGGCAGCTTTTTTTTAGAGATACAAGATCATGGCCTGGCCGTGGAGAAGGAGGTTATAAAGGGTCTTCTCAGGCTTTCCAAGGAAACAGGTATACCGCTGGTGGCCACCAATGACATCCACTATATTTTTAAAGAGGATGCACAGGCCCAGGATATACTGCTTTGTATTCAGACAAATAAGAAGGTCAGTGATGAGGACAGGATGCGGTTTGGTTCATCGGAGTTTTATTTAAAATCTCCTGATGAAATGGCGCAGCTTTTCAGTTATGCACCGGAGGCTATAGAGAATACATCGCGGATTGCAGATAGGTGTAATGTTGATTTTGAGTTTGACCGGGTGTATCTTCCGGAATTTCCGGTGCCGGAGGGGTATGATAATTTTTCATATCTTAAAAAATTGTGCTACGATGGCCTGGCCGAAATATATGACGATGTAGGGAGCAAACTTACCGGACGGCTTGATTATGAGCTTTCCGTTATTAAAAAAATGGGTTATGTAAATTATTTTCTAATAGTGTGGGACTTTATTCGGTTTGCCAGGGAAAGCAAGATTGTCACCGGCCCGGGGCGCGGCTCTGCGGCAGGCAGTCTGGTGGCCTATACCCTTGGCATAACCAGGATAGATCCCATGCGGTACAACCTGATTTTTGAGCGTTTTTTAAACCCGGATAGGGTGAGCATGCCGGATATTGACTGCGATTTTTGCTATGAACGCAGGAGTGAGGTTATAGATTATGTTGTAAAGAAATACGGTAAGGACAGGGTTGCCCAGATAGTGACATTCGGAACCATGGCAGCCCGGGGCGCCATCAGGGATGTGGGACGTGCCCTTGATATGAGTTATGGTGAGGTTGACTCCATAGCCAAGATGATACCCTTTGAGCTTAAGATGACCATAGATAAAGCACTTAAGGTAAATCCCGATTTTAAGGCCAAATATGATTCCGATGGTAATGTAAAAAGACTGATTGATATGGCAAAGAGGCTGGAGGGTCTGCCGCGGCATACCTCCACTCATGCTGCCGGTGTTGTAATATCCCGTTTTCCTCTCTCTGATGTTGTGCCTCTTCAGAAAAATGAGGATGCCGTTATCACTCAGTACCCTATGGGAAACCTTGAACAGCTTGGACTTTTAAAAATGGACTTCCTCGGTTTAAGGACCCTGACGGTTATCAGGGATGCTATAGAAAATGTAAAAAAGTACCATGAGATAGATATAGACTTGGACAAGCTGGATTATGATGACCAGAAGGTGTATGAGATGATATCCTCCGGAGATACCGACGGGGTATTTCAGTTGGAGAGCCGTGGTATGAGGCAGTTTATGAGGGAACTTAAGCCTTCAAGCCTTGAGGATGTCATAGCAGGCATTTCGCTTTACCGTCCCGGCCCGATGGCTCAGATACCGAGATATATATACAACAAGAATCATCCGGATGAGATTGAGTATGAGCATCCTCTATTAAAGCCTATACTGGATGTTACTTATGGCTGTATGGTATACCAGGAACAGGTCATGCAGATAGTGAGGGACCTTGCAGGCTATTCACTGGGCAGGTCGGACCTGGTTAGGAGGGCCATGTCCAAGAAAAAAATGGATGTCATGCAGCAGGAGAGAAAAAACTTTATATATGGCATAGAGAATGAAGACGGCAGCATCGAGGTACCTGGCGCAGTTAGAAATGGCGTGCCAGAGGATGTGGCCAACCATATATTTGATGAGATGATAGACTTTGCGAATTATGCATATAATAAGTCTCATGCAGCAGCATACGCTGTAATAGCATATCAGACGGCATACCTTAAATACTATTATCCTGTGGAATTTATGGCAGCTATACTTAACAGTGTTGTGGACAACATGGACAAGGTGGCACTCTATATACAATCTTGCAGGAAGAAGGGCATAAAAGTATTGCCGCCGGACATAAATGAGAGCGAGGAAGAATTCACGGCGGTGGGCAGTAATATCAGGTTTGGCCTGGCCGCTATAAAGAATGTGGGCAGAAATGCAGTAAAGAATATAGTGCATGTCAGGTCTAAAGGATTTTACAAAGGTTTTAAGGATTTTATATCCAGGATTGACTTAAATGCGTTAAATAAAAAGACCATAGAGAGTCTCATCAAATCAGGAGCATTTGATAGTTTTAATATAAAGAGATCGCAGCTGATGGCTAAATACGAGGATGTGATTTCCGGGTTTGTAAAACAGAAAAAAGATAACTTTTCCGGCCAGATGTCCTTATTTTCATCTTCGTCGTCCAATACGTCTGAAGATTATCCGGATATCAAGGAATATCCTTATGATGTACTTTTGAATTTTGAAAGGGAAATGCTGGGTGTTTACCTGTCCGGACATCCACTGGATCAGTATAAAAAAGTGATAAGTAAAACAGTGACCGTAACCAGTGCCGACTTTAAGAGTGATGATGAAAATCAGGCAAACCTTAAAGACGGCCAGCCTGTTACTGCCGGAGGTATAATAACCGAGTGTAAGACCATATTTACGCGGAACAGTAATATGATGGCCTTTGTGACCATAGAAGACTATTATGGAACAATAGAGGCAATAGTATTTCCGAACATCTATGAAGAATACCGAAATATTCTTACCCAGGATAGTCCGATATTTATAAACGGCAGGGTAAGTATAAAGGAAGAGGAAGAGCCTAAGGTGCTCTGTGATGATATTTCTCCTATGTCATCGGCGGTGAGTAAGCTATATATTAAAGTCCCAGACAGTTTTAACGATAATATATTACGTGAGATAAAAACTATATTAAAACAGCACAGGGGCAATATTCCGGTGATTATCTATTTTGAAAAGGGAAATAAGAAGATGCAGGCTGAGCAGAATCTATGGGTTGCGCCGTCGAGAGAACTGTATGACCGGCTTAAGAATCTGCTGGGTGAAAATTGTGTTAAGACAGTTGCATAGCAATTAATTATAGCTTAAAATTAATGTAGTATATTTTTTTAAGGAGGAAGACTATGTGGACCGCTGTATATGTCGCACCGAGAAAGGAAACAGCAGAACAAATTAAAAATATGCTGACACAGGAGGGATTCCTAGTAAAGATGCAGCCTCTTACAAAGAATATAAAAAACGAAAATTTTTATGAGGTTATGGTACCGGAGGCGGAGGCAGTGGATGCCCAGGTTACATTAGCCCACAGGGGAATAGAGTAAAACCCGGTACTTTACATATAAAGGTTAAAAAGGTAAAAGGTAGACATTTAGGAGGGGAAAGATGAAAAAGATAGCAGTGTTGACGAGCGGTGGCGATGCGCCCGGTATGAATGCATGTATCAGGTCTGTAGTACGTACGAGTATATATTATGGCCTGGATGTTGTTGGCGTAATGCGCGGTTATTCAGGGCTCTTAAATGGTGAGATCAGAGAAATGACCCTCTCATCGGTGGCTGATGTTATCCAAAGAGGAGGCACAATACTGAGGACTGCCCGTTGTGAGGAGTTTACCAAGCCGGAAGGTAGAAAAGTAGCGGCTGATGTCTTAAGAGATAATAATATCGAAGGGCTTGTCGTTATAGGTGGTGACGGTTCGTTTAAAGGTGCACAGCTTTTGAGCGCGGAGCAGGGCATAAACACTATAGGCATACCGGGTACTATTGACAATGATGTTGCTTGCTCGGATTTCACTATCGGTTTTTCAACGGCGGTTAATACGGCTTTGGATGCTATAAATAAGATCAGGGATACCATGACGTCTCATGAGAGGGGCAGTATTATCGAGGTAATGGGCAGGCACTGCGGTGATATAGCACTTTGGTCCGGCCTGGCCGGAGGTGCGGAAATAATACTGGTTCCCGAAATAAAGCTGGATATGGATGATTTGGTAAGCAAGATAAGGCAAGGCCAGGCTAGAGGCAAACTTCACAGCATAATCGTCCTTGCCGAGGGGGTCTGCTCTGCTTATGATCTCTTGGATAAAATAAGGCAAGAACTCCCGGAATCTGAATTCAGAGCAACCATTTTGGGACATATACAAAGGGGAGGCAGTCCTACGGCCTTTGATAGGATTATTGCCAGCCAGATGGGGGCGAAGGCGGTAGAATTGTTGATTCAAGGCAAGACATGCAGGGTTATAGGCATAAAGAAAAATAAAATAGTAGATTACAATGCTGATGAAGCTCTGTCTATGAAGAAAGAGTTTGACATGGGCAAATACAATCTCAGTAAAATCCTTTCTATTTAAGAGGTGTATAAAATGAGGAAAACAAAAATCATCTGTACCATGGGACCGGCCAGTGAAGGTATGGAAACAATTAAAGAAATAATAGCCAACGGCATGAATGTGGCCAGATTCAATTTTTCTCACGGGGACCACGAAGAACATAAGAATAGGATGGATAATATAAAGAAGATCAGCAATGATATGGGAGCCGATATCGCCCTTATGCTTGATACAAAGGGACCGGAAATACGACTAGGTAAATTTAAGGATGGTAAAGCCAATCTTAAAATGGGACAAAAATTCACTCTTACTGCTGAAGACATTAAGGGAGATAATAACCATGTTTCGGTAAACTATAAAGAACTCTATCAGGATGTAAAAAAAGGCTGCAAGATACTCATTGATGATGGCCTGGTAGCTTTAGAGGTAATCAGGATCGAGAATGGAAATATTATATGCGAGGTACATAATGCGGGGAATATTAGCGACCATAAAGGTGTAAATGTATTGGGTACTAAGCTTAGTATTCCGGCCATAACCGATAATGATGTAAGTGATTTGAAATTCGGAATAAAACAAGGTATAGACTTCGTTGCTGCGTCATTTGTAAGAAAAGCCTCCGATGTACTGGAGATAAGAAGGATATTGGAAGAAAGCGGCGGCGGGGACATTCAAATAATACCCAAGATAGAAAGCCGGGAAGCCGTTGAGAACATAGATGACATTATAAAAGTATCCGACGGAATCATGGTTGCCAGGGGAGATCTGGGCGTGGAGATTCCGGTTGAAGAGGTTCCGCTTGTTCAGAAGCAGATAATTAAAAAGTGTAATAAGGTAGGAAAACCGGTTATTACAGCCACCCAGATGCTGGATTCGATGATAAGGAACCCGCGTCCTACCAGGGCGGAGGTTGCGGATATAGCCAATGCTATATTCGACGGTACTGATGCGATAATGTTGTCCGGTGAGACGGCGGCGGGGAAATATCCGGTAGATTCGGTCAAGACCATGGCAAGGATAGCAAAGAAGACTGAAACCGCCATCGACTATATGAATAATTTACGTAAAGAAAACATAGGAAATACGGTAAATATTACTAATGCCATCAGCCACGCGACATGTACAATTGCTCAGGATCTAAATGCCAGCGCCATAATTACCGTTACACGTTCCGGGTATACGGCAAGGATGGTTTCACGGTATAGGCCGTCTTCAGACATCATTGCCGTTACCCCCGATAAGAGGGTGCTTAAAAAGTTATCTATACTTTGGGGCGTAAATCCTGTTTTGGCACCAAGAACCGAGACTACGGACGAAATGACAGAAAAAAGCATAGAGGTATCTCTAAATAAAAACCTTATAAAAAACGGTGATGTGGTTGTCATCACCGCAGGTGTTCCCGTAGGTCTGATGGGTACGACAAACCTTATAAAGGTACACATAGTAGGCAACGCTATTGTCAAAGGTATGGGAATAGGCGGCAAGCCTATTACAGGTACCGTATCAATAATACGGAATCTGGAAGAAGACAAACAGAAGTTTGAAAAGGGCGATATACTTGTAACGAGGTACACCGATGAAGACTTCATAAAGCTGATGAGAAAGGCGTCGGCCATCATAACGGAAGAGGGCGGCCTCACATCTCACGCAGCTATAGTGAGTCTGGAGCTTAAGATACCCGTCATAGTGGGCGCTGCAGGAGCAACGGAAAGACTGACCGACGGTATGACGGTTACCATCGACCCGGTACGGGGGCTGATATACGAAGGGAAGATAAATGTAGTATAAAGACAGGATAAAAGAGCTGCTATTGGAGCCTTCCAATAGCAGCTCTTTATGAATCACGGGCCACACAGGGACAATATACGGAGTACCTCCCCGGTCTGCATATATTAAAACTCTTTGTTATTGTAGAACTTTACGGATAAAGCGTATGATATCAGCGTAAAGATCAATTCCGCTACGATTATAGCGAATATAATTTGCATGCCGCTGGCGTTACCAAATGTTGCGTTAAATATTTTAAATAAGGTGCCACTTTGTTTACTTTGCGCCATCTGAGCCATCGACAGGATGCCGATAAAAAGCACAAAAAAGAGAATTATGCTTATTACTCTGGCTCTCATATAGCCGAATTTAAAATAGACAGGGAAGTAGACATCATTCATCAGTATAGTGCTTATAAATGCAGCGGCCAGGCCTGGTAAAGTGATAGGCGCCACACTAATGGGGATTGCGGTCAGATTAATAAGTATGGTGAATACCATGTAAACCAATGCGGAAATAATGGTATAAAAGAGGACGGACAGGTACTTGGTTAGTACAATGTTTCTCCGTTTTATAGGCATACTATTCCACATTATATCGGAACCCGCCTTGTCTTCATATGCACAGGCTGTGGCAACCATCTGGTAGGTGACTGCAACGGCAATCACGATGAAGGTATCCATGCCTGTTCCTTGAAAGGCAATGGAAAATATGACAACATAAAGTGCTATATAAGCCAGGGATTTCTTCTGTATCAAAATATCTTTCAAGATCAGGTTAAGCATGCGGATGCTCCTTTCTAGTATAATAAAGCATTATATCTTCTAGGGTGGGCTTGTCAATCACCGCTCCCGCCCTTGCAAATGCAGACGTTGTTTTTTTATCAGAACTTAAGGCTTCAAAACCATAACGGTTTTTTCGGGTGCCAATCATATTTAGATTCCCTATAGAGTTTAAAAGAGATAAACTACCTTTAACAACAGTGTGATTTTCCAATAGTTCATCCTTTGGTGTGCAAAATAGAATGTCTCCGCCATCTATCATGATGATATAGTCTGCTATCCGGTCCAGGTCGGAAGTGATATGGGTGGAGAAGAATATACCCTTGTTTTCATCCTGAATCATGTCATACAAAATATCGAGAATTTCACTGCGCACGAGGGGGTCCAGACCGGAGGTCGGTTCATCCATTATAAGCATATCCGCATTGTGTGAAAGAGCGACAGCCAGTGAGAATTTTACCTTCATGCCACGGGACAGGTCTTTTATTCTTTTGCTCTGTGGCAGGTTGAACTTTTTAATATAACTTTTGAACTTAAGTTCGTCCCACTTATCATAAACGGGAGCGATGATGTGCTTCATCTCGCTAATAGTAAGTTCTTCATAAAAATGATCCTCATCATAAACGAAACCGATACGGTTTTTGATCTCTTTTTCATGTTTAATATGGTCCAATCCGAAAACCTTAATTTCACCGCTATCTTTTTTTAGCAGGTTCATGATCAGCTTGATAGTCGTGGTTTTTCCCGAACCATTGGGGCCTATGAAGCCTGTGATAAAGCCTTTGGGTAGGCTGAAACTTATGTTTTTTAACGTAAAGTCCTTGAAGGATTTACTTAAATTTTTGATCTCCAGAATATTTTCCAATTCCTATACCTCCTCGTAAAAGATCTTGAGCATTTCTTCCAGTTCGGATAAGGTCAAATCTGCTGATTTAGCAGCCATTACTGCCTCGGACAGCTTTTCCTCCACAATCTTCATGCGGCTTTCCCGGAGAAGCTGTTTGTTTTGAGCGGCTATAAAGGATCCTTTTCCCGCCACAGTTACGATGAATCCCTGTTTTTCCAACTCGTCATAGGCTCGTTTTGTTGTTATGACACTTATGTGCAGGTCTCGTGCAAGGCTGCGGATAGAAGGCAGAGGCTGTGACTCGATGAGTAAGCCTTTCATTATTTGGTCCTTGATTTGATCCACTATCTGCTCGTAGATGGGCTGTGTGCTTGAATTTGATATCAGGATATCCAATTTCTTGCCACCTTTCATCGTATATACTGTTAATATACAGTATATACAGCAAAAGCAGTTCTGTCAATATAATTTTTCCGTATAGTTATTCTCAATATGATAAAAAACCTGCAAAAGATTTCTGAATTTGAGAATATACTTTTTGAAAAAATCCTTTTAAACAACCAGAACTGGACGTTTGTATTTTGGTATAAAAAATGCAATGTTATAAGGTCGGAAAATAAAGGAGGTTTTTATATGAGAAATATTAAATTAATATCCCGAGAAGAAATCAAAGATAAACTGACAATGAAGAAAACACTGGAGCTTGTGGAGAGGGTTTATGCCGCTCATGCAAACGGCCATGTTGTTATGCCTTCTAAAATCACTTTGGATTTAGGTGAAAGTACCGATTGGCCTCCCTATGGCGGATCTTACAATGCGATGCCCGCATACCTGGGCGAGGACTTTGATATGTCGGGGATAAAATGGGTGTGGGGATTTAATGACAACAATAAAAAGGGTTTGCCATATATAGGCGCAGTAATCATACTTAACGACCCGAGGACAGGAGAGGTTCTCTCCATAATGGATGGAAGTTATATTACAGACATAAGAACGGGTGCTGCTACCGGAGTAGCAGCTAAATACCTGGTGTCTAAAAAAGCAAAAAATCTTGGCATAATAGGTGCCGGTGTTCAGGGCAGAATGAATTTGAGAGCAATGAATGAGGTTATGAGGATTAACCATGTAACAATCGGTGATATAAAAAAAGAAGCGGCTTATAAGTTCGCTGAAGAAATGTCAAAAGAATTGAATTTGGATATATCCGTTGCAAAGAATAACGAAGAGGTTTGCGCTGATTCCGATGTTATTATAACTGTTACAATAGCCAATGAGCCTCTTGTTATGAAAACATGGCTTAAAAAAGGATGTACCGTATTATCAGTTGGATCATTTCAGGAGCTTGATGAGGATATTCCTTTAAAGGCTGATAAACTTGTGGTTGATAATTGGGTACAGAATTCACACCGGGGAGAACTGCTAAAGCTTGTTAAAACCGGAAAAACAACAAAGGATAATATATATGCCGAAATGCCTGAGATTGTTACAGGGAGAAAAAAGGGAAGGGAAAATGACGATGAGATAATATGTGCATGTATCATAGGCATGGGTTCCACTGATATTGGGGTTGCCGCTGAATTATATAAAAAAGATTTTATAGACTGTAGTAAAAATACGGTTTCACTGAGATAGGATATTATGAAGAATAAATATATATCTAAAAGATACTGGAAGGATAAAACAACTCCCATGGGTAGGGTAGTGGGACTGGCAAAACAATATAATGATGTAATAGATTTGAGCATTGGCGACCCCGATTTAATAACCGATGATATAATTATCGATAATTCCATGAGGGATGCAAAACTTGGATATACGAAATATACCGAACCCAGAGGTGATCCCGAGCTTAGAGAGGAAATAGCAAAATTTTATAATGAGGAATACGGCTTAATTATAAAGGATGAAGAAATATTTGTGACTGCCAGCGCAAGTTTGGCAATGTATCTTTCTCTCGAAGCTATTTTAGATGATGGAGACGAGGTCATAATTCCAGCACCTTATTTCACGCCGTATCCACAACAGGTGGAGCTTACGAGAGGTGTACCAGTATTTTTGAATACCTATGAGAGCGAAGACTTTCAGATAGATACGTGCAGATTGGAAGGATTAATAACCGAAAGGACAAAGGCGATAATAGTTAATTCACCGAACAATCCCACGGGAAGCACATTGATGCCGGAAACAATTGAAGATATAAGGGATATTGCCACTAAATATGATTTGATAGTAATATCCGACGATATATATTCATCATTCTGTTATAAAGAACCTTTCGTTCCCCTTACATGTACGGATGGAATGAAAGAAAGAACAATAATCTTAAACAGCTTTTCAAAGAATTTTACAATGACCGGTTGGAGAATAGGCAATATCATAGCTCCCGACTATATTATAAAGGTTATCCAGCAAATTAATGAGAATGTGGTATATACTGCTCCGTCAATATCCCAGAGAGGAGCGATTTACGCATTGAGAAACAGAGATAAAATACAAAAGCCCATAATAGAGAGATATAAAAAACGTGTATTTTACTCTGCGGACAGAATAAACGGCATACCAAATATGTCTGTATCCAGTCCTAAAGGGACATTCTATTTATTTGTGAGAATAAAAGAATCGGGTTTATCTTCGACTGAGGTGTGCGATATTCTTCTTAAAAAAGCTCATGTCCTTACCATACCCGGCATTTCTTTCGGAGAATGCGGCGAGGGATATATAAGGCTTGCATGTACAGTGGGAATCAAAAAACTTGAGGAGGCCTTTGACAGGATAGAGAGAACAGAGATATTTCATAAAAGCGGGGAGGATAAATTATGGAAGGCATAATATTTTTTATACTGATTATAGGAGGATGGGGACTTCCGCCGGTTATACTTCGGGGTTGGTCAATCCTTTTAATGTAGGAGTTGCCCAGGGAATTGCCGGACTGCCAATGTTCTCCGGCATTGGGCTCAGAATAGTTATATGGGTTATAACGGTGATCCTTGTTTTAATTATATTTGCATCGGGCATGACTACACTATTGATCGGTGTATTTAGTTATGGCTGGTATCTTACAGAATTATCAGCTGTATTTTTTGCAATGGGCATTATTTCCGGCCTGGCAGCGACGACTATGCCGATAATGTGCCCTCTTGCGGATGTTTTGGGATTGACAAGACAAACTGCGGTTTTAGCCTTTCAATTTGGAGATGGGATTACAAACTACATAACACCTACATCGGGTATTTTAATGGCAAATTTATTAGTTGCGAAGATTCCCTATGAAAAATGGGTTAAATTCATCTGGCCTTTAATAGTGATGTGGACCCTGCTGGGAGTTTTATTCGTAGTATATGCATCCTTGACAAATTATGGTCCATTTTAAGTTTACTCAAATATAAATTTAAATAAAAACACCCTGCATAAGCTCATAATTTTAACCTTGTAGAGTATTTTTATACATTTTTTAGAAAATCCTTGAGATTATTTTCTATTGAATATAAATGTATATATGAAAAGCATTTATAATAATATCTAATCAAATGAGGATTCCATTGCTATACATTTAAAGAAAACTTCTTTTAATAAATGCATATTATATTTTGATGGGAAGTGATCTGGGTTTGCTTGAACTTATAAATATACAAGAATATGTTCAGAAAATGGCTATAATTATATCAACTGTATTGGATATGGAGGTACTCATAGGGGATACTCATTTTAAAATACTAGGAGACAGTCAACCTCAGCTAAAATCTAAAACCTATTTCGGTAAGAATTCTATAACAGCAAAAGCATTAAAAGAGAAAAAGATTATAATAATTGAGGATAGAAAAATGGAGACTGTTACTTGTAATAATTGCTCTAAAAATAATAACTGTGACATATGTTCTATGATAGTAGTACCCATAATGAAAAATGAAATATTAATAGGAAGCGTGGCCATATATGCAAGTACGAACGAGGATAGGGAAAAATTAATTCGTAAGAGAAAAATTTTTATTGATTTCATAACTAAAATGTCTGATCTCCTGCTAAGTAAACTTGAGGAAAATCATGAGGAACAGGAGATTAAAATATTTTATAAAAGGCTATCTTTCTTAATAGAATATATAGATTTTGCCTTGATCGGCCTTGATGAAAAGCACAATATTATAAATTACAATTCAAAATTCAGGAAGATGTTTGGCCTAGGGTACAGCAAAATAAAAGATCTTAATGAAGTATTTGATTATATTGATGATGAAGATTTTTATACTCTTATAAACAAAAACACTTATGGGGAAAAGCAAATTACATTTAGGATAAACGGAAAGAGGATCCGCATTGTAGTAACCTGTGATTCCATAACAGTTGACGGCATAAACAGGGGATCTCTTATATATTTTAGGAAGACAGAGGAGCTCTACAAACAGATAAACAAGGTATCAAGCAATGTTTCGGATTTTAAATTTGATCAGATAGTAGGATGCAGTGATAGAATAACAAAACTTAAAAATGATGCACAAATATTTGCTAAGAGCTCATCAACGGTTCTTATTCAAGGTGAAAGCGGAACTGGTAAAGAATTATTTGCAAGAGCCATACACAGCGAAAGTAATGTATCAAAAGGGCCTTTTATTGCCGTGAATTGTGCGGCAATCCCTGATGACTTGCTTGAGAGCGAATTTTTCGGATATGAGGATGGGGCCTTTACAGGATGTGCAAAAGGCGGTAAAATAGGAAAATTTGAATTGGCCAACGGCGGTTCACTTCTTTTAGACGAGGTGGGGGAAATGCCTATACATCTTCAATCTAAACTTTTAAGAGCCATTCAGGAAAGAAAAATACAAAGAATTGGATCTAACATGGACATTCCTGTAAAGATACGTATAATCGCTACAACAAATAGGAATCTGGGTAAGATGGTTAAAACAGGGGAGTTCAGGGAGGATTTATATTATCGTCTTAATGTTATTCCTTTGTTTATTCCTCCATTGAGAGACAGAAAGGAAGACATTACTGTATTCCTTGACTATTTTTTAGATATCTATAATAAAGCGTTAAATAAAAATATTAAGGGTTTTCAAGATAATGTTAAAGAGTTAATGTATAATTACAGCTGGCCTGGCAATATAAGAGAACTCCAAAATACCGTTGAATATGCAGTGAATATCGTTAAAGGGGACTTCATAAGTATAGAGGATCTTCCGCCGATGAAATGTGGTTATGTACATGAATCGGCGAAGGAGGAATACGGTTTAATAAGACCGCTAAAAGAAGTTGAAGAGATGTATATAGACCATGCATTAAATAAATACGGAGATACACTTAAAGGAAAAGAAAATGCCGCTAAGGCTTTAGGGATTAGCAGGGCAACTTTGTACAGAAGAATTCAGGAAAAGAAGATAAACCAGGTACAAAAGTAGGGATAAAAGAAAGAAAACTTATGTTACTCATTTTCACATATGAAATTCGGTAATTAAGGAAGTAAATAAGTCTATGGGGCTGAACATCCTCAATTTCGATTCGCATATAGTTCAAATGATACTGTAGGTTATTAGACTTCTTTATTACTAAAAATTCTGCTCACAAGCGTATGGTTGTCTGCCTTAAAGCTGAGCGGATTGCGGAAGGAACGGGAGGATCTGAGAAACCGTATGAGGCCTATTTAATGGGCTTAGACAACGATGCATATATGTGTTATACTAAAATGTATTGTTAAATTATAGAGATATGAGGATAGTGAGTGTATAGATGAAATCTTTGGTTTTAGCAGAAAAACCCAGCGTGGCCAAGGAAATTGCCAGGGTTTTAAAGTGTAATAAAAAGAACAAGGGTTATTGTGAGGGCAAGGACTATGTTGTTACATGGGCTTTGGGACATCTTGTGACTCTAGCGGAGCCGGAGGTATACGATAAAAAATATAAAGAATGGAGGCTGGATGATCTCCCCATGATGCCGCCTAAGATGAACCTTCGAGTGATCGGACAGACATCCCATCAGTATAAGATTGTGAAACACCTGATGGATCGCAGGGATATTTCACAGCTCATTATTGCTACTGATGCTGGTCGTGAAGGAGAGCTTGTTGCAAGATGGATAATGATTAAAGCTGGCTGGAAAAAACCGTTTAAACGATTATGGATTTCTTCGCAGACGGACAGAGCCATAAAGGAAGGCTTTGACAATCTTCGGCCAGGCCATGCCTATGACAACCTCTATCATGCGGCCCAATGCCGGGCTGAAGCCGACTGGCTTATAGGGCTCAACGTGACCCGCGGCCTGGCCTGCAAGTTTAATGCACAGCTCACGGCAGGAAGGGTGCAGACCCCCACACTGGCTCTTATAATAGGCAGGGAAAACGAGAGAAATAATTTTGTGCCCAAGGATTATTGGACCATAACTGCTGATTTTGGCGATTATACAGCTAACTGGCGTGATAAAAATGGCAGTGGCCGTATATTCGATTACAGCAGGGCGCAAGCTTTGGCTGACAAAATAGCTGGAAAAACCGGTGTTATAGCCAATATTCATACAGCAAAGAAAAGCGAGATGGCGCCTCTTGCTTATGATCTTACGGAATTGCAGCGGGATGCCAACAGGCGATACAGTTTTTCAGCAAAAAAGACTTTATCGGTACTTCAAGGGCTTTATGAAAGACATAAATTAGTGACGTATCCAAGGACGGATTCAAGATATATTCCGGAAGATGTTGTCTCGACTCTTCCAGACAGGCTAAAGGGTATGGCGGTAGGGGAGTATGCTCGGTTTACTGCCCAGCTACTTAATAAGCCCATAAAGACTACTAAACGTTTTGTAGATGGCAGCAAGGTGACAGACCACCATGCCATTATACCTACTGATGAACCATTAAACCTGTCTGCATTAAATTCCGACGAAAAGAGACTCTATGATTTAATTGCACGCCGCTTTATAGCAGTTTTGTATCCCCCTTATGTATATATGCAGACAACCATTACCACCGTAGTGAATGGTGAATCATTTTATTCTTCCGGGAAGGCCGTGAAATCTGCGGGTTGGCGGGAAGTGACATCGCAGATTCCGGAGAGAAAGGATACTGATGAGGATGTGCCTGTAGGGCAGATATCAGGCACGCAGCATAAGGGAGACAAAAAATTAGTAGAAAGTTACAGGGTGAAGAAGTCTAAAACAAAACCCCCTGCACGTTATACAGAGGCGACGCTGCTTACTGCTATGGAAGGGGCAGGTAAATATATCGAAGATGAAGAACTTCGTGAGGCCATTAAGCAGGGAGGGCTTGGCACACCTGCTACCAGAGCTGAGATAATAGAAAAGCTGCTGTACAATAACTATGTTGAACGTTATGGAAAAGAGCTCGTACCTACAGCAAAGGGTATGCAGCTTATAGGGCTGGTACCTAATGAATTAAGGGAACCGGAGCTTACGGCAAGGTGGGAGATGCGTCTTTCGGATATCGCCAAGGGGAAAGATAGCAGAAAGGATTTCATGGATGGTATAAGGAAAAACACCATCGAGCTTGTAAAGATAATAGTCCATCAGGATGCCAAGGCATATAAACCGGATAATGTAACAAAGAAAAAATGCCCAATGTGTGGTAAATACATGTTGCTTATAAAAAGCAAGAAGGGTAATATGCTGGTATGCCAAGACAGGTCCTGTGGATACAGGCAGCCTGAAAATCAAGGACGTGGAAATATTTTTAAACAAAGTAAAAGTGAGCATAATATTAATAAGAAATTGATTGCAAAATACAGTGATAATGACTCGTTTGGTACGAGTTTAGGTTCACTGTTTAAAGATGCTTTGAAAGAACAGAAAGATGATTCTAAGTAAACGGAGGTCATTACAGTTAATGGCATTTATAGATTTAGGTTTGAATGATAAGGTTCTTAAAGCCGTAGATGATATGGGGTTTGAAGAACCGTCTAAAATACAGTCCGATTCCATACCGGTTATTTTAAGGGGGTATGATGTTATAGGCCAGGCCCAGACGGGCACGGGAAAGACACTGGCGTTTGGCGCACCTTTAATAAGTGAGTTTGAGAAATCCGATAAAGATATATACGCTATCATATTAACTCCTACAAGAGAGCTTGCTATACAAATAAATGATGAACTTACAAGGATTGCTAAATATACTGATGTCAAACTCTTGCCGGTCTATGGGGGATCACCTATAAACAGGCAGATAAAGGCTTTGAAGAAAGGCGTGGATATTGTTGCGGGTACACCCGGCAGAATACTGGATCTTTTAAAGAGAAGAGTATTAAATCTAAAAAACATTAGTCGCCTAGTCATAGATGAAGCGGATGAAATGCTGGATATGGGATTTATTGACGACATAGAAGAGATAATAAAACAGTGCAATACCGACCGACAGACCATGATGTTTTCTGCTACTATGCCGAATGCTATAAGAAAACTGACTAAAAAATATATGAAGCCCGATACAAAGGTTATTGCTATAGTAAAAAATACAATGACGGTATCCACGGTTGATCAGTACTATTATGAAGTAAAGAAGGAGAATCGTTTCGAGTCTCTTTGCAGGATATTAGATGTGGATGAGCCTCAAAGCGCCATAATATTTTGTAAAACCAAAAAGGAGGTTAATGAACTAACCTCTGCCCTGCAATCACGGGGATATAATGCTGAAGGTATGCATGGGGATATCGATCAAAATCAGAGATTATATACCCTAAAAAAATTCAAAGATGGCGAGCTTGACTTCCTTATTGCTACGGATGTAGCTGCCAGGGGAATTGATATTAAAAACGTCAGTCATGTAATAAATTACGACATGCCTCAGGATGTAGAGTCATATGTACACAGGGTTGGCAGAACCGCAAGGGTAAATCGTAAAGGAACGGCATATACCTTGGTTACTGCACGGGAATATATGGCATTAAAACAGATTGAAAAGGCAATCAAATGTAAAATTATAAGAAAAGATATCCCCACAGTGGATGATATATTCCAAGCAAAATACAACGATATTTTAGGAATGGTTAAAGAAACACTCGCAGGCGACAGCTATAAGAAGTTTGTCCCGCTAGTCGTGGAAATGGATGAGGAATATAACATGGTGGATGTATCCGCGGCTCTAATGAACATGGTATATGATAATGAAGTAAACTTCAAATACACCGAAAATGATATAGGTGTAAGCTCTAAACGTATGAGGCTGTATATATCAGCCGGCCGTAAGAATAAGATTAACCGGAGAATACTACTCAAATTTTTAACGGAGACTGCGGGTATTGACAGAAAGGATATAGGAGATATTGATATCTATGATAAGTTTACGTTCGTAGATGCGGAAGAAAGAGCCGCAAGATCTATATTAAAGAGATCATCCGGTAAGGGCCTTAGAGGAATGAGGCTTAAAATTGAACCTTCCAGGTCAAAGCCACATAAATAAAGGATAAGAAAAAGAGGTGAATTTTTATTTCACCTCTTTATTCTTATATTCAATTTGTTGGGATACGCCGTTATTTATACAGTAGGGCCGGCATTTTTTATCTCTTGTGATACATCATCATATTGGGTAAAATTATCGATAAATTTACCCGCCAATTTTTTGGCTGTCTCATCATAAGCATCTTTATCCTGCCATGAATTTTTCGGATTTAATATTTCGCTTGGAACACCGGGGCAGGTATCCGGGACTAAAATATTGAAAATAGGATGCAGCTTATAATTTACATTTTCAAGTTTACCGCTTATGGCCGCATTTACCATTGCACGTGTGTAAGGAAGATACATTCTTTTGCCTGTGCCGTATGCTCCGCCTGTCCAGCCTGTATTTACGAGGTAAACAGGCACATTATGCTTATGCATTTTTTGACCGAGAAGCTGTGCATATTTCATAGGACCAAGAGGTAAGAACGGTGCGGCAAAGCATGTGGAAAATGTTGCCTGCGGTTCGGTTATGCCGCGCTCGGTTCCAGCAAGTTTGCTTGTATACCCGGAAATGAAGTGATACATGGCCTGTTCTCTTGTAAGTTTGGAAATAGGCGGTAGTACGCCGAAAGCATCGGCAGTGAGGAATATTATTGCTTTAGGATGTCCTCCAATTCCCGATGTTACCGCTCCGGGTATGTATTCCACAGGATAAGCAGCCCGTGTATTTTCCGTTATTTTATTGGAATTATAATCAGGTATGTGTTTATCGTCATCCACAATTACATTTTCCAGTAGTGTGCCAAATTTAATAGCATTATATATCTGCGGTTCTTTTTCAGGGGAAAGGCTTATACATTTAGCATAACAGCCGCCTTCAAAATTAAAAATTCCGTTATCAGACCATCCGTGTTCATCATCACCTATAAGCCTGCGGTTAGGGTCTGCGGAAAGAGTGGTTTTTCCCGTACCTGAGAGTCCGAAGAAAAGTGCGGTGTTACCATCGCTCCCCATATTTACTGAGCAATGCATGGATAATACGCCCTCTTTAGGCATCAGATAATTCATTATTGTAAAGATTGATTTTTTGATTTCTCCGGCATACATCGTGCCGCCGATAATTATTAATTTCTTGCTAAAACTTATTACTATAAAGGCTTCCGAATTTGTACCGTCTATCTCCGGTATAGCTGCAAAACCGGGTGCGCTTATAACTGTGAATTCCGGCATGTGAGTTTTTAATTCTTCATCGGTAGGTCTTCTGAACAATTGATGGGCAAAGAGGTTTTGATAAGCATACTCATTTATGATCCGTAACGGCAGCCTGTAACCCGTGTCTGCACCGGCATAGCCGTCAAACACAAAAAGGTCTCTTCTTTGTAAATATGCCAATAAGCGTTTATAGAGTATATCATAGGTTTCCTGCTGCATGGTCTTGTTATTGCCCCACCAGATATCATCGTGAATCTCAGGCTCATCTACTATAAATTTATCTTCGGGAGACCTTCCCGTATATTTTCCTGTATATACATCAAGTGCACCTTTATCGGTAATGACACCTTCACCTCTTCTGATTGATTGCTCAACTAAAAGTGAAGGAGACATGTTATAATAGATATTGCCGGTATTGATTAGACCGTCAAGTATTAATTTCTGCATTAATGAACACCTCTTCTAAAAAATGTGTAGCTAATATAATTATATTACAAATGATTTATCTAGTATAGGTATGCAGCTTTTTTATTTTATGCGGTCTTTAAACTGTGTATTGCAAATATTCCAGGAGAAAGGGAGCAAAGGTGAAATCAGAGTGCGGTTTAAGATGATTATTGATGATGAAACATCAAACATGAAAATAGAAGATATATTATTAAAAAGGTTATCCATGTCAAGAAGACAGATAAGGAAATTAAAGAACCAAAGATTGATATTGATTAATAACAGCCCGGCTTATATAAAATCGCAGCCGGCACCTGGTGATAGTCTTGAGGTGATTTTTCCCGAGGAATATGTGATGAACATAAGGCCGGAGAAAATGTATATAAATGTGATATATGAGGATGATGACCTGCTTATAATAAATAAAGATCCTGGGATGACCGTTCATCCGTCCTCAAAGAAAGAGGGCGGTTCACTGGCAAACGGAGTCGCTTATTATCTGGACCATAAGCATGAGAATCCGATGATACGTCCGGTAAACAGATTGGATAAACAGACCTCGGGTATAGTTATATTTGCTAAAAACCAATATACCCACTATTTTCTGCAGAAAGAAGGTTTTGAGAAGACATATATTGCAATAGTCCATGGGGCTATAGATAAAGCTTCATGGATTACCGAGCCGATTGCAAGGGAAGAAGGCAGTATTATAAAACGAAAGGTTTGTAAGACAGGTAAAAAAGCAGTAACATACATTGAACCGATTGAAAATACAAATGACTCAACCATACTTATGGTAAGACCGCTTACAGGACGTACACACCAGATACGCCTACACCTTTCACATATAGGTTTTCCCATTTACGGAGACATATTGTATGGTTATCCCGACATCATGCAGCGCCAGGCCCTTCATGCATGGAAAACGCGTCTTGTGCTGCCTTCGACTAAACGGCAGTTATGCTGTGAAGCACCGTTTCCTAATGACATGGAAGAATTAATAAAAGACTTGGATTATCCTATCACATGATGATTTTGCATGTAAAAAATCGCCTCATATTTCCGTATCAAAAATTAATCTTGTGAGCAATATAATGGTGGAGGTGTGGAAAATGGGTGACAAAGAGAAAAGAATAGAGGATATAGTGAATTTTGTCAACGATCATAGGGAATCTACAGCCAGTCAGATTGTGGGGCGACGTATACTCGGTTATGGGGATATTATGACAGGAGAAAAAATAAATGAATTAAAAAATGCTTTATCAAATGCCGATGAGGATGAAATAAACTCCCTTTTTTATATAATCAAGTAGCAGGGATCATACAATCCCGGCAAGCACCGATACCAAAGGCGCACCATCGTTAGATTGTGCTGCGATTTTGCTTAGATTGGTTGAGCATCTGCAAAATGCAGTCGCATATGCTTACGTATACATGACCTTTAGCAGGTTTACCGCCTTGCCTTGTACGATGACACGGTTTGACAGTTTGTTTGCGACATTAGCAGGAACTCCAGAGTTCCTGCATTAACTAATTAATGAGAACATGATAACTTGGGGGGAATTACAATGGCAGATATAATACGGCCGAAATATCAGCAGATAGCACTGGACATAGCGGGAAGGATTGTAAAGGGTGAATTTTTACAAGGGGAAAAGTTACACGGTCGATCAAACCTTGCCGGTCTTTATAATGTTTCTCCTGAAACTATAAGGAGAGCCGTTTCACTGCTGGAGGATATGGATGTGGTGATCTCCGAACAGGGAAGCGGTATTATTGTCAAATCCAAGGAGGCAGCGTATACATATATTGCCCGTTTTAATGAAAGAGATACCTTGGATTCTCTGCGCAAAGAATTATCAAATCTTTTACAATCTAAAAGTGAGATTGATAAACGATTTGATGAGATAATTACCAAGATAAGCGAATATGCAAACAGCTTAAAAAATATAAACCCATATAACCCCGTGGAAATTGAAATAAAAAATAACAGCCACGTAATAGGCAAGAGCATAAGTGAACTGAAATTTTGGCAAAACACAGGGGCGACGATAATAGCAATAAGGCGGGGAAATGACCTGATATTATCCCCCGGCCCCTATAACGAGATCAGTGAAAATGATGTATTGGTGCTGGTTGGGGATGAAAACATTGTGAAAAATACAATGGAGTTTCTTTATGGTTCATACTTATAAAACCATGTCTTTAATTTACAAGTGACAACTTTTGCTGTATAATAAGGTTGTCTGAAGGGAGGCAAATTATGATAAGATTTGAGAATGTGCGAAAAAACTTCGGTGACACCGAAGTAATAAAAGGGCTTAATCTTGAGATTAATGATAATGAGCTTGTGGTACTTATCGGGCCGAGCGGTTGTGGTAAGACAACAAGTTTGAAAATGATAAACAGGCTTATAGAGCCCACATCAGGTAAAATATACATTAATGATCAGGATGCATTAAAACTAAGCCCCATTGAATTGAGGCGTAATATAGGTTACGTAATTCAGCAGATAGGACTGTTTCCACATATGACCGTAGGTGAAAATATCGGGTTGGTTCCAACTCTCAAAAGTTGGCCAAAAGATAAAAGGGATAAAAGGACTAAAGAACTTTTGGAGCTTGTTAGTATGCCGCCGGATGATTACATGGACAGATATCCCAGCGAACTTTCGGGTGGGCAGCAGCAAAGAATCGGTGTGGCCAGAGCATTGGCTACAAATCCCGATGTAATACTCATGGATGAACCTTTTAGTGCCTTGGATCCTATAACAAGGAGACAGCTGCAGGATGAGCTGTTTAATATTCAAGAGGAATTAAAAAAGACAATTGTTTTTGTAACACATGATATGAATGAAGCTTTAAAACTTGGAGACAGGATATGCATAATGAGAGACGGACAGGTGCTGCAGTTTGATACGCCGGAGAATCTTCTAAGGCATCCTGATCATGGGTTTGTAGAAACTTTTATAGGTAAGGATAGAATATGGCAGAAGCCGGAATATGTCAGGGTAGAGGATATAATGATTCATAATCCTATAAAGGCTATACCGAAAAGAACCTTGACTCAGGCTATGGAGATAATGAGCGGCAGCGGAGTGGATAGTCTTATGGTTGTTGACGAAAAAGATAAACTGCTCGGTATTGCAACCGCAGGAGATATAAGAGACAAATGGGACAAGGCGAAGAGATTAGACCAGGTATATAAGCGGGACGTTCTAAGTGTGCACCCCGGCGACTCTATAGTAGATGTCTTAAAGATGATGGCACAAAACGATATTGGGTACATTCCCGTATCCGATGATGAAGGAACTTTAAAGGGACTTATTACACGAAGCAGCCTGGTAAAGGTGCTTGGCGAAAAATATCTTGGTTGAGGGGTGAGATGATGGCAGTACTTAATGAATATATCAGTTTTATAATAGAAAGGTCGGATCAATTATTAACTTTAACCGGTGAACATATTTATCTTACGCTTATAGCTGTTGTAATTGCTATTGCGATTGGTGTACCTCTAGGTATATTGATTACAAGAGTAAAGAAATTATCCGGTTTTGTTATAGGATTGGCTAATGCTTTGCAGGCAATGCCGAGTTTAGCCATGTTGGGTTTTATGATACCTATACTAGGTATAGGATCGCGCCCGTCAATTGTTATGATATTTCTTTACTCTCTATTACCTATAATAAAAAACACCTATATCGGACTGTCTAATGTAGATGAGTCTATGTTAGAAGCAGGCAAAGGTATGGGAATGACGGGCGGGCAACTAATGAGAATGGTTCAGCTGCCTCTTGCACTTCCTGTTATTATGGGAGGTATAAGAATCTCGGCAGTTACTGCAGTAGGTCTTACAACCTTAGCGGCTTTGATTGGCGCCGGTGGACTAGGACAATTGATATATAGAGGAATATCTATGGTAAATAATAAAATGATAATAGCCGGTGCTATTCCAGCAATGATTTTGGCACTACTTGTTGATTTTGTTCTCAGTCTTATGGAAAAGGCAGTTACACCTAAGGGGCTAAGAAAATAAGGAGAGTGGCGCGCAGATGAGGTTTTTAAGAAATCTATCTATTACCATTATAATCGCGATGTTATTTACCTCTTTAACCGGGTGCAGCGGTTTAAATACGAAAGCAGAAAGTGATTCAAATTCAGATAAGCAGCTTATAATAGGTGGTACTACGTATACAGAGCAGTTCATCGTAAGTGAACTGCTGGCCACTCTGGTTGAGGAAAAAATGCCTGATGTGAAAGTAGTAAGAAAACAGGGGCTTAACGGAACCATGGTTGTACACAGTGCCATGACAAACGGTGATATAGATGCCGCGGTAGAGTACATTGGCTCTGGCCTTATGCAGATATTACATAAGGATCTAATCAGAGATCCGGATGAGGCATATAAGGTTGTTAAAGATAATTATCATGATAAATGGCATATAAAATGGCTTAAGCCTCTCGGCTTTAATAATACCTATGCAATGGTGGTAAAGAAGGATTATGCTAAAGCACACGGACTTAAGAATTCATCAGACCTATCGAAAGTAGCATCGGATATTACCTTAGGTTGCAGTATGGAATTCAGTGAACGTCCGGATGGATATCCCGGATGGAAAAAAGCGTATGGTATAGACCTAAAAGATATTGTACCCATGGACTCCGGAATTATGTACAGTTCCATCAAGAATGGTGAAGTGAATGCAATTTCTGCATTTGCTACGGACGGACGAATACCCGAATTTGATCTGCAGGTTTTGGAGGATGATAAGGAATTTTTTCCTCCCTACTATGCAGTACCGATGATCAAGGAAGAAAAATTAAAGGAAATACCTGGTCTGGAAGAGCTTATAAATAAGCTGGGAGATAAGATAAACGATAAAGAAATGATGAAGCTTAATGCCAAGGTGGATATAGACGGTATGGAACCTCATGAAGTAGCAAAGGAATTTTTGAAAGAGAACAATTTGATTTAAAACTATAAAGGGTGATTTAATGAATAAGAAACTTGTCAAAATAGTTTCAGCCTTAGTTATATTGTCAATGGCAATACTTGCAGCAGGTTGTGGCAATAGCGGTTCATCAAGTGCATCTAAGGATGATACTATTGTTGTTGGCTCCAAAAATTATACGGAGCAAGTAATTGTGGGCAATATTGTAGCTGATTTATTAGAGGCTAATACAGATCTAAATGTTAAGCGTAAACTTAATCTAGCAACCAGTGCATGTGCTGAAGCAATAAAAAATGGTGGTGCTAATAACGGTATAGATACATATATAGAGTACACGGGTACCGGCCTTGTTGATATATTGAATATGGAGCCCACGACGGATCCGGATGAGGCATATAAGGAAGTTAAAAAGGCTTATAAGGATAAGCTGGATATTGATTGGCTCAAACCCTGGGGATTCAATAACACCTTTACACTGGCAGTGAAAAAAGATTTCGCTGAGAAGAATAACCTTGAAACAATATCGGATTTAGGGAAAATAGCCAATAAGTTGAAACTAGGGTGCTCAATGGAATTCCCTGACCGCCCCGATGCCTACCCCAGTGTACAAAAAAAGTATGGGTTTAAATTTAAGAATGTCGATGCTATGGATATGGGGGTTAGATACACAGCCATTGACAATAACGAAATTCAGGTGACGGACCCATTTGCAACAGATGGCTTACTCGTGTCCCATAACCTTAAGATTTTAGAGGATGACAAACATGCATTTCCTCCCTATGATGGGGCTCCTGTGGTAAGGGATGACGTATTGAAAAAGCATCCTGAGATCGCCGAGGTATTAAATAAAATGGCAAATACACTTACAGATGAAGACATGCAAAAGCTTAATTATAAGGTTGACGGGCAGGGTGAGGATGCAGCCAAGGTTGCAAAGGACTATTTAGAGTCTAAGGGATTGATATAAGAGATAGATGATTAATACGTTAAAGGAGGTAATCTAATGGATAAAAAATTAGTTAGGATAATTACAACTTTAGTTATATTGTCCATGACAACACTTGCAGTAGGTTGTGGCAATACGGGAGGCTCAGCAAGTAAGTCCAAGGGTGATACCATTGTTGTAGGATCCAAAAACTTCACTGAACAGATAATTTTAGGTAATATTATGGCTGACCTCATTGAGGCCAATACAGACCTTAATGTTAAGCGTAAGCCTAATTTAGGAGGTACCAGTGTATGCGCTGAAGCAATAAAGAAAGGCAGCGCGGGAAATGGCATAGATGTTTATATGGAATATACCGGTTCCGGCCTTGCAGATATACTGCAAATGGATCCTATAACAGACCCGGAGAAGGCATACGAGACAGTCAAAAAAGAATATAAAGACAAATGGAATTTAGATTGGCTGAAGAGGTGGGGATTCAATAATACCTATACATTGGCAGTGAAAAAGGACTTTGCTGACAAAAATAATATTGAGACCTTTTCAGACCTAGGTAAAATGGCAGATAAGTTGACTCTTGCTTGTACCATGGAGTTTGCTGAACGGGATGATTGCCTCCCCAGCCTTGAGGGGAAATATGGGTTAAAGTTTAAAGATATAAAGCCGATGGATATTGGGGTTAGGTATACGGCTATTGATAATAATGAGGTACAGGTGATGGATCCCTTTGCAACAGATGGGTTACTCATATCTCATAACCTTAAGATATTAAAGGATGACAAACAAGCTTTTGCATCATATGATGCAGCTCCAGTTGTAAGGGATGATGTACTTAAAAAACATCCTGAGATTGCCGAGGCGCTGAATAAACTAGCAGACACTGTTACAGATGAGGATATGCAAAAGCTTAATTATAAGGTCGATGGGCAAGGCGAGGATGAAGCCGCAGTTGCAAAAGAATATCTGGAGTCTAAAGGGCTTATATAAGAGATGATTTAATTTACATGAAATTATTTATTAAAGATTAAAGAAGGTAGGGCAAATGAATAAAAAGTTGATCAGAATAATTACAGCGCTTTCCATATTATCTATGACAGTGCTGGCCGCAGGCTGTGGCAATGCAGGCAGCACAGGAGGTACGTCCAAGGGTGATACCGTTGTTATCGGTTCTAAAAATTTTACAGAACATGTAATAGATGGTAATATGATTGCTGATTTATTAGAAGCCCATACCGACCTTAATGTTGTACGTAAGCTCAATCTTGGAGGAACCAGTGTATGTTCCGAGGCAATTAAAAAGGGCAGTGCTAATAACGGTATTGATATTTATCTGGAATATACCGGGACCGGCCTTGTTGACATATTGAAGATGCCGCTGGTTACCAATAAGGATGAGGCATATAACAAAGTCAAAAAGGCCTATAATGATAAATTGGATATTGACTGGCTAAAGCCTTGGGGTATGAATAATACCTACACACTGGCGGTGAAAAAAGATTTTGCGGAGAAAAATAATCTTGAAACAATATCAGATTTAGCAAAGATAGGCAATAAATTGAAACTTGGTTGTTCCATGGAATTTATTGACCGTCCGGATTGCTATGCCAGTATACAAAAAAAGTATGGGTTTAAGTTTAAGGATGCGGACACTATGGATGTAGGGGTTAGATACACGGCTATAGATAATGATGAGGTCCAGGTTATAGACCCATACGCAACGGATGGGCTTATTCTCTCCCATGATCTTAAGATTTTAAAGGATGACAAACATGCATTTCCTCCCTATGATGGGGCTCCTATTGTAAGGGATGACGTATTAAAAAAGCATCCTGAAATTGCTGATGTATTAAACAAAATGGCAAATAACGTCACGGATGAGGAAATGCAAAAATTGAATTATAGGGTTGATGAAGAGGGTGAGGATGCATCTAAGGTTGCAAAAGACTATCTAGAGTCTAAAGACCTGTTATAAGATGTTTAGCTAGTAGGCCACTAAAATAAATTAAAATAATTTACAGAAAGAGGGTAATATATGAACGGAAAATTGGTTAGACCGGTTACTGTCTTAGTAATATTATCGATGCTATTACTTGCAGTCGGTTGTGGTAATGCAAGCGGTGACGGAAGCGCATCCAAGGGTGATACAGTTGTTATCGGTTCAAAAAATTTTACTGAGCAGATGATTGTAGGAAATATAATGGCTGACCGCATAGAGGCCAATACAGACCTTAAAGTGGACCGTAAACTTCATCTTGGTGGAACCAGTGTATGTTCTGAAGCAATAAAGAAAGGTGGAAGCGAAAGCGGTATAGATATCTATATGGAGTACACAGGAACCGGCTTGGTTGACATACTTAATATGGAGCCCACAACAGACGCCGATGAAGCCTATAATACGGTTAAAAAAGAATATAAAGACAAATGGGATATTGATTGGCTAGAAAGATGGGGTTTTAACAATACCTATACTTTGGCAGTTAAAAAGGACTTTGCTGAAAAGAATAACCTTAAAACATATTCCGACCTTGGCAGGTTGGCAGATAAGTTGACCCTTGGCTGTACTATGGAGTTTGTTGAGCGCAAGGATGGCTATCCCGGTTTAAAAGAGAAATATGGATATGACTTTAAAAATGTAAAGGGTATGGATATGGGAGTAAGGTACACAGCAATAGATAATGATGATGTTCAGGTTATAAGTGCCACTTCAACCGACGGACAGCTTATATCTTATAATTTGAAGACATTAGAGGACGATAAGAAGTTTTTCCCGCCGTATGATGCAGCACCTATTGTAAGGGGAGACGTGCTAAAAAAGCATCCTGAGATTGCCGATGAGTTAAATAAGTTGGCAGATACTATTACGGATGAGGACATGCAAAAGCTTAATTATCAGGTTGATGGGGAAGGCAAGGATGAAGCTGAGGTTGCTAAAGAATATTTAAAATCTAAGGGACTAATTTAAAGGGCGCTGCCCTTTATTTTTTTGCTCTTTAGATTTTCTTTTCATTGGCTTTTTATTATAGTATTATATATACATTACATTTATTAAGGCCTGGAGGCATATATTTTGGACAAAGAGAAAGCGCTAAAAATAATAGAAAGACTTAAGGTGGTATACCCTGATGCAAAGTCGGCATTGCATTTTGCAGACCCTTTTGAACTTTTGATAGCCACCATATTGTCTGCACAGTGCACAGACAAAAGAGTTAACGAGGTTACTAATAGACTTTTTGAGAAATTAAGCAAACCGTCTGATTATCTTAACTTCACCCAAGAGGATATGGAACAGGAGATCAGATCCTGTGGGTTTTATCATAACAAAGCAAAAAACATATTAGGGACATGCAAAATGCTGGAAGATAAGTTCTCTGGTCAGGTTCCGCAGAATAGAGAGGATCTTATGAAGTTACCCGGTGTGGGCAGGAAAACAGCCAATGTTGTCTTGAGTAATGCTTTTCATATTCCCGCTATAGGTGTTGACACGCATGTTTTTAGAGTTTCCCGCAGACTAGGGTTGTCTGATGGGAAGAATCCCGTGCAAGTGGAAAAGGATCTAATGGATATTCTGCCAGAATATTTATGGTCCATTTCTCATCATCTTCTCATCTTTCAGGGAAGGAGAATCTGTCATTCTCGAAAACCCCAGTGCGAAGCTTGCCCTGTAAAACAGTGGTGCGATTATTATTTAACTAATTCTTAAATATTAGTGATATAGTATTGTGTTATAATTATTTTAAATAATCATAACTCGCATGAAAGTATATAATATAACAGCATGATAAATTTCCTTATTTGATGGGTTTAGGGGTTGATTTAATGGGAACCAACATGTTTTCTGGTGAGATCAAGAAAAAACACTTTTGGGGTTTACTGATTGCCATTTTTGCAATAATAATCATTTTATTTATATTTATATCCATATATATAAACAGACCGGTGATATATAATGGAATCAAAGTAAACGGGATAGAAGCAGGTGGTATGAAACCTGAAGATCTAGAAAAATCAATTAGAAAGTCTAACAAGGGAATTAATAAAGATATAACCGTGAAGGTGCTTGATAAGAAATACAGCATTGCCTTTATGGATTTATTTAATTATGATTACAAAAGCGCTGTGGATAAGGCATACGGTTATGGCAGAGAGGGGAATATTTTTTCTCGGCTTAAGGATATCACGAACGCGCGATTTGGGAAGCAGGAAATTAACTTTGAAGTAAAAACTGTACTTGATGAAAAGAAAGCAACTAATTACATAGATAAGATTGCCAAAGATATAGAACGGCCGGCTGTTAATGCGGATATTTCTATAGGAAGTAATGGGAAATTTACGGTCACACCGCATCAAACGGGTTATGAATTGGATAAAAGCTCTTCTCTTAAGGCTTTTAAAACAAGTAATAAATCGGTGGTTATAAAATTCCCTGTCAAAGAGATTGTACCTGATATTACCAGTCAGATGTTGGAACATGTAAACGGAATAATAGGTAAGTATTCCACAGGTTTTAACTCTGCAAATACAAATCGTACGCAGAATTTGCGGACTGCCGCTGATACGATCAACGGATATATCCTTATACCCGGCAGGGAGTTTTCCTTAAATAAGGTGCTGGGGCCGAGAAATAAGGAAAACGGGTACCATAAGGCCCCTGTTATAGTAAACGGTGGAATGGAGCCCGATTATGGTGGCGGGGTGTGTCAGATAGCTACAACGGTATATAATGCTGCAGTGAGAGCCAATCTTAAAATCACCGAAAGGCATCATCATTCTATTCCTGTTTCATATGTGCCGCTGGGTCAGGATGCAACATTGTCCGGAGATGTATTAGACTTAAAATTCAAGAATACCTTGTCTGCACCCGTATATATACGGGCATATATAAATAATAGTAAATTTTATGTGGATATATATGGCGATGACAGCAGGCAGTGTTTCAATATAGACCTTGATAGTGAAGTTAAAAATATGAAAGAGTCTACTACCGAGTATAGAGAAGATAAAAATTTGCCGGCCGGAAAGAATGTTGTAGAGAGGCAGCCACATAAAGGATATACAGTAAATGTATATAAATTGACATATGGAAGTGATAACAAACTTATAAAAAGAGAGCTGTTGCATAAAGATACGTACAAATCGGTCAATAGGATAGTAAGGCGACATTCAAATTAGGTTAATGATTTCAAAACAATGGGTGGCGGATTCGAGGGGGAAAAACTTTTGGTTAAATATATGGTTTATAATACTGAGACTCCGGCAGGTACTATTTATATAGCATCATTTAATGAAAAGATCCTGCGTATTGACAATAACTATGATGCATTTTTTAAGAGTATGGAACGGTACGGTAAAGCGCAGAGGGATGAGAGCGGTATTCTTGTAGAAGCTAAAAATCAGCTAAAACTTTACTTTGCAAAGAAACTAAGGGTATTCAAACTTCCGCTTTATATTGACGGTACTCCATTTAACATGAGTTTATGGAATGAACTTATGAAGATACCGTATGGAAAAACGACGACATACGGCAAAATATCAAAAGATATAGGCAAACCCAAGGCGGCCCAGGCCGTAGGGCGGGCTGTGGGATTAAATCCCATCCCATTTATAATACCTTGCCACCGGGTTATAGGAAAGGATGGGAGCCTTACGGGTTTCAGGCTGGGCCTGGATGTAAAAAAATTTCTTCTTAATCTTGAAGCTGAGAAATCTTATTTAAATGAATAAATAAAGCATGAAAAAAATGTTGAAAATGTAAATAGCCTATGTTAGAATGTTACTGAAATAACAAATCTAAATAATATCTTAGATGAAGGATTCGGGAGATTCAGTCTAATGGAGCCGAAGGTGCAAGCTGCATATGCCACGATATGCAGTAAAACTCTCAGGCTAACGAACCGGGTCTGGATAAAACTCTGGAAAGTCATATATCACCGAAGGGGAAGTCTTTGTAGATAATCTCTCAGGTAACAAGACAGAGTTATAGTGGGATTAGTCTGCTATTACTCTTTTTTTAAACTCTTTTTTATTGGGGGTGTATATGGACTGTGTCATTATCACTAACAATGATATAGTGATAAGGAATTTTAGTAAAGACAAAGAAAGCGTTATCTTTACTAAAAAAGTCAACAAGGTCTTTGAGATTGCCCGGGAGTACATCATGCATGGCTATCATTTCTACATTCACCCATTGTCACTTAATATTGATGTACATAAAATCCCTGTTAAATCTCTTGTATTGACCGAGGAATGCCAATGTGATATGGATGAGATCGCACTTATTGACGGTGTACTTAAAAAGGACTTTCGTCCATACAATGTTGCATTGGAAGACTTTAAAGAGATTGATGCAGAAGTAATTAATGATGCATTAAAGGAGGTGAGAAGATGATAGAGGTTAATAAGAAAAATTTTGAGGATGAGGTACAAAATTATACAGGGACAGCTCTTGTAGATTTCTGGGGGCCGAAGTGTGAGCCTTGTAAGGAACTGATGCCGTATGTAGAGAAATTAGAGGATACGTATGGTGATAAAGTAAAGTTTTGTAAGTTAGACACCTCTGCGAACAGAAGACTTTCCATAAGCCAGAGGGTGATTGGTCTGCCGACTATAGCTATTTATAAAAATGGCAAAAAGGTGGATGAGGTCACTTCAGATGTAACAATCGAAATGGTGGAGGAAATGATAAAAAGGAATTTATAGGAGGTGTAATAATGAAGCTTAAGCTCGGCTATGTTACCATCAGCGATATAAGGTTTGGTGATAAAACCTGCATATCGGGCGATGTCCTTTATGTAAATAAAAATGAACTGGAAAAATTGCTTACGGAAGATGATCGTATTACATCACTTGAACTCGATATTGCCAGGCCTGGTGAAGAGGTAAGGATGATACCTGTAAAAGATGTGATTGAACCCAGAGTAAAACTTGATGGTAAAAACGGAGTTTTTCCGGGGTTTATGAGCAAAGTAAACACCGTGGGCTACGGTGAAACCTTGGCACTCAAGGGTGCAGCAGTTGTGACATGCGGCAGCGTAGTGGGTTTCCAGGAAGGCATTATCGACATGTCGGGACAGGGCGCCGAATATACTCCTTATTCCAAAACAAATAATTTGGTATTGAATGTTGTTGTAAAACAGGATATTGAGAGGCATGAGAAGGAAGAATGCATAAGAATGGCGGGGCTTAAAACAGCCAAATATATTGGCGAAACGGCAGAAAACGTTAAACCCGATTATACTGAAGACTATGAGACACCTGCATTTGTTAGCGGATGCAATATGTATAAAGGGCTGCCGAGAGTTGCGTATGTATACCAGCTTCAGAGCCAGGGACTTATGCATGACACCTACGTCTATGGGGTGGATGCTAAAAAAATACTGCCTACCTTCATTTATCCCACAGAGATTATGGATGGAGCGGTAGTCAGTGGTAATTGTGTTTCAGCATGTGATAAAAATACTACCTATGCACATATGAATAACCCAATTATTAAAGAGCTTTATGCAAGGCATGGAAAAGAACTGAACTTTGTAGGTGTAATACTTACTAATGAGAATGTCACCTTGGCTGACAAGGAAAGATCTTCGGAGTACACCTCAAAGCTTGTTGAAATGATGAATCTTGACGGCGTTATAATCAGTGAAGAGGGTTTTGGAAATCCGGATACTGATTTGATAATGAATTGTAAAAAACTAGAAGGGAAGGGCATAAAGACCGTTTTAGTGACCGACGAGTATGCGGGACGGGATGGTGCATCACAGTCGCTGGCTGATGCCGATTCTTTAGCTGATGCTGTTGTTACCTGTGGTAATGCCAATGAGGTTATTACGTTGCCGCCTATGAAGAAGGTTATTGGAAATCCTAAGGCCGCTGATACTATTGCCGGCGGCTTTGACGGAAGCCTTAGAGAAGACGGAAGTATAGAAGCTGAACTTCAGGTTATTACGGGTTCAACCAGTGAGATTGGTTTTACTAACTTAAGTGTTGCAGGATATTAAAGGGGGTTTATATAAATGTTTGAGAATAAAAAGGTTGTAATAATAGGGGACAGAGACGGCGTACCCGGGCCGGCTATTGAAAATTGCATAAAGACAACAAAAGGAGAGGTTGTGTTTTCTTCCACGGAATGCTTCGTTTGAACAGCCGCGGGAGCTATGGATCTGGAGATCCAAAAAAGAGTTATGGATATGGCGGACAAATATGGTCCGGAGAATGTTATCGTAATTTTGGGAGGAGCTGAAGCCGAGGCTGCCGGCTTGGCCGCGGAAACAGTGAGCAACGGTGATCCTACCTATGCCGGCCCGCTTGCAGGAGTATCTTTGGGCCTGGCCGTTTATCATATAGTAGAACCGGAGGTAAAGGCTGAGATCGACCCCGAGGTATATGACAAAGAGGTCGGAATGATGGAAATGGTATTAGATGTTGACGAGATATGTAATGAGGTAAAACCCATTAGAGAGCAGTACAGTAAATATTAAAAAGGGGGGATATTATGCCCTACAGGGTAGTTCACTATATAAATCAGTTTTTTGGCCAGGTGGGAGGAGAGGATAAAGCCGATACCAAGCCCTTTGTGAAGGAAGGCGTAATAGGGCCGGGTATGGCATTCAAAGGTGCCTTGGGAAAGGATGCCACAATTGTAGCAACTGTTGTTTGCGGTGATGGATATTTTAATGAGAATATGGATACCGCAGAGCAGGAGCTGCTGTCCATGATAAAGTCATATTCGCCGGATATTCTTATAGCAGGCCCTGCATTTAATGCTGGGAGGTATGGGGTTGCCTGCGGAGCGATCTGCGCAGCAGTGGGCGGAAAACTGGGAATACCTGTGGTGACTGGCATGTATCCGGAAAACCCGGGAGCGGACATGTATAAAAAGAATTGTTATATTGTTAAAACCTCCAACTCGGCAGCAGGTATGAGAAAGGCAGTACCACTCATGGCTAAGCTGGCTTTGAAATTATTAAATGGTGAACCCGTTGCCTCCCCTGATGAGGATCAATATATTGCTCGGGGAATCAGAAAAAACGTTTTCAAAGAAGAGTTGGGTGCTAAAAGAGCTGTGGATATGTTGATTGCAAAGTTGGGTGATAAAGAGTTTACCACAGAATATCCAATGCCGGCCTTTGACAGGGTAACGCCTAATCCTCCGATAAAAGATATGAGTAAAGCTAAGATTGCCCTTGTGACATCGGGAGGTATAGTTCCAAAGGGCAATCCTGATAAAATAGAGTCATCCAGTGCATCTAAATATGGAAGATACAGCTTAGCTGGAGTTGATGACCTTACAGCAGACAGTCATGAAACAGCCCATGGCGGATATGACCCTGTATATGCGAATGAAGATCCTAACAGGGTATTGCCTGTGGATGTCATGCGTGATCTGGAAAAAGAGGGCGTTATCGGCGAGCTTTATGACCACTATTATGCCACCGTTGGCAATGGTACATCTGTTGCTAATGCGAAGAAGTATGCCCAGTCCATAGCAAAAGATCTTATTGCTGATGGGGTTCAGGCGGTTATACTTACATCCACATGAGGAACGTGCACTCGTTGTGGAGCAACGATGGTTAAAGAAATTGAAAGAGCCGGTTTGCCTATTGTTCATGTCTGCACCATAGTTCCGATATCTTTGACTGTTGGTGCCAACAGGATTGTGCCGGCTGTGGCCATACCGCATCCTTTAGGTAATCCTGAATTATCCAAGAAGGATGAAAAAGCACTTAGAAGGCGTTTGGTACTAAAGGCATTAAAAGCTTTGCAAACACCGGTGGATGACCAGACTGTTTTTGAATAAAGTGTACAATGTGCTGCCTCCCCCCCGGGGAGGCAGCCTTTAAAAGGAGGTAATAAAATGTATCCTGTAATAAAATCTGCAAGCTATATATTGGTGCATACCCCCAACATTATGATGGAGGGTGGTACAACTCAGCAGTTAGAGAGAGAAAGCAAAAACGGTTATATTAATAAGGCTTTGAAACACATAAGGACATTTGACAAAGCGGTAAATTATGCGCCCAACCAGGTATATATAGAGAATGCTTCTCCTGAGGATTTAAAAGATGTATCGCAGCCGTGGCATGAGAACTTATTAAAGGATTCATCCAGATTCTCAAAATATGGGGAGATTATGCCAGAGGATGAATTTTACATACTGATGCAGGTATGTGATAATTTTGATCTTGTCGAGCTAGAGAAAAGTTTTGTTGAGAATATGACTACAAAGATAAATCAGCACAAAATATTAAATGATTTTTATGACAAGATAAAACCGGGCTCAGATTTAAAAGAGATAAAGTTATTTATAGATAAAGGTGCCCTGCCGCTCACTATAAACGGAGATATTGTGGGCTGCGTCAGGAGCGCTCATGACAAGGATACAAACCTATCTGCACATGTGATGCTTGAGAATATAGCGAACAAGGCATCAGCCGTGTTGGCTTTAAAGCATCTTGTCAAAGATGGCGGCATTGATGAGGGTTCTGTCGAGTACGTTATAGAATGTTCGGAAGAGGCTTGCGGCGATATGAATCAAAGAGGAGGAGGAAATTTTGCCAAGGCGGAGGCAGAAATGGCGGGATTCTCCAATGCGACGGGTTCGGATACCCGAGCTTTTTGTGCGGGACCCACGCATGCGCTTATTAATGCGTCGGCGCTGGTTAAAGCAGGTATATATAAGAATGTGGTAATAGTAGGTGGAGGCGCCGTGGCAAAACTCGGTATGAATGGCAGAGACCATGTAAAGCACGATATCCCTCTTCTGGAAGATTGCTTAGGCGGTTTTGCCATATTGGTATCTAAAAATGATGGTGTTAATCCTATTTTAAATACGGATATTATAGGAAGGCATACGGTAAAGACCGGATCATCACCACAGCAGGTTATACAGTCTATCATTGCAGACCCATTGGAAAGAGAAGGAATGAAACTGGATGATATAGACAAATACTCTGTGGAAATGCAGAACCCTGAGATTACTAAGCCGGCCGGAGCAGGGGATGTTCCAAAGGCCAATTATAAAATGATTGCCGCGTTGGCTGTTAAAAAGGGTCAGATTACCAGGGATAAGATGAATGACTTTATAGATAAACATGGAATACCAGGATTTGCACCCACCCAGGGGCATATTCCATCCGGTGTGCCCTATATCGGACATGCAAGAAGGGCAATCTTAGATGGCCGGATAAATAACACTATGATAATAGGAAAAGGCAGCCTGTTTTTGGGGCGAATGACTAACCAATTTGACGGTGTATCTATTGTAATGAGCAAAAATCCCGGAACTACGGAAGAGAGCTCCATGGATGAGGACAAGGTTAGAAAGATTATTGCTTCCGCTATGAGGAAACTGGCTTCCGGTTTGGGGGAGGATTGAGATGACGGATATTGACACGATAAAGGATATTATCAATGATGCGGCAGACTATATTGAAACCGGAAAGGCCAAAGCGCAGAAGGTGAAAGTAGGCCTTACACTGCTTGGATCCGAGCACGGCCCACAGGAACTTATAAGAGGCGCGAGGGCAGCCGCCAAAGATTTTGATGATCTTGATATATCTCTTATAGGTCCAAAATTAACGGATGATTTTTGTACTTATGAGGCTGACTCGGAGGGTGATGTCCACACCATTATGGAGAAACTTTTGGACAGCGGCGAGCTGGATGCAGCCTTGACCATGCATTACAACTTTCCTTTAGGAGTATCTACCGTGGGACGCCTGGTATCACCTGCTAACGGAAAGGAGTTTTTTCTTTCCACTACTACGGGGACATCATCGACGGACAGAGTAAAAGCTTTAACATTAAATACCGTATACGGTATAGCCGTGGCGAAATCCCTCGGCAACTCTAAGCCTACTGTTGGCATATTAAATATAGACGGTGCCCGGCAGGCGGAGAAAAATTGCAAGCAGTTAAAAGATAACGGCTTTCCGATTAACTTTGCACAGAGTGTAAGGAAAGGCGGCGGGGCCGTACTCAGAGGAAACGATATTCTCACGGCATCGGCCGATGTTATTGTGACCGATACCCTGACGGGGAATTTATTGAATAAATTAATGTCGAGTTTCACCAGTGGCGGGACCTATGAGGTTACGGGATATGGATACGGGCCGGGTGTGGGAGAAAATTTTGATAAAACAGTTTTGATACTTTCCCGGGCATCCGGCAGCCCGATAGTCAAAAATGCTATAAAATATGCTGCAGAGTTAGTTAAAGGAAAACTAATGACGCATGTCGCCGATGAGCTAAAAAGCGCCAAATCTGCAGGGTTAACTGATATTCTGGAAACTATGCCGGGAGTTAAGGATGAGGGCGCAAAAGAAATTAAAGTGACCAAAAAGGTTGTGACCAAGGATATAGCCGGAGTGGATATACTCGTTTTGGAAGATGCGGTAAAGGCATTAAAATTAAACGGTATTTATGCAGAAAGTGGCATGGGCTGTACCGGTCCCGTTATCCTTGTGGCGGATGAAGATGAGCAGCCGGCAAGAAAAATATTAATAGATGAAAAATACTTGTGATTTAATAACAAGAGTATGTATTAATTATTTATAAATGAGGTTATATAAAGGTATAAAGAGATCATATATATACCTTGTGAAATTAAGAGGCTGGTAATCATGCATAGCTGCCAGGGCCATTATATAGCCCAGGCAGCATAATATTATTACATAGATAATGGTTTTATAATCTTTGTTTTTTTTAAGCGTTTGATATTCCAAAACAGCTATTGCTATATAGCCTGCTGCAATTAAAAATTCATAGATGATCATATCTTCACCCTATTCTTGAATAGAACGTGAGTTTACTCCATGTCTTCTTGTGTTGTATTCAACCTTTACATTAAGCTGGATGGTTGGAAACAGCTCGTCCCACCTGTTTTTATATATCTTATATTCTTTTGGATAACTCTTGCGGAATATATTCAAGAATTCCAAAAAATCGGCGTCTAAATTCTGCGCTTTGTTAAATGTGATATGAATATAATCTGAAAGCTTTTTTTCTACCGCTTTATTTATTTTATCTATGTTTTGGGGATTTAATACATTCAGGTCACATGCAATCTCGGTTATATCACCTTCCGCATTTACTTTTACATTGTAAATAAGTTTCCCATCTTTTATCTCTGCACTTGTATTTGATATTGCCCGAATTATATGGATTCCTATTTGTGAGTTTTTGATCCCCGGATATGTTACAGTGATATCCAATCTGGGCACTTTGTTTTTGATTAATGCATAACCATATGACTCATTTTGCGTTAAATAATCAATGAGTTTTCCTTTTTTTACGATGGCCAGGCCCTGCAGATTGATCTGCTTATCCGATTCCGGATCATTCTTACCTGACTGGTTTCCCTGCTCAGGTTGCGGCGACTTGGCGACACCTTCAATCTTGGTTGTTGCAAAACAGGAGGATGGTCCGATAAAACAGGCGGCAATGTCTTTGATTTGTGAAGGAACAGTGTTTGCAAAGGCCAGTGTGGTTATACTCTCCAGTATCTCACTGGACAGGACCTCCTCAATGTTTGGAGGTATGGCCAAAATATCATATGCATAACCTTTTGATATTAATACATAGTTTGTTAACCTTATCGTAGGCTCTCTGACAGTAGAATCAAGTAGTTTACCAAAACCGCTTTTCGCCAGACTCTCACCAATAATAATTATATTGTTCTGGGCTAAATAGAATGTTTTCGGCATACTGTTAGATATTTTTGAAATGGCTTGGCTTATGGTGTTCCCTGTTCCCGATACATTCCAGTATTTACTGCCCTGGCCGATGCCTCCTCCTCCAACGCCTCCTCCTGTTGGAGATATATTTGCAGGATTGATTATCTGCAGGGTGACTTTTATCTTCCCATCAGGGGTCTTATCAATCGCCATTGCCGATGACAGGGCGATATCTTCGATATCTCTGGCATCCCAGCATCCCGTTATAGTAAACAGCAATGAAAAAATAAGAACAAAACACATTAGTCTTTTCATTGAGTATCATCCTCTCGGAGTTTTCGGCTTCAGATCATCAGCCATGCGCTTTTTATTCGACGTAGTGTATGATGGACGCGTATGCATATACCACCATGGTGCCCGCAAAAATGTATCTTTTAAATCCTTTACGACCAATGGAGTAACAGGGTACAGATATGGTATTCCAAAGGAACGTAGGCTCTCCATGTGTATAAGTATACACAAAAAACCGAGAACTACACCCAATAGACCCAGCACTCCACCGAGAACCATTAATAAAAACCTAAGTATCCTATTGGTGATAGCCAGGTTGTATGAAGGTGTGACAAATGACGATATACCGGTAATGGCAACCACAATTACCATGGCAGGAGAAACAAGACTGGCGGATACAGCGGCCTGGCCGAGAACTAGTGCACCGACGATGCTTATGGCCTGGCCGATTTGTTTTGGCAATCTTATGCCAGCTTCCCTTAATGCCTCAAAGGTAAATTCCATTAGCAGTGCTTCAACTAAGGGCGGGAACGGTACGTTTACACGGCTACCCGCAATGCTGATCAGCATTGCGGTAGGTAGAAATTCCTGGTGGTATGTGGTAATGGCTATATATAATCCGGGTAATAAAAGAGACAAAATAAAACCTAGTAACCTTAATATTCTTATAATATTGGCGACAGAGTATCTTTCATAATAATCGTCACTGGCATTCATGAAGTTCCAAAATGTGGCTGGCACCGTTAGCACGAAGGGCGTCCCGTCTGTGATAATCGCTACACTGCCCTCTAAAAGGTTGGCGGCTATTTTATCAGGTTTTTCAGAGTGAAATATTGTGGGGAACGGTGAGAACGGTGCATCCTCTATAAACTCCTCTATATATCCACTTTCCAGTATGCAGTCCGTGTCTATACCACTTAATCTCGATTTTACTTCTTTTAATATATCAGGGTCTACAATGCCGTCAATATAGGCAATGTTTATTTCCGTGTGTGAATAATCACCGATGAATAGGGATTCCATCTTCAATTTTGGAGACTTAATTTTTCTTCTTATAAGGGAAGTGTTAACCCTGAGAGTCTCAATAAATCCCTCCCGCGGTCCCCTTACGGTGGCTTCGCTGTCGGGTTCTTCCACCGCTCTTGTCTCCCAACCTTTAGTATCGCATGACAATGCCTTGTTTATGCCATTTACAAAAATTACTGCATCACCCGATAGTATATGATGCAACACCTCACTAAAGTTTTTTAGTTCGTTGACTTTTGAATTTGGTAAAATCCTGTCTTTTAGCTCTTCAAAAAGCTGGGCGCCGTATACATCAGTCTCAATCATTGTTGATTTCAGTACACCGTCATAAAGAGTGGGCTTATCTGTAAGCCCATCGATACTTATTACCGCCACATTACTTGAACCTCTATCATCTGTCTTTATCTCTCGTATGTTCAGGTCTGAACAATTTTTAAATATTGTGCTTATAGCCTTGATATTTTTACGTATATCTGTACAAATATTTTGATCATCAATGTTATAATCATGTAATTCAGGGCTTCTCTTTGCAAATAACCTCTGCCAAAAACGCATAAAAAACACCTCGCTTAGTATATATATTTTGTCACTTTGTCATAAAATTATTTCAGGATAAAGAAGGAATTTGTAAAGTAATGTAGAATAATAAAAATGGCAGTAATAAGACATCAGACAACTGATTCTTAAATCTTAAATAATTTAAAGGGGGATAGGTTAATGAAAAGATTTTTTGTATTGGCTTTGACAGTGATTATGATGTTTTCTCTGGTAGCATGTGGACAAGCAGAACCTAAGCAGACTACAAAGCCGCAGGAAGACTCGAAATCTGCCGGTAAGGGCAAGGCAGAGCTGGCAATGATCACCGACCTTGGTACTATCGATGACAAATCATTTAACCAGGGCACATGGGAGGGTGTAAAAAAGTATGCTGAGGAAAACAATATCACTCACAAGTATTATAAACCGACTGAAAAAAGTGATGATGCGTATCTTTCAGCAATCGATCTGGCGGTAAAGGGAGGAGCTAAGGTTGTTGTAACACCCGGTTACTTATTTGAAGTGCCGATTTATAAGGCACAACAGCAGTATCCCGATGTCAATTTTGTATTGATAGATGGGAATCCGCATGATGCAGACAATAATTATAAAACGGAGAAAAATGCGGTCGGTGTAATTTTTGCAGAAGACCAGGCCGGCTTTTTAGCAGGTTATTCGGCTGTTAAAGACGGTTACACAAAGCTCGGTTTTATGGGGGGGATGGCTGTCCCTGCTGTTGTTCGTTATGGTTATGGATTTGTTCAGGGTGCAGAATACGCGGCTCAGGAAATGGGTTTAAAACCGGGTTCAATCACCATGAACTATCACTACACGGGTGGATTTGATGCAACACCCGAGGTACAGACACTGGCAGCATCATGGTATGAATCTGGAATCGAAGCCATATTCGGATGTGGCGGTTCTGTCGGAAACTCGGTCATGGCGGCTGCCGAGCAGGCTGACGGCAAGATGATCGGTGTTGATGTCGACCAATCATATGAAAGTGATGCCGTAATTACATCGGCAATGAAGAACCTCGGAGGAGCAGTTGAAGACATACTGGCGCAATACTATGACGGTAAATTCCCGGGAGGTCAGGGCCTTGTATTGTCAGCAAAGACCGATGGTGTGGAATTGCCTATGGATACATCTAAATTTAATAAGTTTACAAAGGAAGATTATGACTCAATTTATAAAAAGCTCAAAGACGATACGGACGGTTTGGCATCAAGCCTTATAAAAGATGCGGATAAAGACGGCAAACCTGTAGAATTGTCGTCTTTAAAGACATCGGCGGTTAAAGTAAACGAGATTCAATAATCTATGGGGTTTACTAAACCAGGAGGGCTTGCTTCCTGGTTTAGTAATGCCTTTTTTTCCTTAATACGATCATAACTAACCAGCGGTTAAATAGTACAAATACGCAATAATGTGAGGTAATATAAAGTGGATTATGTCATTGAAATGTGCAATATAACCAAAAAGTTTCCTGGGATCATTGCCAATGATGATGTCACCCTGCAGGTTAAAAAAGGAGAGATACATGCCATACTCGGAGAAAACGGTGCGGGTAAATCCACATTGATGAGTGTACTTTTCGGCATGTATCAGCCTGACGGCGGGAAAATTAAGATAGGCGGACGTGAAGTGGAGATAAATGACCCCAATGATGCTAACCACCTTGGCATAGGTATGGTGCATCAGCACTTCAAATTGGTCCAGAATTTTACGGTGCTTGAAAACATTATTCTTGGTGTAGAACCTACAAATAAAGGTTTTATTAAAAGAGATGATGCACGGGCTCGTGTGCTTAAGCTTTCCGAGAAATATGGTCTAAAAATAGATCCGGATGCCCTTATAGAGGATATAACGGTGGGTATGCAGCAGCGCGTGGAAATTTTAAAGATGCTCTACAGAAACAATGAGATTTTGATTTTTGATGAGCCTACGGCTGTATTGACACCTCAGGAAATAGAGGAACTCATGAAGATAATGAAAGGATTGGTAAGCGAGGGCAAGTCAATCCTGTTTATAACTCATAAACTCAATGAGATCAAGGCGGTAGCCGATAGGTGTACGGTTCTTCGCAAGGGTAAATGTGTAGGCACCGTGAATGTGGCGGACGTTACTAAAGAAGAGCTTTCTGAAATGATGGTGGGGCGCAGAGTGGATCTTGTGGTTGACAAGAAAGACGTAAAACCTGGCAATGTTATATTTGATGTACAGGGTCTTACTGTTAAGAATAAAGCATCAAGTAAGAATGCCGTTAATAACGTATCGTTTAATGTCCATAGAAATGAGATAGTGTGCATAGCGGGCGTAGATGGTAACGGACAGTCCGAGCTTGTGTATGCGCTTACAGGTTTAATTCCTGCAAATAAAGGAAAGATTGAATTAAACGGCAAGGATATAACTAATGCCTCCATAAGAAAGAGAACATTGAGCGGTATAGGTCATATACCTGAAGACAGACAGCGATACGGACTAATTCTTGACTATGATCTGGGGTATAATCTTGTACTTCAGAGCTATTTCTCACAGCACTTTACGAGCCACGGGATGTTAAAATATAACGATATATATAATTATGCGGATGAATTAATAGATAAATTTGACATACGTACGGGACAGGGAGCTAAGACCATGGTTCGCAGCATGTCGGGCGGTAACCAGCAGAAGGCTATTATTGCCCGTGAGATAGACCGCGATCCCGACCTGCTTATTGCTGTTCAGCCTACACGCGGATTGGATGTGGGAGCAATAGAATATATCCATAAACGCCTTATTGACGAGCGTGACGAAGGTAAGGGCATACTCCTTGTATCCTTTGAACTGGATGAGGTAATGAATTTAAGTGACCGTATTTTGGTAATGTATGAAGGAAATATCGTAGCAGATTTGAATCCTAAAGATACGACGGTACAGGAGCTGGGATTATATATGGCGGGTTCAAAAAGGGGTAATGTCGCATGAATACTTTAAAGCGTTATCTAAACAGCGAAGGAATGGAAAGCTTTGCTTCGTCTGTCTTTGCCATCATAATCGGGCTGCTGGTAGGCCTGGTGGTTCTTCTTATTAGTAATCCTCAACAAGCATTTGAAGGTTTTAAAGCTATCCTGCTCGGCGGACTTACTGATATGAAAAATGTGGGTCAAGTGCTTTACTTTGCCACACCGCTTATATTAACAGGACTGTCGGTGGGTTTTTCCAACAAGGTGGGACAGTTTAATATTGGCGCATCCGGACAGTTTATTGTTGGAGCTTACGCAGCTGTTTATGTCGGGGTTAAATGGACATTTTTACCCGGCCCGCTACATTGTATAACTGCCCTTATCGTTGCAATGCTTGCCGGTGCATTATGGGGGCTCATTCCGGGGATTTTGTGTGCGATTTGCCATGTAAATGTAGTCATTTCATGTATAATGATGAACTATATAGGTATGTACATGGTTAATTTTCTTGTAACACATACCATATTTGACTCGCTTAAGAACCAGTCTCTACCAATTAAGGCAAATGCGGTTATTCCCAAGATGGGTCTGGATAATATTTTTAAGGTAGGTAACAGTCCGTCCAGTGTAAA
>DHDL01000018.1:0-4770 GCA_002399345.1 Thermoanaerobacterales bacterium UBA4877
AAAACCAAAAACAACATTAAAAGCTCGTTCATCCAACTGCTGCGGAAAAAAGACTTCAATGAAATTACCGTGCAGGATATTCTGAATAAGGCCTTGATCAACCGCAAGACGTTTTACAATCATTATCATGACAAATACGACCTGGCAGAACAGTTGATACATGAGTTTTTCGATGAATGCACATCCTTCTTTGAACTGCGTACCGGACATTTTGACAGCATAGACAGCCTTTTGAACCAAGTTGATGCTATGTATAAGGAACTATATGAACAAAGGGACCTTATTTTGGCACTATGGAATATCCATACGGGAAACATTGATTTTTACGGCAGCTTAAAAAATCTTTTTCAGCAAAAATATAGAGAATTTCTTCAGAGTCGTGAGATTAAGGGTGTGGACATCGATTTTCAGGTATACCTTTTCTCGACTTTTATACTTAGCTCGCTCAAATACATGCTGGAGTCCGATAAGATTTGTACTGCCCATGGCATGTGGAATGAATTTGAAATATTTTATCACACTATTACTACAGTCTAAATTTCGAATAATCCTCACCAAGACATGAATAATCTATTCCACTCCGGAATGATATTATTCGAGAAGCTCTTTTAAAATTTCCGGCATATTGTCGTACTCTATCTGCGATATTTTTTCAGGGGATTCCTTCAAGCCGGAGTTCAGCCATTCAAAGGTTATGCATACCAGACCGGCTTAATAACGTACTTAAGCAATCCTTATTTATTGATCATACCAATATTGCTCTGCAACTAATTGGAAAGGATGCTGTCTGGAATTCTGCATCATTACATAATAAGTCTTTACAGTATACCCTGAATGGCCAGGCCGCCTGTCAGCGCCAGCAGCATCGACATCAAAGATCCTATAAGATAATATTCCGCAAACTCCTTGTCGTCCAGTTCCTTAAACCGGGCAATGGATTTTGCCGCTATAACAAATCCTATCGCGGAGGTCTCACCTATGGCCACCAGTATAAGCATTATACTCCTCTCAAGTATTCCTATGATCCTGCCTGCATTTTTCACTTTGTACTGGCTGGACTGCAACCTCAACATGTCAAGCACATGCCTTATAAGTAGCGCCCCGCCGAAAACCACGTATACATATATAACCGCACAGTTTATATAAACCGGGCTGTATGATGGAATGGAAAACAGCAAGGTCGCCCCATATATGACGGCTATGTGAGTGCACTGATCGATAATAAACAGATAAGCGTTGTCGCTTTTAAAGAAAATATATCTGGCATAATCTATGAATATATGGGCTGCAGCTATAATAAATGCAGTAAGAACGCTGTGCCAAGACAAGATAGGTAATATCACCGCAAGATTAAAAAGTAATATTACCAGGAAATGTATGGCATAACCGCGGGGGTTGCCATCTTTCTTCATGCTTACTAATGTATCGGACTGGAATATATAGTCGCCCAGCCCGTGAGCGAGCAAAAACAAGTTCATCTATTCATCCCTCCCGATGTTCTCAAAAAGACGGGCCAAATACTCCTCACCTTCCATTACGGCGCTGCGCCTGGCTGCCTTGCATCTCTTGGCCACATTCTGGCCTGCCACCCCCAGCATCTCACCTGCCGCCCGGTATGTTCTGTACCTTTCATATGCATAAACCGCCTGCCACTGGGGGACAGTCCACCTGGACTCTACAGCATCGGCCAGAGTATATATCACATTAGCCGTGCTATCTATATCGGTATGCCCCGTCACGACCCGGGTACTTGGCATCTTTATATCACCTAAAGCATCCAACGCCTTCCTCGCGCGGTGGAAGGCCTGGCCGTCCATATCCCATGAATTGTCACTTGCCACCAGACGGTCAATCTCACCTACACCTACCCCTATCCTGAGCAAGGCAGGAGCAAAAAAATACCTCAGGTTTCTTACAATCACCGGGATATCAGCAGGCCGCTCTATAACCCCCTGTATTTCGTCCCCCCGGGATATAGAAAACCGGGTAATCAAGCTATCTGCCATAGCCTCACTCGCCCTGTCGGCTGACCTGTAGAATTCCCTTTTTAAATAGCCCTCCGCAAACAGCTCCCTTGAGCTTATGACATCCATAGTTATAACTGCATTCATTATAAAACCCTTCATCCCGGAAATATTTCACCTCTTGCAGGGTGATATCGTATTATTCACCCTTGTATTGGTGATAAATCAATTATATTAAAAACCATTTCCTTAGTCAATGAATTTTTTATACACATAATTCGATGTCATAAGGCTGAGCATTGCACTGTATGTAACTTTAAAACCAATGGTATCTCCCGCCTTTACATCTCCCACAGAGGTGACATCTAAGATCATGTGGTCGCTGCTGGCCCCTATTATCTCCATACGCTCATCCAGTGGAGTTAGCCCTTCTATATAGCAGTCCTGTTTGCCGATGGCTACTATGGCCCTTCTCATGTCACCCTTGTTCTCAAACACGGGAACCTCACCAAAGGAATTTTTACCTATCTCGCCTATGGGAACGGAGGATTTTGTCCCCGCCTCTATCACCTCGGCCTTTAGTATTGTGATATCTTGTTTTAGGCCAGGAGGGCACATACCCCCCCTTGGTAACTCCCATCACTTTTATGTTCTTTTCCTTACACCAACTGTTTTATAAACCAACTACGCAAATCATCACCGGCATATGATCGGAAATATCACTGTCTATCACCATGCTGCGTGAAGTATCCATAGAAACACCCCGGCCAAACCAAAAGTCAGCTTTAACACTTTTTACGCCTTCCCGCTTAAGAGTCCCTATGCCGGATGGCCCGCTGTCTTCCATTGCAAATTTGTTTTTTCTCATTATATTATATGCTGCTTCCCCCTCACTCTGGTTTAAATCTCCTCCAATAAGCAGCTTTCCTCTGTTAAATTCATGAGAGTAGAGCACCTGCTTTATCTTAGCTGCCTGTATAGGCTGATCACCCTTTAAACCCAGGTGAAAGTTACCTATAAACAGGCACCCGCCATAAAAATCCATACGCGTCAGGATAAAGCTTCGGTTTTCCACGCTATATTTTTTAGATAACGGCTGCTGCAAAACAGTTGTCAGAGGAAATCTGCTTATTATCGCATTGCCATAGCTACCCATCATCATTTTAATGGATGAAATATAATCATAATGCCACCTCTCACCGGTCAATTCACTGAGCCTGTCTGCAATAAATGCGGCCTGGTTTATACGGCCGGAACGTATGGTGCCAAGGTCTACCTCCTGTAAGCAAGCAATAGAAGCATCACAGCCCGCTATCTTCTTCGCTATCCTTTTCAGATTTTCATTCCTTTTAGGCGGATAACTTCCGTCCGGATTCCTGCCCGCTTTTATATTCCAAGTAACAGCATATATATCCATTTTATTTTACCTCTTTTACATTTATTTCACTTCCCTCTCTTATCATATTTTTCCCTCACCTAAAAGTGTTACAAAAAAAGATAACCTTTAGCGGTTAACCAACATCATACGCCTGCACTTTTTCATCTTGTACTGTAGTATTTGCCTCTTCAACACGCAATACCTCACTAAACAGTATCTATATAATATTATACTATAGAAAACGATTGTTAAAGTATCGCTTTCCAAGCAAATTATCATATTCAAAATAAAAGGGCGGGTGTAAACTGACCCGTCCTTTTGTGAAAATTATTCATTTGAATATTTTTATGCTGCGTTAGTATTTTTGTTTCTTACGATAAGATACCAGACGTACCCAATAACTATTGCGCCGATGAAACCGGCTATTACATTGAAGCCGCCTGCCATCCATCCCCAGTCACCAAGAAGCGCGTCGCCAGCCCATGCACCCAAAATATGAGCTATTAGTGCTGACCAGTATGTGCCGTAAATATTATTTAATTTCTCTGAGTAGGTACTGCCTGCTTTATTATTAAACATGGGATGAAATACCAAACTGGAGATAATGCCAACCAACAGAAGCATTAACGTATACATACCATCGCCTCCTTTCATTGGCTTTATTTCTCTTTACAATTATTATTTTACCATATTATGCTTTTTACACAAATTTGATTTTGACTTTCTTTGACCTATGGAAGTTCAACAAATACTACCTGCCATAATCTCCTCACGCATTCATATAATTGCTTATTCATTCGAATATATGCGGGTTTGGCCATAAAAAATGGCGGCACCCCAGCCGCCTCAGAACAACAACAAAGTCTTAGGTCATCTTGCCTTACACGATTTACCACGGACTCACAGTTTGTCCAATACTTATGGCTGTATTATATCATCCGCTGTTACATCAATAGTCTCATCGCCTGACTTCTCCGGCCGGTTTATACCCAGCACATGTATATTCACACCTATGGCACTCAGTCCCGTATATTCTTCTACATCCTCTTTTATTTGCTTCTGTATGTTTTCAGATACCTCGGGTATGTTATTTCCATAGTTTACTATTATGTTTGCATCGATTGTTACATTCTCTTCTTCTGATTTTACTTTTATACCCTTTGTTAAACTCTTTTTACCTATAACGTCGGTTATGCCGTCCACCACACCGCCGCTCATGCTGAATACACCCTTTACCTTAAGAGTTGCCAGGCCTGCTATTGCAGCAATCACTTCATCAGAGATTTCAACTATTCCCAAATCCTTTGTACATGTCGCCATGGTAGTCCCCCTCTCTTTTTTGTTATTATAGCATATTTTAATAATTATTGTAAATTTCATCTAATAAGTGATAGTGTCAAGTTACTATAGGAAAAAATAATATAGACA
>DHDL01000018.1:4941-7864 GCA_002399345.1 Thermoanaerobacterales bacterium UBA4877
TAAATTTATATATTTAAGAATTAAGGTATTCACTATAACGACCCAATATTTCCAGAACAGTCTCTTTATCAATTTTATAAAATGAAACAAATGGCGCAGGTTTCAAGTCATGATGGCTGATACCTTTTTCATACCAGGCCACGTTGTGCCATAGACCACATTTATACCCCGCGTCGTGATATACACCCAGTTTTTTGAAACCGAGATGTTCATGCAACTTTTCACTGCTTGTGTTGGGTAGAGTGACACCTCCATATACATTGCGTACATTTTGCAGCCGTAATATATCCATCAATGCACCGTAAAGTGTACCTCCTATTCCACAGCGAAAGTAGTTTTTATTAATGTAAACGGATAGCTCTGCATTCCATTGATATGCGTCTCTTTCCATGTGCTTATGAGCATAGGCATAGCCTATAATGCTTTCTTCTGAAACACAAACAAGATAGGGATAATCTTTAGATATGTCCCTTATCCGCTTTGAAAATTCATCTAAAGTAGGTGTGCGGTATTCAAAAGTGACTGCTGTCTCTTTGATATATGGCTCATAGATGGCAAGAATTTTTCCGGCGTCTTCTTCCTGCGCAAATCTGATTGCTTTCATACTACCTTCACCTCTTTCAATTGTCCAACGCTCCCCTTGCAGACCTTGCCGGGGTATGGATACATTTTTCATAGCACGCACCGAAATTCCACCCCGATTTCATCCACTTTTTTTGCATACCTCTTCTCTTGATAGCTTTTCTTTTGGCATATAACCAAAAACCTTCACCAAAAAATAAAGGTGTTCAAGTCGGTTTTATAACCAACAAGGACACCTTTGCCCAAAATTTATAAGTATATACTAGCACAAAGATATTTTATTTGTCAACGTATCAGCGAAAATGTAGTAATCATTTTAGACAGTTTAAGAAATACTATTAATTATAGATGTTATAATATAATTATTACTACAATCCGGAGGATAATAAATGATAGAAAATACACAGGATAAAACAACGGCTGTTTTAGTAGGGCTTGTAAACTATGTGGATAGCCGGGAATCGCTGGAAGAACTTAAGCTTCTTGCCGAAACCGCAGGTGTGCAGACGGCAGGAAGCGCTGTTCAGAGGAAACTAAGGATAGACCCCGGTTATTATATAGGCAGGGGCAAAGCCCGGGAGATAAGGACGATGGTGGACGAGCTGGGAGCAAACGCAGTCATATTTGACGATGAGCTTTCACCCATACAGCAGAGGAATCTGGAAAGCTTGATAGGGGTACAGGTTATAGACCGGACCATTCTTATACTAGACATATTTGCCGGCCGGGCGCGCTCCATGGAAGGTAAGCTCCAGGTAGAGCTGGCACAGCTCCAGTATATGCTTCCGCGACTTACCGGCAAGGGTATTGAGCTTTCAAGAGAAGGCGGCGGCATAGGCACAAGAGGACCGGGTGAAACCAAGCTGGAGACAGACAGGCGCCGCATAAGAAGAAGGATAACCCATCTCAAAAGACAGCTGGAAAGTGTGAAGAAAAACAGAAACCTTATAAGGGGTGCAAGAAAGTACCCCGTCGTATGCCTTGTAGGCTATACAAATTCGGGAAAGTCCACTCTTTTAAATTCTCTCGTAGGCTCCAAAATATCATCAGCCGACAGACTCTTTGAAACACTGGACACCACAACCCGCGGCCTTAATCTGCCAGACGGGCGCACCGTGCTTGTCTCGGATACGGTGGGCTTTATAAGAAAGCTTCCCCATCAGCTTATAGATGCCTTCAAGGCAACCCTAGACGAAGTCAGGGAGGCGGATCTGCTGATACATGTGGTCGACGGCAGCGATGAAGACATGCCAGATGAGATAGAGGTAGTAAACGGCGTTCTTAAAGAAATTGGCGCATATGATAAACCTATGATAATAGCTGTTAATAAATCAGATAAGGTAGGTGGAATTCCGTTAGAATCGGAGAACACAGTGCATATCTCCGCCCTTCACGGAACAAATACAAACAGGCTCGTTGAGATGATATCTGCAGCACTGCCGCCTTCACGAAGAGCGGCACGTATGATAATACCCTACGACAAGGCGGAGCTTTTGGATGAGCTTCATAGTCACGGCATCATCAGCAAGGAGGATTATAAAGAGGACGGAGTTACCATAGAAGGCGAATTCGATATTTCATTTTTAGGTAGACTTAAAAAGAACAAAATCATCTAAAACAAAGGCGGACATCTTATATGTCCGCCTATACATATACGTTAGTTTTGATATGAACCTATCTTTTTCCTGTATGCGTTGTTTAATCCTGATACATTCACATCTATTTCTTCTATACCGAAGGATATCACACCTTCTATATAATCCTTCACTTCTTTTTGAAGTCTCTCGGCGACAGCAGGAATGTTTGTGTCCGGAGCTGCTGCGACATCCAGCGTAAGATACAGGTTGTCCTCTTTTTTGCCTACGCTGATCGCGGTTGTCTTCAGCTCTTCAACCTTTGACGAGGCTCGTTCCGCCAGGCTCTTTATTGTCTCGAAGGATACCCTGATATCCCCGGAATTTGCCGGTATAGTGACAAACCCATTGGCCTGTGTATTCCTCGAAGGCATATGGGCGCCTGACGACGATGCTGAAGCAATTTCGGCCTGGCCGCTTTTGGAAAAAGCCAGGACGAACGCCACGACCCCTATGACAATGACCACGGCTCCGGCTATTATAAAAGCATCCGACCACTGCGGTCCGCTTACTGCTTTTAAGGTCTCGCTGCCTATAACCCCGCCGCCCAAAAGTAGCAGCACTACGGCAGCCACCACTGCAACCGCACCGAGTACAAACATCATGAACTTGCTGAAGGCTCCCATTTGTTTATCCCCCTTACATTTTCTCGATATCTTTACACCATTATACTTTATCGCAGGGTATAACACAATAACAATTCTCCA
>DHDL01000018.1:8125-9669 GCA_002399345.1 Thermoanaerobacterales bacterium UBA4877
TATTCGGGCTTATTAAGAGTACTAAAGCTTTTGTACAGAGCAAAAATAAATACAGTGTATTTATGGCATACTATAAAATGCAATTACTATGGTTTATTTATTATATATGGTATATAATGGGTAATATGGTGTTGTATTGAATATATTTATATTATTAAGATATTTTCATTGCCTTGACATATTTTTGTAGTTAGAGTACTATAATTATGTAATTAGAGCACTCTAATCAGCAGTTGTACGAAAGGATTTGAGAGAATTTATGACACTAAACGAGTTAAAAGTTGGGAAAACAGCAGTTATAACCTCAGTAGGCGGTAAAGGTTCGCTCAGACAGCATTTTCTGGATATGGGCGTAATTCCAGGAACGGAAGTAACCTTAATGAAATACGCACCGATGGGTGACCCTTTACAGCTATTAATACACGGTTACGAACTAACACTGCGTCTTGCCGATGCTGAAAAAATCGGGGTTTCCGAGGTCGCTTCTTCAGCCAGTAAGACTAAAAAAAGCAAGACTGCCCAACCGAAAAACAAAATTGAACATCCCGGTTTGGGAGAGGGTGGAAAGTATCATCTAAAAGCAGATGAAAATCCGCTTCCCAAGGGCACAACACTTACCTTTGCTTTGGCAGGCAATCAAAACAGCGGTAAGACGACCCTTTTTAACCAGATTACCGGTTCCAATCAGCATGTCGGTAATTTCCCGGGTGTTACGGTCGACCGCAAAGATGGGCCGATCAAAGGACATCCAAATACCATGGTCACCGATCTGCCTGGAATCTATTCTCTTTCTCCGTATAGCAGTGAGGAGATCGTATCACGTCAATTTATTCTAAACGAAAGCCCAACCGGCATCATAGATATTGTCGATGCTACAAATATCGAACGCAATTTGTACCTTACGCTGCAATTAATGGAACTCAATGTCCCGATGGTGCTGGCATTGAATATGATGGATGAGGTTCGTGGAAACGGTGGCTCCATAGATATAAACGAGATGGAAGAAGTACTGGGCATACCCGTAGTCCCTATATCGGCAACAAAGGATGAGGGCGTGGATGAGCTGATTGAGCATGCACTCCATGTGGCAAAATATCAGGAGCGGCCAGGCCGTACGGATTTCTCTGATAAAAACAAGAACGGCGGTGCCGTATATAGGACACTTCACAGCATTATGGATCTTATTGAAGATCATGCTGAAGCTGCCAATATACCACTGCAGTTTGCCGCAGGCAAATTAGTCGAAGGTGACTCTATTGTTCTCAATGCCTTAAACCTGTCACAAAATGAGAAAGAAACACTGGAACACATAATACTCCAGCTTGAAGATGAAAGAGGCCTGGATCGCGCGGCAGCCATCGCCGATATGAGGTTTTCTTTCATCAAGGAGCTTTGTGAAAGAACAGTTATAAAACCAAAGGAAAGTAAGGAACATATAAGAAGTGAAAAAATCGATAAGGTTCTTACCGGCAAATATACTGCCATACCTGCCTTTATAGGAATTATGATGCTTGTATTTTACCTGACATTTAACGTTATCGGTG
>DHDL01000003.1:0-6295 GCA_002399345.1 Thermoanaerobacterales bacterium UBA4877
GGAGCCGATGCAATCAATGCCGGACTGAATGTGGCCAATGACCCGGTGGTTGGAGCTGTCTTTGTAGCAACAATTATTGCTTCTGTTATAGCGACACTCATAATGGGCCTTTTTGCCAATGCTCCGTTTGCTCTTGGACCGGGAATGGGTATGAATGCATTTTTTACTTTTACCGTCGTGCTTACACTTCATTATTCATGGCAAGCAGCTTTGGCTATCGTATTTATAAGCGGTATAATCAATATATTAATAACGGCAACCAGCCTGCGGATGATGATTGTGAATGCAATTCCCGAGTCGCTGAAAAAGGCTATCGGTGCAGGCATCGGACTTTTTATTGCCCTGGTAGGATTCATCAATTCTGGCATTATAGTAGGGAATCCGGATACACTGGTTACAATGGGCTCATTTAAATCTGCAGGAACGCTGCTTGCGGTTATCGGTCTTATAATAACCGCCGTTTTGATGGTACTTAATGTAAAAGGCTCCATGCTTCTTGGTATAATTGCAACAACATTGATAGGTATACCAATGGGGGTTACCACCATACCGCAGAACTTCAGCTTTTTTGCCAAGCCGCCTAGTTTGTCTCCCACATTGTTTAAATTGAATTTTGGAGAACTTGTCAGATTAACCCCTGGAAGTACCGTGGGTCAAGTGTTTATGGGACTTACCACTGTACTTATTGCCTTTATTCTTTCGGACATGTTTGATACCATAGGTACTTTTATAGGTGTAAGTGAAAAAACAGGGGTTTTGGAAGAAAACCCCAAGATTCCTAAAAGTAAGGGCATGTTTCCAACAAAAATGGAGAGGGCGCTGTTTGCTGATGCAACGGCAACATCTATAGGTGCCTTGCTCGGCACAAGCAACACCACTACGTTTGTGGAAAGCTCCGCGGGTATAAGTGAAGGCGGGAGGACGGGACTTACGTCGGTCGTTGTTTCACTGCTTTTTCTGATATCTTTGTTCTTTGCTCCCATAGTAGGATTGGTCCCTACTCAGGCGACTGCTCCCGCACTCATTATAGTGGGTGTGCTTATGATGTCCCCTATAATGAGCATAAATTTCGACGATTTCAGCGAAGCCTTTCCGGCATTTATGACCATCGTCATGATGCCGTTCAGTTATAGCATTGCCAACGGCTTAGCTGCAGGTTTTATTTTTTACCCGTTGGTTAAGCTTGTAATGGGAAAAGGTAAAGAAGTAAGTCCTATAATGTATGTTTTTGCAGTACTTTTCATACTTAGATTTATATTATAATTTTGAACGAGATGTTTTAATCTCATTGACTATTAATAATCCGGTGCTTTTTCTTTGGTTGTAGTTTATAATATAAATAAAGTGACAACGCTACACGTAGGGCAAAGGAGGCATTATTATGGATAAAAAGAAGCTTAGATACCAGGTGCTAACCATGAGAAATGCTTTGTCTGATGAAGATGTAGATCGTATGAGCCGCAGCATAGTAGAAAAGCTGGAGGATTTTCCAGCCTATGCATCGGCCGAACTCATAATGGTCTATATGGATTACAAGAGGGAGGTCATGACAACACCGTTAGTAGAAAAGGCACTGGAAAAAGGTAAGAAAATAGTGCTGCCCCTTACCATTCCTGATGAGCACAGGCTCTCCTTAATTGAGATCAAAGACCTAAAAAGTGATATTATGGCAGGATTTAAGGGAATAAGGGAGCCTGTATATGATATCAATAGATCAGTCGCTGCGCAGGAACTTGACCTGGTGGTTGTGCCTGGTGTAGTATTTGACGCGAGGGGCTATCGCATAGGTTACGGCGGGGGTTACTACGACAGGCTTTTAAAGGATGTGAATGCTTGCAAGGTCGGCCTGGCATTTGAAATGCAAATACACCCGGTTGCCGAAGAGAGTCATGATGTAAAAATGGATTATGTTATTACGGAGAAAAGAATAATAAATTGCAGCATATAATAATGGAAAACACTTCTCCTTATGAAAGGAAGATGCATAATGAGTACTATTCAGGCATTTATTTTGGGCCTGGTACAGGGTGCAACTGAATTTTTACCTGTGAGCAGTTCGGGGCACCTTATAATTTTTCAAACACTTTTCGGACTTACTCAGGATAACCTCCTGTTTGATGTCGTACTGCATGTGGGAACATTACTGGCTGTTTTTATATATTTCAGGGAAGAAGTTATTGAACTGATATCCGGGTGTTTTAAAATTATCGGAAGACTTTTTTCTAGGAAAAATAGAAAAAGGAGAGTTGATCAGGAGGAGAGACTGGCCCTGTTTATTATAATTGCTTCTATTCCTACAGGTTTGATTGGTCTTATATTAAATAACTATACCGATACATTGTTTAACAATATTGTGCTTGTAGGTTTCATGCTATTAATAACAGCAGCTGCATTATATTTAAGTGATATGTATAATACTGGAGATAAAAAGTTAAGGGACATGTCGCCTGCGGATGCTCTTACAATAGGTATATTTCAAGGAATTGCAGTTATACCGGGTATATCACGGTCGGGATTTACCATGGCAAGTTCTCTTTTCAGGGGACTAAAAAGGGAATGGGCATTTAAATTTTCATTTATATTATCTATTCCGGCTATACTGGGCGCGCTTCTTCTGGAGTTAAGGGATGTTGCAGGTACAAGCTTAGAGATAGCTCCTATGGTCGTTGGAATGGTTACATCTTTTGTAAGCGGTCTTTTGTTTCTTTATTTACTGAATAAGGTTGTAAAAAAAGGTAAACTTTCATATTTCTCCATATACTGCCTGGTAGTCGGGGCGGGAATATTAATATATAATTTTGCTTTTTAGGGCTTAGCGCCCTCTTTTTTTATCTGTCTTGAAAAAAATTGACCGTGGGTATAGAATATATATGGGTAAATATTACACTACTACACAATATATGGGGGTATGCACATGTTTACACAGGTAATAAAGAGAGACGGAAGCCTTCAGGATTATGACGCCGGCAAGATAGAAAACGCAATTTTTGCGGCTGCCAAGGCTGTGGGCGGGGACGATAAGGAAACGGCCGAGTATCTTACTAGAGAGGTCACGGAGATCCTGACAAGAAGATTCGCGGATGTAAGTCCATCTGTGGAAGATATACAGGATATAGTGGAAAAAGTACTCATAGAGAATGGGCACGCCAAGACAGCTAAGGCTTACATACTTTATCGTAAGCAGCATCAGGACATAAGGGATATCAAAAATTTATTTCTGGATATTGAGAAATTAGTTGACCAGTACATAGAAAAGTCTGACTGGAGGGTAAACGAAAACAGCAACATGGACTACTCCCTGCAAGGGCTGAATAACCACATTTCATCCTCCGTAACTGCTAGATACTGGCTTAACAAGATATACCCCAAAGAGGTAAGGGACGCCCATGTGAATGGGGATTTTCACATACATGATCTGGGGCTGCTGTCTGCTTATTGCTGCGGCTGGGACTTAAAGGACTTGTTGGTAAGCGGGTTTACCGGTGTTGCCGGCAAGGTTGCAAGCCGTCCGCCAAAACATTTCAGGACAGCTTTGGGGCAGATAGTGAACTTTTTTTATACCCTTCAAGGGGAGGCAGCAGGGGCACAAGCTTTTTCTAACTTTGATACATGCCTGGCACCTTTTATATATTATGATAAACTTGATTATGCCGATGTAAAGCAGGCTATGCAGGAATTCATATTTAATCTTAACGTACCTACCCGGGTCGGTTTTCAGACTCCTTTTGTCAATATTACAATGGATTTAAATCCACCTAAGATATTGGCGGGTGAACCCGTGATCATCGCTGGGAAGATGATGGACAGGACATATGGGGAGTTTCAGCCGGAGATGGACATGATTAACAAGGCATTTGCCGAGGTTATGATGGAGGGGGATGCCAAAGGAAGAATCTTTACTTTCCCTATACCTACATACAACATCACCAAGGACTTTGACTGGGATAATCCGGTGATAGACAAGGTTATGGAGATGACAGCCAAATACGGTCTTCCTTATTTCTCTAATTTTGTGAACAGCGACATGAGCCCGGACGACGTGAGAAGTATGTGTTGCAGGCTTCGCCTGGATAACAGGGTACTTAGGAAGAGGGGCGGCGGTTTGTTCGGGGCGAATCCCCTTACCGGGTCCATTGGTGTGGTGACCATAGATATGCCGAGGATAGGTTACCTTTCACGTTCTGAGGATGATTTTTTAGGCAGGGTAGGAAAACTTATGGATACCGCGAAGACCAGCCTGGATATAAAGCGTGAGGTGTTGGAAAGGATGACCAAGCAAGGTCTGTATCCTTACGCTAAATTTTATCTGAGGAATGTATATGAACGGTTTGGAGCTTATTGGCAGAATCATTTCAATACGATAGGGCTTGTAGGTATGAATGAGGCCTTATTAAACTTCATGGGTGTGGGAATTTCATCTGAAAAAGGAAGGAATTTTGCACTTAAGGTTATGGACTATATGAGGGATAAGATGGTTACCTATCAAGAGGAGAGCGGTATACTCTACAATCTGGAGGCATCGCCTGCGGAGGGTGCTACCTACAGGCTGGCCAAAAAGGACCAGGAGCTGTTTGGTGATATAATAACCTGCGGAACAGACGAGCCTTACTATACCAACTCTACTCAGCTGCCCGTAGATTTTACAAAAGATATATTTACGGCTCTTGACCTGCAGGACGATCTTCAGTGCAGATACACAGGCGGTACGGTGCTGCATGGATTTCTGGGGGAGAGGATGTATGATTCGGATACATGCAAGGCTCTGGTGAGAAAGATCGCGGAGAATTACCATCTGCCCTATTACACCATAACGCCGACGTTTTCAGTATGTGCCGATCATGGATATATAGCAGGTGAGCATTTCACCTGTCCGTACTGCGGTAAGGAGGCCGAGGTTTACAGCAGGGTTGTGGGCTACTACCGGCCGGTGAAGTGTTGGAATAAAGGTAAACGCCAGGAGTTTGCAGACAGAAAGGAATTTGTAGTATGATCTATGACCTGATGCCTTTTTCCGTGGCGGATTTTCCCGGCAATGTTGCTGCCACTGTATTTATATCAGGATGTAATTTTGCGTGTCCTTATTGCCACAATAGTTCGCTAATAACGTCGATCAAGGGGACTATAACCGAAGATGATATACTTAAGTATCTCGATAAGAGGGAAGGGCTGATAGACGGTGTGTGCATAACCGGTGGTGAGCCCACGCTGTGGCCCGGTCTTTTGGATTTCATTGTCAAGATAAAGGCCAAGAGGTTTAAGGTTAAGCTGGATACCAACGGGGCCAGGCCGTCCGTGGTAACGGAATTATTAGATGATGGCTTGCTGGACTACATAGCCATGGATATAAAGGCCCCTATCCAAAAGTATGGTTTGTTTGTAAACAACAGCGACGATATAGCCAGAGTTAAAGAATCTGTGAGTATTATAATGGACTGTGGTATTTCAAATGAATTTCGGACGACGGTGCATGAAAAGTTATTGAGTGAAGACGATTTTAAGGAAATCGGCGTATGGCTCTCGGGGGCAAAAAGATATGCCCTTCAGGGATATAAATATTCCGAGGGTGTATTAAATAAAAAGCTATGTGGTAAAAGTCCCTGCAATATAAAATTCCTTAAGAAAATTAAAGATGAGGTCTTGCCTTATTTTGATGAGGTCTTAGTGAGGTCATAGTTTGCTATAGGGTTCCATGAACTTACAGGGTACGCATACGGCAGCCTGCGTTTGTGGAACCTTTTATATGCGTGATGGCACCAAAGAGGCCGGCAAACATAATAATACAATGAGTTTTAATTATAGCAAAGTTCTATATATTTGACACCTTTAGTTTAATTCAGTATAATATAATTATTATTGTTTCCTCTCTTAATAGGAGGGATTTTTTTATGTCTTTAATCAGGGTAAACAATTTAACATTCGGATACGAAGGAAGCTATGAAAACATCTTTGAGAACGTGTCATTTGATATAGACACCGGCTGGAAACTGGGTTTTATCGGGCGAAACGGCAGGGGGAAGACCACGCTTTTGCGGCTGTTTATGGGAGATTATGATTATGGAGGAAAAATTAACGCATCCGTTAGTTTTGACTATTTCCCATTTGAAGCAGAAAGAGATAAAGGCACGATTGAAACAGTGAGGAGTATAATAGCACCCTTTGATAAGTGGGAAGATGAGATGAATCAATGTCTGGCAAAAAGCACGGCAAGCTCCCTAAAGCTGTACGGGGATATTCTTAATTTATACATGGAAAACGACGGTTTTATCATAGACGAGCTTATAGAAAGGGAAATAAG
>DHDL01000003.1:6394-10870 GCA_002399345.1 Thermoanaerobacterales bacterium UBA4877
ACCAAGGTTATGATTGCCGCGCTGTTTTTGAAAAAGCATAATTTCCTCCTTATTGACGAACCTACGAATCATCTAGATATGGAGGGAAGGGACTGTGTTGCGCGTTATTTAAACAGCAAGAAGGGTTTTATACTGGTATCCCATGACAGGCATTTCCTTGACGGCACGGTTGACCACATATTATCTATTAATAAAAATAATGTAGAGATTCAAAAAGGGAATTTCTCCAGTTGGCAGGATGACAAAGACAGGCAGGATAATTATGAGATTGCTAAGAACAAAAAACTGAAAAAGGAGATAGTTGAGCTGGAGGGTGCTTTTAAGCGCACGGCAGGCTGGAGCAACATGGTTGAGAAATCCAAAATCGGCGGCCATGCGGGCGACAGAGGATATATAGGCCACAAGTCGGCTAAAATGATGAAACGGGCAAAATCCATAGAACGCCGCAAGAAAGAGTCCATGGATGAGAAGAAGAAACTCCTTAAAAACATAGAGGACTATGATGATCTCAAGATTGTCCCCGCGGATTATCATAAAGACACACTTATAAGCGTAGAAGACCTTGGTATGAGTTATGGCGCGAGAAAGGTGCTTAATAATATAAGTTTTACGGTTAATAAGGGGGACAGATTGGCGCTGAGAGGGAGGAACGGTTCCGGCAAATCTACAATATTAAAGATACTGATGGGCGAGAATATTGATTACAGAGGGAAGGTCAATATTGGGAACAACCTTATTATATCGTATGTTCCGCAGGATACCTCCTTTCTTAAAGGTAGTTTTAGCGATTTTATATTAAATGAGGGCATATATGAGACCATATTCCGGACGCTGCTTTCTAAGCTGGATGTGAATGAGGAGGATTTTGCAAAGAATCTGGAGGATTTGAGTCAGGGGCAGAAAAAGAAGGTTTTAATCGCGCGCAGCCTGTCTAAGAGCGCACACATTTACATCTGGGATGAGCCGCTAAATTATATAGATGTGTACTCGCGCATACAGATAGAAGACCTCATTAAAGAATACGCGCCCACCATGATTTTTGTGGAGCATGATTATGCATTTAATAAAAATGTTGCTACCAAGGTGGTGAAGCTATAAAGTTAAAATGAATACGGGTTAGCATTTCATATTTGACTTTAATATGGTATAATGATTAACAAATGAAACTTAAACAAATACTATGAAGGGGAAGAGTAGGCAGATTATCCATACAGGGAGGAGCCGCCGCGACTGAGAGCGGTTTTATTGAGATTTCTTTACGAAGTTCGCCCCGGAGTTGATGAGCTGAAATTAAGTAGGTTTGTCCGGCCTGGCCGTTATACTATAAGTGAGCTGTTTAGCTAAACAGGGTGGTACCGCGGAGCCTTTCGTCCCTTATGGGGTGAGAGGCCGTTTTTTATATGCAATAATATTTTAAGAGGGACGTGATATAATGGACCTGGAAAAAATAAGGCTGGAAGCGGAAAGTGAGATTAAGGCAGCGGGCGATGCCAAAGCCTTGAATGAGGTACGTGTGAGGTATCTGGGCAAAAAGGGAATAATTACTACTAAGCTTAAGAGCATTGGCAAGCTGCCCAAAGAGGAGAGGCCAGCGGCGGGTGAGAAAATAAATGAGATTAAAGCCGCCATAGAAAATGATATAGGTATCATGCTCAAGAGCATACAAGACAGGGAAATGCAAGAGAGGTTAAAGAAAGAGTATGTGGACATCACTGCTCCGGGCAGGAGGCCTGGCCTTGGGCATCTTCATCCTCTCACCATAGTGAGGGAGGAGATATCTGAGATATTTACCGGCCTGGGGTTTTGCATAGCCGAGGGACCGGAGATAGAGTATGATTATTATAATTTTGAGGCGCTCAATATACCCAAAGATCATCCCGCGCGTGATTTGCAGGATACTTTTTATATAAATGACAATATAGAACTGCGGCCGCATACATCGCCCGTGCAGGTGAGGACGATGGAAAAGCAGCAGCCGCCCATAAGGATAATCGTACCGGGAAGGGTATACAGGGCGGACGACATTGATGCTACCCACTCACCGGTATTTCATCAGGTTGAGGGTTTGGTGGTGGACAAGGGTGTTACCATGGGGGATTTAAAAGGAGTTTTGAGCTTGTTTGCGCGGCAGCTTTTCGGTGAGGAGACAAAGACCAAGTTCCGGCCGCATTATTTTCCGTTTACCGAACCCAGCGCCGAGATGGATGTTACTTGCATGGCCTGCAAGGGGAAGGGCTGCAGGGTATGCAAGGGCACAGGATGGATAGAGGTACTGGGCTCCGGGATGGTGCATCCCAAGGTGCTCAAAATGTCCGGAATCGACCCGGATGTGTATTCGGGATTTGCTTTCGGCCTGGGGCTGGACAGGATAGCCATGCTGAAATACGGTATAGATGACCTCAGGCTTTTCTTTGAAAATGATATGAGATTTATAAAGCAGTTTTAAGGAGGATGAGATATGCTTGTACCTATAAGTTGGCTAAAAGAATTTGTTGATATAGATATATCGGTTTCTGAGTTATGTGACCGGCTCACCATGACAGGTACCAAGGTGGAGACTTTTACATACCTGGGTGAGGGAATAAAGAAGGTGGTCATAGGAAAGATCCTTGAGATAAGCAAACATCCTAATGCGGACAGCCTGGTGGTCTGTAAGGTTGATGTGGGCAGCGAGGTTTTAACCATAGTAACGAGTGCCACAAATGTGTTTGAAGGGGCATATATACCGGTGGCCAAGACCGGCGCGCATCTGCCTGGGAAATCGAAGATAAGAAAGAGCAAACTCAGGGGAATAGAATCTTTTGGTATGATGTGCTCGGCTGGTGAGCTGGGTATGGATGAGTCACTTTTCCCCGAGCCCATGCGGGAGGGTATACTTATACTGCCGGAGATGCCGGTGGGTGAGGATGCCATTAAGGCCCTGGGGCTTGATGATTATGTGATAGAGTTTGAAATTACCCCCAACCGTCCGGATGAGCTCAGCATACTGGGTATTGCCCGGGAAACTGCGGCAACGCTGGGTAAGGAATTTAAAATACCGGATAGGAAGATGCCGAAAGGGGTTGGATCAGGTGAAATACCCGTTACAGTAGAGATTAAAGATCATGACCTTTGCAGCCGGTATGTGGGCCGTGTGATTGATAATGTCCATATAAAGGATTCGCCGTGGGATATACAGATGAGGCTTATAAAATGCGGCGTACGGCCGATCAATAATATTGTGGACGCAACCAATTATGTGATGCTGGAGATGGGCCAGCCGCTGCATGCATTTGATATGGATAAGGTTAGCGGCAGTCGCATTGTTGTTAGGCTTGCAAAAGAAGGAGAGAATCTTGTTACTTTAGACCATAAGGAGAGAGAGCTTGGCGGCAATATGCTGCTTATCACCGATGATTCCGGGCCAATAGGGATTGCTGGTGTTATGGGCGGACTGAATACCGAGATTGATGCTGATACGAGCAGGGTGTTTATTGAATCCGCTAATTTCCTGGGAAGTAACATAAGGCATACGTCTAAGGCAATGGGGCTGCGCTCGGAGGCATCCTCGAGGTTTGAAAAAGGCCTGGCCGTCAGTTTGGCGCCACCGGCCGCAGATAGGTGTGCATCCGTAATACATGACCTGGAAGGTGGCGAGCCGCTGCCCGGTAGAGTAGATGTTTATAAGGAACTACCAGCGGATAAGCATATATCCGTACGCCCGCAAAAGATAAATGAGCTTTTGGGATTGGACTTAGATGTTAAGACAATGTCCGGTATACTTACAAAGCTGGAGTTTGACGTATCATACAATGGCGAGACCATGGAGATAGGCGTTCCTTATTTCCGGGGCGACATAGATATGGAAGCTGATATTGCGGAAGAGGTTGTAAGGTTCTACGGTTATGACAGGATACCTGAAACCATTCTTGACGGGAAGAGGATGGTTCAGGGAAGAAAGACTCATGACCAGATGCTTGAATATAAAGCAAAGAATCTGCTGGCTTCATTTTCGCTTTATGAAATAAACACATTCTCATTTGCGGACCCCGATGATTTAGACAGATTGGGTATAGCTGGAGATGATGTCAGGAGAAAGGCCGTGCCTATTTACAATTCCCTAGGCAAAAACCAGAGCATTATGCGTACAACTCTGGTTCCGGATATGCTTAAGACCCTGTTACTTAATGTGTCTAGAGGAGCAAAAAAACCGTTTATGTTTGAAATGGCTCCGGTTTATTTTGCAATGGATAAGACTCTTAAAGAGCTGCCAAAACAGGAATATGAATTATGTATAGGGCTATGCGGTGAAGACTCGGATTTTTATGATATAAAGGGCTGTATTGAATATCTTCTTGAAGGCCTGAATGTAAATGATGTGAATTATACAAGGTCGAAGCAGCCTTATCTTCATCCCGGAGTATCGGCGGATATTGAGACAGGTGGGAAAGACATAGGCCATGCCGGGAGGCTACATCCGGAGGTTGCAGATGCATT
>DHDL01000003.1:11079-48376 GCA_002399345.1 Thermoanaerobacterales bacterium UBA4877
GTAACTGAAAGAAAATATAAGCCGATAAGCAGTTTTCCTTCCATAGAGAGGGATGCCGCTTTTGTCGTAGATGAGGATGTAAGCGTGGGTGATATGCTGACGACCATAAGGAGTACTGGAGGCGACCTTGTAGATAACGCTGCTCTGTTTGATATATACAGAGGTAAACAAATACCTGAGAATAAGAAAAGCACTGCATTTTCCATTACTTTCCGAGCGGCAGATAGGACACTCACTGTAAATGAGGTGGATAAATTGATGGAAAAGATAATGAGTGAGGTTACTTCATCTTTTAAAGGCTCGGTTAGAGGCTGAGATTTTTCTTAGCCTTTTATTTTTCCCATAGGAGGAAAATATGGATTTATAACGAAACCTATAATTATGACAATAACTGAGATTTCTTAAGTTGCGTTATAATATTTGTGCTAGTTATGGGAGATGATACAGTTGGAGGAAAATGCCAACCGGGTAGATGTAGTGATAAATGACAAGCACTATAAAATGAAAAGTAATGATGACATTGAATATATGAAGGAAATAGCTGAAACAGTAAACGGTATGATGGCTGAGGTTCATAAAAAGAATATAAAGCTGGGCAGGGAAGACCTTGCCATCCTGACGGCATTAAACTTAGCGGACAGGTTGAGAAAGGCAGAATATGAGCTTGAGTCCACAAAAGATGATTTTTCTAAAGCCCAAGCGGAAAATAAGGGTTTAAAAAGAAATACAGAAGAGCTTACAAAAGAACTTAATGATTTTATAATAGCATTTGACAAGACAAAAAATTTAAAGCTATAAAGGAGTTGACTCGTAATTTGAGGTGTAATATTTCAGGTAAAGATTTAAACGCGCTGGAATATGGCAAGATTAAAAGCATGCTGAGGGAGCTGACATTTACTCCCATGGGCCGTGAGAAGGCCGATGCATTGCTTCCCGGGCATAATATGGATATGGTGGCGGGCAGCTTGGATGAGACTGAAGAGGCGCTCAAGATGATAGCCATGAAGGGTTTTCCAAATACGGGGAAGATTGAAGACATCAGAAGGATTTTAAACAGCCTGAAGATAGGTGCCGATTTAAGCCAGGGTCAGCTTTTGCATGTAGCCGGCGTACTGGGTGCATGCGGCGTATTAAAGGAGTACATCAGCAGCGATGATTTGGAATGTAAATCTTTGATGGGCCTGGCCGATGGGATTAACCCATATAAAGATATAAAAAATGAAATAGAGGAAAAGATCATATCTGATGAAGAGATGGATGATGATGCCAGTCCCCAGCTTTACTCCATCAGGAAAAAGATAAAAAGTATCAACTCATCTATAAGAGACAGATTAAATTCCATGATTACATCTTCGAGGTACCAAAAATTACTTCAGGAACCTATAATTACAATAAGAGAGGGAAGGTTCGTAATACCTGTAAAGCAGGAATATAAGGGAACCGTGAGTGGGATTGTTCATGACCAGTCGGCCAGCGGTGCCACTCTCTTTATTGAACCGATGCCTATAGTCGAGATGAACAATGAGGTAAGGCAGCTTGAGGTTAAGGAAAAGGATGAGATAAAGAGGATATTAAAACAGCTGAGCGAAGAGCTGAGGGACGTGCATAGCGATGTGGAGGAAGACGTGGGTATCCTTGGAGAATTGGATTTTATTTTTGCTAAGGCCTATCTTGCACAGAAAATGGATGCGGTTAAGCCGGAACTGAATGAGGATGGCATTACCAAGATTGTTGCAGCTAAGCATCCTCTTATATCATCGGATAAGGTTGTACCTGTAGACATAGAGTTGGGGAAAGACTTTGATGTATTGGTAATAACGGGGCCGAACACCGGCGGCAAAACGGTTTCTTTAAAGACAGCCGGATTGCTTATAATTATGGCTCTTTCCGGCTTGTATATACCAGCTGGTTATGGTTCACAGGTTGCGGTGTATGATAACATATTTGCCGATATAGGCGATGAACAGAGTATCGAGCAATCGCTGAGTACATTTTCTTCTCATATTTCAAACATTGTCAGGATCATTAAGGGGGTGGGGAGTAACAGCCTTGTTTTACTAGACGAGCTTGGTGCGGGAACAGACCCCAGCGAGGGTGCGGCTCTCGGTCTGGGTATACTTGAATTTTTCAGGAGACGCTGCATAAAGGTTATAGCTACCACACACTACAGCGAGTTAAAGGCATATGCACTGAAGACGGACAGGGTGGAAAATGCCAGTGTGGAGTTCGACGTGGATACCCTGCGGCCTACATACAGGCTTATGATAGGCGTGCCCGGCAAGAGCAATGCTTTTCTCATATCCGAAAGGCTGGGACTGGATAAGAGGGTTATAGAAAAGGCAAGGTCATATATATCCTCAGACGAAATGAAGATGGAAGACCTTATCATGGAGCTGGAAAAAAACAGGGTGACTTCGGAAGAGGACAAGGAAAAGGCAGAGTCAATGCTCAGGGAGATGAATGTCAAGAGGGCTGAACTTGATGAAGAAAAGAAGCGGCTGGGAATAGAGAAGTCTGAGATACTGAATGAGGCTAAGGACAAGGCAAACAGGGTGGCTGCCGAGACCAGAAGAGAGGCCAAGAGGATAATAAAGCAATTGAAGGACTTAAATAAACTGGATGACCGTTCAAGCAGAGACAGGGAAATTGAGAGATTGCGCAAGGAAATGACCAAAAATCTCGGCACGGATGAAGATGATGAAGAACAAGATATCGAATCATGTAGTGTTCCCAAGGACATCATTCCCGGTATGGACGTATATATAAAATCAATCGGGCAAAACGGAATTGTGTTGAGAAAGGATGGAGACAAAGCAGAGGTGCAGGCAGGGATTATGAAGATCACCGTTGATATCTCGGATCTTTTGGAAAGCACAGTTTCAGAAAAGAAAAAGAAAAAAAAGGTACGGGACGAGGTTACATTAAGCAGGTCAAATACTATCTCACCTGAGATAGATGTGAGAGGTCAGAACCTGGATGATGCACTGGCTGATATAGACATATACCTGGATGATGCCTACATGTCCGGCTTGAAAGAGGTGATGATCATACACGGTAAGGGAACGGGGGTACTTAGAAACGGCGTTAAACAATATCTGAGAAGAAACAAAAGGGTATCCTCTTTCAGGCTGGGTATGCTTAGAGAAGGGGGAGACGGCGTCACGGTGGTGAAGCTTTGAATATGAAAGGTGAAGGAAAGATTTTGGTTAGTGCATGTCTTGCCGGTTTTGAATGCAGGTATGACGGCAAGAGAAATACGGAGCCAGATATTGTGAGATTGGTGAGGGATGGCAAGGCACTGCCCGTATGCCCGGAACAGCTTGGCGGTCTCATGACACCGCGCAGCCCGGCTGAGGTTAAAACAAAAAATGGCCTGGCCAGTGTGTATAATGCAGAAGGTATTGATGTTACCGAATGGTTTAAAAAAGGAGCTTTAAAGACGTTAAAGATAGCTAAGTTTTATGACATAAGGACGGCAATATTAAAATCAAAAAGTCCGTCATGTGGTGTGGGCAGGATCTACAGTGGTGATTTCAGCCGAAGACTGGTTTGCGGTGACGGTATTACGGCAAAGCTATTAAAGGATAATGGTATAAATGTAATCAGTGATGATGAGTATAAAAAAGAAAAAGAATCGGTTTAAAACCGATTCTTTTTCTTTTTAATGTGATCCTTGGGGTTTATTTAAAGGTGAACTAGCATTGCCGCCATCATGTCCAGAATTGCCTGGGTTAGTGGGATTGTTCGGGTTATCAGGTGGGGTGACTGGATTTTTATCATCACCAGGCTGATCTTCTCCACCATCAGGTGGTTTGACCTCGTCGGGATTATCATCATCGTTATCCGGATTTTCAGTCGTATCTGGCAGTGACGGCTGGTTTGCATATCCATGCACATTGCAGTATTCCGTAGGCATTATATATGCACTGTCCCTGGTATTTGCAGATTTATTTCTACCTGTGATATGCATGAGTACACGTGTTCTAACATCCCAAGGAGGACAATATTTCCCTGCAAGCTTACCGGTTGTAACATCTATGCTGGCCGACTGATGTACCGTGCATTGTTCCGTGGGCTGTGTTCCCTCGATAAATACATCCCTTACGACCCTTGATCCCCTTGGGTCCCGTGAGCACAGGCTGCTGGGAAGCATCCCGGAGTCCTCGCATACAGAATCCCATGTTAAACCGCCGGGCATATCAAATTCTTTTGAGTCAAGTCCATCGTGTACCTTTGCCATAGCATCTTTCCACAATCTGGCGGGATAGTTTCCTCCCGTTACATAACCGCCGCCAGGTTTTTTAAGTACCTCATTCTGGTCGTAACCCATCCAGACCACAGCGGAGTAATACGGTGTGTATCCTGCGAACCATGCATCCTTATAGTTGCTTGTCGTTCCTGTCTTTCCTGCAACAGGCATATGAGACAGTTGTGCAGATCTGCCGGTGCCGCCTGTAACAACGGAGTGCATTAAGTCAGTCATTATATACGATACCTGTTTGCTTACTACAACATGTTTATCAAAATCATTATCCAATAATACATCACCATTATTATCGGTTACCTTTGTGTAAGTATGTGGTGCAATGTATACCCCACCGTTGGCCAAAGCACCGTATGCCGCAGCCATTTGCAGGGGAGATATACCATGAGTGAATCCGCCGAGTGCCATAGGTGCAGGGAATTTATCTTCGGGATCTATTTTAAGCCCGAACTTTTCCGCATATTCTACGGACGTGTCAACACCTAAATCCATTACAATCTTTGCAGCGGGTATGTTGCGGGAATGCTGTATGGCATCCCTAAGGTTTACCCTGCCTGCATAAGTCTTCTCGTAGTTATGAATCTGCCAGTCACCGCTCGATTGATGTACTGTAAAAGGCGTATCGTCTATAGGCGAACGTGTGGTATAACCGTTATCTATGGCAGGGGTATAAACCGTGAGCGGCTTGATAGCGGATCCTGGCTGCCTTCTTGTTTGAGTTGCGCGATTTAGCAGCCTTTTACCTTTACCGCCTCTGCCTCCTACTAAACCTTTAACTTCACCAGTATGGTAGTCCAAAATGGTCATAGCACCCTGGGGTTCTATGTTGCCGTTTTCATCCTGCGTATTTTTAGGAAACAACTTTTTGTTCTCGAAGGATTTTTCAATATCATCCTGTATGTCTATATCCATAGTACTGTAAATTTTAAGTCCGCCATTATAGACTTTAGCTTCCGCGTCCTGCTTAGAATAATTATATTTCTTCATCAGGTCATTAACCACATCGCTTATCACCTGGTCGACGAAATAAGGGTGGGCATAATCATTTACCCATGAAGCACTCTTATAGACCAATTTTTCATTAACAGCATCGTTATATTCATCCCTGGTGATTTTATCCTGTTCAAGCATGAGGTTTAAAACCAACTTCTGCCGTTCTTTCGCGTTCTCTTCGCTGGAATAAGGTGAATATCTTGATGCATTCCTTGTTATACCTGCAATGACAGCAGACTCAGCAAGGTCAAGCTTGTCTACATGTTTACCGAAATAAACCAAGGAGGCGGCTTCTACACCGTAGGCGTTTACTCCCGGCCCGCCCAGATAAATAGTGTTTAAATATGCTTCTAATATCTGATCTTTTGAGTATACATTTTCAAGCTTATATGCTAGATATGCCTCCTGAATTTTCCGCTTGATTGTTTTTTTCGGGCTCAGCATGGTGTTTTTTATGAGCTGTTGTGTTATGGTGCTACCGCCTTGTGACAGATCTCCTGATTTTATATCGGCCACAAATGCACCTGCTATTCTTACCGGATCTACACCGTGATGCTCGCTAAAACGTGCATCTTCTACTGCGATAAAAGCATTTTTGAGATCATCTGGTATTTGATTAATACTTACCCAAAGCCGGTTGTGATCGCCATGAAGGTTGGCTGCCTGCACGTACGATCCCGGTTCTTTGGGACTGTCTACAAATACGACAGATGATTGACTTTGGGTTAACATTTTATCGGGATTTAAAGGTGGTGCGCTTTTAATCGCTGCCAGTGCAAATCCTCCCACAGCGCCGAATGCTATTACCATTACTAATAAAAGACTTATTAAGACCACATGTAATAAGCTGCGTTTTTTCTTCTTGCCTTTGCTTTTATCACTTCGCCTTCGGCTGTTATTATCATCTTCAGTCATTAGACATCCCTCCTAACAGCAACATCTTCTGGGAAATACTTTAGTGCTTATTAATTATAACATATAGTAGACAAAATAATAAACTACGGTTTTTTTCAATAATATGAAAAAGAAAGAAGGATTTTTAAAAGATATGTAGAAAGTTATACTTAAGAAATAATTATTATAAGGGAGGCATTGCAATGTGGAGATGTTCAGTATGTGGTTTGATCTATGACGGGGAGGAGCCCCCTGAGGTATGTCCAAAATGTGGAGCAAGCAAGGATAAGTTTGAGAAGGTGCCTGAGGATAAGGAAACCCTGATAAACAGATCAAGGTGCACAAACGGTTTGCATATGAAGATATACGGCTTGCTGACCGAGCTTAAGGATTTGGCGCAGAAGGGCCTCGACGATGACCTTGATCCGGGTTGTGTTAAGATATTTAAGAAGGAAAAAGAAGAAGCTGAGATATTGCAGAGGATGATAATGGCTGAGCTGACTGTACACATGAACAAAAGCAAATGGGGTTAAACTACAAATAATAACAAGGTTTTAAATTTAAAGGGGTGTTTTGCTTTGTAAGCAGAGCACCTCTTTTATTTATTCAATACTGTATAATTATGAAATATTTAGTAAGATAAATTTAACGTAATCGGATGTGCCGATTATCCTGTACTAATATTAATTATAAAAAGCTAAAAGCAAAAATCAATGTTTTTATTAAAGTGACAAGTTTGCAGTTTTGTTATCAATGTTTTGCTTTTTAAATGTCAAAAATTATACAGTATTAATGCTATCATTTTAAAATATCGAATTTGAGAAATAAATGCGAGTTTTTATGTCATATATAGTATTATGGGATTAATACTATAATGTAGAGGTTTAATTATGAGCTGCCTTTTTGATGTTTGTGAATTTTTTTCAATTAATATGTTAGCGTATTGACTTATTACAGTTACATTTGTTAAAATTAAGTCAGCAAGTTGTAAAGGGGGGTTATGAAAATGATAATACTGGAGACAATTGTAAACTCTGTAAACAAGATTCTCTGGGATTACGTATTGGTAATCGGACTTGTCGGTGCAGGCGTATACTTCTCCATACGACTGGGATTTCCACAGATAACAAGATTTAAAGAAGCTGCGAAAAGAGTATTTGGCGGTCTCTTTAATAAAAAAGAGAGCAAGGGAGGCAGCATGTCTTCATTTCAGGCCTTGGCGACATCCATAGCCGCACAAATTGGGACTGGTAATGTTGCTGGTGTAGCAACTGCAATAACCCTAGGTGGCCCCGGGGCAGTTTTTTGGATGTGGGTATCTGCATTTTTTGGAATGTCAACTATTTTTGTTGAAGCCACTTTAGCGCAAAAATACAGAGAAGTAGACAGCGACGGACAATATGTTGGCGGACCTGCTTATTACATAAAAAACGGTTTAGGAAATAAAAAAATGGCGGCGTTTTTTGCCGTAGCTCTTATTATAGCGCTGGGGTTTATAGGAAACATGGTACAGTCAAACTCCATTGCAGATGCAGTGAGCAGAGCATTTAATATTCCCCAGATAGCAGTTGGTATAGTAATAGCTGTAATTGCAGCCTTAATATTTGTCGGGGGTATGAAAAGAATTGCTTCTTTTGCAGAGAAGGTTGTACCTATAATGGCGGTTGTCTATATAGCCGGGGCAATCGTTACCATGATAATGTTTAGGCAAAATATAGGTCCAACATTTAAAGCAATATTTGTCGGTGCTTTCGATCCGCAAGCAATTCTTGGGGGTGCGGCCGGCATAGGCGTATTCCAGGCAGTCAGATATGGGGTTGCCAGAGGCCTTTTCTCAAATGAAGCAGGCATGGGTTCTACTCCAAATTCTCATGCTGTGGCTGATGTGTCTCATCCGGTAGAGCAAGGACTTCCGGCAATGATAGCGGTATTTATAGATACTATTTTGGTTTGCAGTGCCACAGCTTTGGTTATTATACCTACCGGTGCCGATAAATTAGGCCTTGCAGGGGCAGCGGTAACTCAACAAGCCTTTACTATTGCATTTGGACCGGTAGGGCAAGTCTTTTTGGCGGTTTGTTTGACTTTTTTTGCTTTTACCACTGTAGTTGGATGGTATTACTTTGGAGAAAATAATATAAGGTTTTTATTTAAAGGGAAAAAAGCTATACATGTATATCAAATATTGGTTTTGATATTTATTATATTGGGTTCTTATCAAAAAGTAGATTTTGTTTGGAATTTAGCCGATATGTTTAACGGAATTATGGTCATACCTAACTTGATTGCTCTAGTACTATTATTTAATGAGACTAAAAAGATGGTTAATGATTATGATTATCAGTTAAGTCATGGCGAGAAATTACATTTTGATTATATCTATGAAAGGGAAAAAAGAAAAAATCAAGCCAATTAATCTTGATTAGCCAATACATACAGCTGTTTATATTTAACAGTTATGTGAGGCCATGAAAAATTTGATAGGATTAAATAAAGGTAATGGGCAACACATCACTTGATACCCATTACCTTTATTTTTGATCATATTGCAGGCAAAGATGAATTCAGGTCACTTCTCAATTATTTTTAAATAAATAGAATTAAACATTTCCTGCGTGGCCGAGCTTTCCCACAAATCCATGCCCATAGCATTATTTGCCCACTCCCGGGTTCTGCCAACCGAAAATTTACTGTTACCGTCTTTTAGGACGAAGTTAACATAATCTGCATTTTTAATCAAGGAAAACATCAGTATCGAGTTTCTGTCAAAAATAGCCTGATTGTTCTCATTGGAGAAAGATTTCATTGCTTCGGGTGTCGTCTTATAGGTTACCTCTATCCCATAGGAAGGTTTGTCCATAAGCAGCCGAACCTGTGAGTATTTTAATATATCGGGTACAGGTAGGCTGGCTGTGATATTTATGACCTTGCTGTTGTCACCGACATATTGTGTCCGGTATTTATATATTTCATCGGCATAGCTGTTTTCATCCGCTTTAATTGTCTTCGGATTGGACACAAGCCCGATGCCTGCAAGTACAACGATAATTATTGCAACCAGCATTATCCATAAGGTGGGCTTTTTATAGTTTAATATGTTTTTAATCCTGCCTCCGACGTTACCTTCTCCAAAAGCAAGCGGACTTCCATTAATAATGCGTCCATCTGTTGCTAATGACAAGAGTGACATAGAGTAGGCTTTCTTGATATCTACTCCCATTTCATCTAATACCCGTTCATCACAGGAAAGCTCCATATCATTACTCATCAGGAAGAAGGCTGCCCATACCAGCGGATTAAACCAATGTATACTCAAAGCAAAGAAGGCAAATGGTTTGATGATATGGTCAAACCTTCTTATATGTGTCTGTTCATGCCGGATGATATAGTTTATTTCCTCTATCGGCAGTTCTTCGGGTATATATATACACGGCTCGAAGATGCCAAGCACAAAGGGTGTTTTCAGGAAGGTTGACTCGTAAATATTGTTCACTTTATGGTGTACATTTTTCAGGCGATTTTTCAGAGTCAACATTGAAACGACACTGTAAATAAGCATGACCACAATGCCGGCAAGCCATATGTATGCTCCTATCCTTATATGTATGGACATGGGATCTATGCTTGTTACCATATATGGATTGGGTATGGAGCTTCGCACATTTAAACCTGTGGAGGGGGTTATGCCTTTGATCTGTGCCGCCTGCCGGTATGTGTTCATAGGTACAAGGCTCACAATACTTTTGAATGAGAAAGGGCACAAGAGCCGGAAGCCTGCGACACTCCAGAGGGCGTATGAAAATATCTTAGGCGCTTTTTTCAGAGGCAGCCGAATAAGGATAATGCAGAGAATGACATAGCTTGCCGTCACACTCATATTTAAAATTGTAAGAAATGTGTTTATCATGCCTATTCCTCCTTATGTTCGTCTATTAATTTTTTGAGTTTTTCGGCCTGGAGATCACTGAGTTTTTCACCTCCGATAAAGGCTGTCAGGAATTTAGGTAGTGATCCTCCGAATGTATCTTCTACAAAATATCTGCTTTGCTTTGAAGTAAACTCTTCTTTTTTAATCACGGAAGATACGATAGAGTTTTCATTTCTAAAGATGTTTTTGTTGCAAAGCTTTTTTAATACCGTGTATGTAGTGGATTTTTTCCAACCGATTTCGCTTTTACATAGTTTTACCAACTCACCTGACTTTATTGGTTCATACCGCCATATTAAATCGGCAAGTTTTTCTTCACCTTGCGCAAGCTGATAATTGGGCATATACATTGCACCTCCTTGGTCTATGCTATGTAGACTGGATGTCTATAGTCTATATGATATAGACCAATATGTCAACTGATTTATTTAACGCTGTATATTTTTTGCTATCTATGGTAGAATTACTGTAAATAGTGATATACTGGAGGCTTATATATGCTTAATCTTGAAGAACAGATGAGAATCATTAAGAAAGGTGTGTCTGAAATAATACCCGAGGATGAGCTTAGGGAAAAGATTGAGAGGTCTATTAAAGAGGACAGGCCCTTAAAGCTTAAGCTTGGTATGGATCCTACGGCTCCGGATATACATCTCGGGCATACGGTTGTCCTGCGTAAACTCAGACAGTTTCAGGACCTGGGACATGAGGTTACCCTGGTGATAGGGGACTTTACAGCTATGATTGGTGATCCTACCGGCCGGTCGGATACCAGAAACTCTATGACGCGGGATCAGATTATGGCAAATGCTAAGACATACAAGGAGCAGGCGTTCAGAGTACTTGATCCTGCTAAGACTACGATAAGATATAATAGTGAATGGCTCTCAAAATTAAATTTTAAGCAGGTATTAAATTTGGCGTCTAAGTATACTGTTGCGCGTATGCTGGAGCGAGACGATTTTGAGAAGAGATATAAATCTAATACGCCAATATACATACATGAGTTTCTGTATCCCTTTATGCAGGGTTATGATTCAATAGCGCTGGGCTGTGATATTGAGTTCGGTGGGACCGATCAGAAGTTTAACCTGCTTATGGGCAGAATGTTGCAGAGAGAGTTTGGAATGGAACATCCGCAGATTGCTATAATGATGCCGCTGCTGGAAGGTTTAGATGGCGTTAAAAAGATGAGCAAGAGTCTGGGCAATTATATAGGTGTGGATGAGGATCCCAATGATATCTATGGTAAGGTTATGTCGCTTCCCGACGGATTAATAATCAGATACTTCGAGCTTGTAACGGATGTCCATCCTGATAAAATTGATGAGATGAAATCCCAGATGGAAGAGGGGACATTAAACCCCAGGGATGCGAAAATGTCTTTGGCGAGGGAATTAGTTTCGCTTTACTACGGGAAAGAAAAGGCCGAGGAAGCAGAGGAACACTTTAAGACGGTTTTCCAGAAAAATGATATACCGGATGAGATTAAAGAGGTATCGCCCGATGCGGAGGTTCTCACGGACGGAAAGGCCTGGCCTCCAAAACTCTTGACATCCGTAGGACTTGCATCAACAAATAGTGAGGCACGGCGTATGATAGAGCAGGGTGCTTTTAAGATAAACGGGAATAAAATGATGGAAACCACTAAAGAAATAAAATTCACAAACGGAGATGTGCTTCAGTTAGGCAAAAGAAGATTTGTAAAGCTCATAATAAAGTAACACATAAGATCCTCCCATCATAAAATATGTGGGGGGATTTTATATTATGTTAAGGCATCTGAAATATAAAATACATAGGTCGATGAGCCGCAGGCGGTTTCACCAGAGGGGCTTAAGGAATCGCGATAGGGTTAACAGGTTGTTCGTGTGTTTTTTATTGGTCATTATAATCTTATCTTTGATGATAATGTTTACAGAGAGAAGAATAAAGCCGACTGTGGTGGCAATAGGCCAGGCCAAGGCCAAGGTCATAGCTATGGATGTCATTAATAAATCGGTTAAGGATACCCTCAAGGACTATGGTTATATGGACCTGTTTCATGTAACAATCGATGACAATAAAAAGATTTCAATGGTGGAACCTAATACCGTAGAGATTAATAATTTTGTTTCCGACACTATAGAACTGGTTCAAAGAAGACTCAATGATTTAAATAAGACGAAGACGTATATATATTTCGGATCTGCAATTAACAGCCAGCTGTTTGCAAATATGGGCCCCAAGATATATTTAAAGCTGTATCCCGTCGGTAGTGTGGATATTGATTATAAAACCACCTTTGATAAAGCGGGAATTAACCAGACCAGGTATATGTTGGAGCTCGTAGTAAATGTGCATATGCAGATAGTTGCCCCCCTTATAGACGATAATGTTAAGGTTTCAAACAACATGCCCATTGCAGAAATAATAATTGTAGGTGATGTTCCCGATAGCTATATAGATATAAATGACAAAGTACCTATAGCACTGCCGGCCAAATAAAAAATATTTAAAGGAAACGGATATATCATTAAGTGGTCGGTATTGATATTAATGGTAAAGAATATTACAATCTTAATTGAGGTGTTACTATTGAGAACTTTTGTGGCTGTTAATCTTCCAGATGCACTTAAAGATCAGATGCAATATATTCAGAATTCAATTAAACCATATACAAAAAGAGCCCGATTTACCAGAAGGGCAAACCTTCATTTGACCTTGAAATTTCTTGGCGAGCTTGATAGTAAGGGAAAAGAAAAAGCGATCAAAGCAATAGAAAAAGCATGCGTGCATACAAAATCTTTTGAAGTAACCTTTGATAAGCTTGGCTATTTTGGAAAAGAAGATAACATGAAGGTCATGTGGATAGGCATGAAGCATGCGGACAATCTTTTATCACTTCAAAGAAACATAGAGGAGAGATTTACTGAAAGTGGTTTTCAGCCGGATAACAAGGGTTTTAAACCACACATTACTATAGGCAGGGATGTCAGTCTTTCAGACAAGGACTTATCAGCTTTTTCTATATATTTGGACAAACTGTATATAGACAAGATTTATCTTATGCGCAGCGAGAATAAAGGTAAAGGTTATTTTTATACCCCTATTTATCAATTTGATTTGTTGAGGTAATGTTATGAATTATACAGCTGAAGACTTAGAGAATATTGTAAACAAGGTTCTAGATTCTATTGATACAAGTCGTGCAGACATAATTTCTATTTTGGAGAATTCGCAAAATGAGTTTGCGGAAATAAAGAAAGAACTTGAAACAATCAGAGCAAAGGTGGTGACCGTAATTGATGAATCGGATGCGCTTGAGAAGCAGGACCATGCCGCCCGGTACTGGTTGATGGTAGTAAGCAGGGATTTTGATAAATACACTGAAGCCGACATCAAAAAAGCTTACGATGACGCAAGAGATACCAATGTTAAACTGATAATGAAAAAACAGCAGGAAAAGACATTGATAATGAGGCGTAATGAGCTTGAACGAAGGTTAATAAAGGAAAGAAGATTATTAGGCAAGGCGCAAAGTCTTTACAAGAATATGGACATAGCGTTTAAATATATAAATAATTCCATAAATGGGATTAATACACAGATAGTAGACTTTAAGAACAGGGAAGAGCTGATATTCCACATACTCAGGATACAAGAGGAGGAAAAGCAGAAGATTGCTGCAGACCTGCATGACGGGCCGGCTCAAAGTATAGCCAATCTCTTTTACAGCGTGGAGATTTGCCAGAGGCTTATGACGAAAGACCAGGAGCAGGTTATGCCGGAATTGGAAGACATAAAAAAATCAGTGAAACAATGTCTTAAAGATTTACGTGAAATTATCTATGGACTAAAACCGCATGGGCTCAGTGAGCTGGGGTTAAGCGCTTCTTTAAAGACATACGTAACTGATTTTGAAATGGAAACCGGCATAAATACAGAACTTAAGGTACTAGGAACCGAAATAAAGCTGGGCAGTGAAATAGAGATAGCAATTTTTCGTATCTCACAGGAATGTCTTAATAATGTAAGAAAGCATTCCAAGGCTAAGAATGTATGTATAAAATTCGAATATAAGGATAACGAAGTAATCCTAAATGTAACCGATGACGGTGTAGGCTTTGATACCGGGATACTGAAAGATTCCATCAAAGACCATTTTGGATTAATTGGAATAAAGGAGAGGACTGCCCTGCTTAAGGGGAAATTTAACATAGAAAGTTCAGCTAATGGTACTGTTGTTTGTGTCAGTATACCTTTAGGTAATAGGGAGCTTTAAAAATGGTTAAGACAAAGATAATAATTGTTGATGATCATGCAATGATCAGAGAAGGTCTTAAAAAACTTTTGGACATGGAAGATGATTTATATGTGATAGCAACAGTAGGCAGCGGACAGGAAGGGATTGATGCCGCTATAAAACTAAGGCCGGATGTAATTCTTATGGATATATCCATGCCGGGTATAAGCGGCATAGATGCTGCAAAAACTATAAGAAAAGAGTTGCCTCAAAGCCGTATAATATTCCTTACTATCCATGATGACAGGGCATACGTTAACGAGGCATTAAAGATGCATCCCAACGGATATGTATTAAAAGATGCCGACAGTACTGTGCTGACCGATGCCATCAGGACTGTATCCAAAGGCGGAAAGTATACTTATTCTAAAGTAAACGAGTGTGAAGACAGCGAACAATTGGGCGAACTGTCTGCCAGAGAGTTGCAGGTGCTTGGCCTGCTTGCCCAGGGTTTTTCAAATAAGGAGATATCACAGAAGCTTCTTATCAGTGAGAAAACCGTGAAAAACCATTTATACAATATTTTTAAAAAATTAGGAGTACAGGGTAGAACGCAGGCGGCTCTCTATGCCATAAGAAATAATTTATGTTAGAAACGGAGGATTAAAGAATGGGAAAATCCAGCGGTTTAGAAAAAGAACTATTGATTGATAACTGCAGCGTATGGGAAAATGCTGACGATAAAGAAAGAGAAGGTATAAAACAATACTGTGAGGGGTATAAGTCCTTTTTAAATAGCTGCAAGACAGAAAGAGAGTGTACAGGGTACATATTATCCAAGGCAAAGGATAACGGCTTTATTTCATTGGATGAAGTCATGGACAAACATATTAAGCTCTCACCCGGTAGCAAGGTCTATTATAATAACAGGGACAAATCGGTGGTGCTTGCGGTAATCGGAACTCAGCCTTTGGAAAAGGGTATGAATATCATTGCTGCCCACATAGATTCGCCAAGGATGGATTTGAAGCCTATGCCGGTTTATGAAGAGGCTGGCCTGGCCCTCTTTAATACCCATTATTATGGTGGAATAAAGAAATACCAGTGGGTAACGATACCGCTTGCTATACACGGGGTTATTATTAAACAAGATGGGCAGAAAATAAACGTCTGCATCGGTGAAGATGAAAAGGAACCGGCACTTTATATATCTGATCTGCTTATTCACCTGAGCAACGAGCAGATGAATAAAAAAGCTGCAGAGGTTGTTACCGGGGAGGCGTTGGATGTTCTTATCGGAAGCATACCTTACCCTGATAAGGATGCAAAGCAAAGGGTAAAACTAAATATAATGAATATACTCAAGGAGAAATATGAAATAACGGAAGAAGACTTTATAAGCTCGGAGCTTGAGATTGTACCGGCACTTAGGGCACGTGATATTGGCCTGGACAGATCGATGGTCGGTGCGTACGGTCAGGATGACAGGGTATCCGCATACACATCGCTGACTGCTATTTTGGCTGCAAAAGATTTAAATACAACATGCATGGCTGTTTTTGCCGATAAAGAAGAGGTAGGCAGCATGGGCAATACCGGTTTGCAGTCACACTTTATGGAGAATACTGTCGCAGAGCTTTTGGCTTGTGTTGGATGTGAAGGGGATATACATTTAAGGAGGGCCCTGGCTGCTTCTAAACTTTTGTCTGCAGATGTAAGCGCGGCATATGACCCGCTTTATCCGGAAGCATATGATAAGACAAATACACCATATTTGGGCTGTGGGATTCCGCTAACCAAATATACCGGTTCCAGAGGCAAGGGCGGTTCCAACGATGCCAATGCCGAATTCATGGGAAAGGTAAGGTCTATTTTCAATAAAGCAGGTGTCGTATGGCAAACCGGTGAGCTGGGAAAGGTCGATGCAGGCGGAGGAGGAACAATAGCTCAGTTTGTATCACTATACGGAATGGATGTGGTGGACTGCGGTGTTGCACTATTAAGCATGCATTCTCCCTATGAGGTATCATCCAAGGCGGATGTTTACATGGCTCACAAAGCTTACAGCGCATTTTATTGTAACGCATAAAGGAGGGGGAGATCCCCTCTTTTATTTATATAACATTTCTTGCTTAATTCATATCATGTCTGATTAGATTCTAATATTTCTTTTTATGGTCTAAGTTTATATATTGTGGTATACCTTGTAACATTGGCCAGTTGTTTTAATAAAATGTATAAGGAGGTTATGTCATATGTATATAGTTATTGCATACTCACCGCAGCAGGCCCAGTTGTTACAATCTAAAACCGAATTATGTGGATGTAAACTGTGCAGGACTCCTACACCTAGAGGCCTGGTTAAAACATGTGCATATTCCTACTTATTTGAGGAAGGCTGCTTTAATATTGTTAATGAGGTAATAACAAAATATAACATAAAGATTTATGGAGTTTATATGAAAGTATTTATGTATGGCAGGGAATCCTATGAAAAAATTTTATAAGTGAATCCGTGAAAAAATTTTTTTAAACAGACCGCCTTTATTTTCATCCAGCGTCTCTTTCAGAGTTATATTTTCATTTTTTAAATTTTGATTTTCAGATTTTAATTTATTAATTTCTGCTAATATATTGCCGTAACTTTTTTTTAACATACTGTACTGCACGTTCATGTCTTTATAAGATACCTCCAGCTTACGCATATTTTTAATGAGATCGCTGTTTTTATTCTTTTGTTTCTCCAGCTTGTCACTCATTTGATCGATATACTGCTGTATTTGATTTATATAAAAGGTAAAATAACTGAATCCCGAGCTGCGCGAGTTAAAGATGTCATCTATCAAAATAAGATAATATGGGTTCTCAGTATAACAAAAAGCATGTATGCGGTTTAGGTAGGGTTGTTTAAGCGAAATAAAACAATACGTGGATAGTTTATCAATCTCTGAAGAAATTTTAAATGGATTAGACCATGTTTCTCCATTGTCGGCTGAAAGACTTGTGTATATAAACCCATTGCCAAACCATGTGGCCCAAAGATTTCCCTTTATATAGAAGATACTGGGCAGCTCTATTTTGCCAGAAAACAGTATATTATCCTGTATACTTTCACCCGGCTGGTTTCCCGATGTTTTCCTGGTATAATGGAGTCTGTCATCAGCGGAATAAATGATATGTATATTGTTATATTTGCTATCCACATTAATAAAAAAATTATTGGCATCCACATTACTTATAAAACTTGGTTTTGACCATGTATCATAAATATAACTAAAGTTAAGACACTTAAGCTTTCCGTTGTCATTATATATACCGTGCAGGCCTGATGGACTCTTGTTAAATTGATACAATAAAGTGTTTTCACTTTTAACGATGATGTTTGTTAACCACTTGTTCTTGTTCCAGAAGTGGTGTACTAAAAAATAGCCCTTGTCATTTAAGTTTTCATAGAATATATGTATGCGGCCATGGTCAAGTAAAATGTTTGGTTTATGGATACTGCCTGTTATGGAGTTTTTCATAAGCGGGCTTGCGGTCCATTTATCACCATTCCAAATCATGAGATTCAACTTATTGTTTGTATCTTTATATAAGAGATAAATATAATCTCCTTCGATATCTACAGAAAAATCTTCTGTTCCGTTTTCTACAAGATTATCCGGGGATGATTCCTCCGCACTGTCTGTTTTTATAACACAGTTTATACCTTTGCCCGATGCATAATAAAAGTATCGGCGAGTTCCGCTGGGGTCTTCTGTCACATAGGAATATCTACTTATTAACATTAAATCACCGCCTTTTATTACAATATATGCAGATAAGGACATTTATTGAACCTCCGGATGGTAACACAAAAGACTTTAGGTGCGTATATTAAAATAGAAATATAGTTAAGGAGGTTTGAGGATATGGCCTTTGCAAAAAAGCAGATTGGACAGTATCAGATAGTTCCCGGGCCTATTGAAGCCGGAAATGTACCGGATCCCACCGAAATTGCCTGTATAATAACGGATAAAGTATACGATGCATGTTCGCAGAGGGTATGTATTGATACAATACCGCCTGTTGAATTTACTCCTTCTGTAACAACACCTATCGAATTTGAAGGATGCCAGGATTTTGCAATTACGGTGCCGGATGGATTTACAGTGACACCTATTACCGATAGGGAAGGTTTTGCCAGAGTAAGAGGCACATTTGATGTGGCATTCAATGCGGTATTAAGAAGCACCGAGACCAATGAGACACAGTTGGTCCCGATTACGACAAGTTTTGATAAGGATGTGGTTTTGTATGTACCGCAGCCTGATCCGGAAAACATAAGGTTTGAAGCCATAGGTGAATGCTTATTCGGGAGGGTGAATGCGGAGCCGGATAACTATACACTTGATGTGATTGCAGGAGTATATGTCGTGCTGAAGGCAGCTATATCGGTACAGCTGCTGGTGCCTGCATATGGATTCTGCCCCACACCGCCGGAGTGTGAAGAATTCCCTACAAATGTATGTGAGGATTTTATGTCTAGTCCATTCCCTGATTTCTTCCCACCACAGCTTTTTGATATCAATCCGCCCTATGATTCAGACGGACCGGATTGCAAGTAATAAAATAACCGTCAACTGAAATGTTGCTGGTTGATTTTTATGAGATTCCTTCTGATAACATCTATTGACATGGAGAGGTCGCTTACACAGCGGCCTCATTATCTGGCCGATTATCTGCAGAATAAGGGGCTTCTCCATGTATTATCTACAAAATATGGTCAAAAGGTGGGGCATAGGGAAATAAAATATAATGGGAAATATATAAACATGGCTATTGAGTGCCGATTTATGGATCTGTTTAATGAAAACTTTTTATATGACAGAATACCGCCGGGTGGTTTCTATGATGCTGTTATATGTGAAGGGCCTTGGGCGGGGCTTTTGGGCATTAAACTTAAAGAACACGGCCGAACCGGGCTTTTTGTATATGAAGATATAGATTATTTTCCTGCTTTTTATGAGTATGATTTTATATATGAAAAAATAAGGAGTATGGAAGACCGCTGTATGTCAAAAGCGGACCTTATTTTTACAGTCAGCAAAACGTTAAAGAAACTACGAGATTCCTATATAGACAGCAATAAAATATTTGTAAGTCCCAACGGTGTCGAAGAGATAAATACACCGCAAAAGAACGTATATAAAAATATTGTATATGCGGGAACATTGGATGACTGGTCAGGTATGGACTTGGTTTTGAAGGCTTACAGCAGAATGGCCGAGATCGAAAGGGAAAGTAAACTTTTTATCTATGGAAGCGGGAAAAAAGCAAATGAATACAAGAAAATGATAAGGGAACTTAATATTTCAGAACGGGCATTTATAATGGGCAAGATTCCTCACCGGCAGCTCCTTGATGTATATAGCCGTTCGTTTGTCGGTGTGTGCATGCTTAAGCCTGTCGAGGTGGTAAGATATTGTTTTCCTATAAAACTCACCGAGTATATGGCAGCCGGGCTTCCTGTGATTGCTACAAAATGTGGTGATATGGCGGATATAGTCAGCGAATCGGGCTGCGGCATATCGGTAGAATACGGAGAAAATGAAATAAAAAATGCACTGCTGCATCTTATTAGTATGAGCAAAGAAGAAAGACATATGATGCAGGAAAATGGTATGAGCTATGCCGGAAAATTTAAATGGGAGGATATATTGAAGAGCGAGCTTAAAATCATTCAAGCTCGTCTATAGGTATAAAATAGGGCTGCCTATTTTTATATCCTGTTATATGAGTAAAACCGCACTCAGACAAGATATTTATGTATTTACCTCTTTCAATGGCGAACTGCTCCGAGGTATGGGCATCAGAACCAAGGGTTAATTTTTTGCCACCCAACTTTACATATTGTTTAAGTATTTCCTCTGAAGGTTGTATATTTCCAATACCAAACCTTCCTGCGGCAATATTCGCTTCCAGGCTTTTGTTTTTCCTTATGAGCGTTTTTAATATTTTATTTATAGTATCCGAGTAATCGTTAAGCTTAAGGTCTTTATCATCGTACCTGCAGTATCTTCTTATTACATCAAGGTGACCCAGGCTGTCGAAATTATCAAACCGTGATATACACCTGTACACCTCATTAAGGTATTCGGTAAAAGCATCTTTTTTACTTTTGTTTTTATAAAACTGTTTTCCAAACAAGTCTATCTTATTTACATAATGTATAGATCCCAGTATGAAATCAAAATCTTTATCTCTTAATAATTTTTCTATCTCATCCAATAAATGGGATTGGAGACCTATTTCTAATCCCTTTCTCATATTTATTTTATCACCGTATAACTTTTTACAACGATTGTATTCCTTAGAGTATTCATCATAATTAAGATCAAAATCAAAGGATTTACCCGACGGATTCATGTCCCAATGATCTGTAATACAGATTTCCTTTAAACCCATATCAATTGCCTGTTTACAGACCCCGTCCATAGTTTGCCTTGCATCCTTAGAAAATTTAGTATGTATGTGATAGTCAATCAAGATATCGCCTCCTACAATATAGTAGCATATATAAGATAGAATTTCACCTGCTCACTATTATAGTTATTCCTATATAAAATTTCATATATAAGCTTTTAATGGGGTTAAACTATGTTAAAATATACTTAGTGTGTTTTATGATACGGGGTGGAAAAAATGGCATATAAAATTATGTCGGAGGAATGTATAGGGTGTGGCGCATGTGAACAGGAATGTCCACAAGGTGCTATTTCAGTCGGTGATGATTTTGTATATGTTATTGATCCAAAAAAATGTACAGAGGATGCGGCTTGCGCTAGCGTGTGCCCGGTTGACTGCATAGAACTAGACAATTAAGATGGAGCCATCTTGTTTTTTAAGACAAACCGGCATGAGGTAGTTTGTCTTTAAAAAAATACATATAGTTGAAATTTATGTTTTAGGATATTTTAAAAATCGTATAAAAAGGGGCAAAAGAAGTTATGGTTTTTAGTAGTTTGACTTTCTTATTTTTATTTTTTCCGATTGCTCTTATTGCCTATTATTTAGCAGCCGATAATATTAAAAACTATATATTATTGATTATAAGTTTGCTATTTTATGCTTGGGGAGAACCAAGATATATATTTTTAATGATATTCTCTATAGTTGTGAATTATTTTCTCGGGCTCAAAGTGGATATCGATTCAAAAACGAACAGGAAAATGTGGTTTACCATTTCTATCATATTTAATTTAGTGCTGCTCATAATCTTCAAATATGCAGATTTTCTATTTGGTATAAAGGGCATTAAACTACCCTTGGGAATTTCTTTTTATACATTCCAAGTAATGAGTTATGTGATAGATGTTTACAATGGTGATGTGCGTGCTCAAACAAGGTTTCATGATTTAGCATTGTATATAAGTTTATTTCCACAGCTTATAGCCGGTCCCATAGTAAGGTATCAAACCGTAGAAAGGCAGATTGACTGCCGTGAGCACTCAATGGATAAATTCGCAGTGGGTGTAAAACGGTTTGTAATTGGATTATCTAAAAAGGTGATTTTAGCTAACCAGTTGGCTGTGGTTGCAGACGGGGTATTCGCAAAAGATATATCTGAGCTCGCTGTGCTTGAATCATGGACCGGGATTATAAGTTATGCACTGCAGATCTATTTTGACTTCAGCGGCTACAGTGATATGGCCATAGGACTGGGAAAGATGTTTGGTTTTGATTTCCCGGAGAATTTTAATTACCCTTATATATCCCAATCGGTCTCCGAGTTTTGGAGGAGATGGCATATATCATTAGGGAGCTGGTTTAGGGATTATGTCTATATACCGCTCGGAGGAAACAGGGTTTCAAAGTTAAAGCTATATCGGAACATATTTATAGTATGGTCTTTAACAGGGTTATGGCATGGAGCCAGCTGGAAGTTTGTACTCTGGGGGCTTTATTATGGCCTTTTCATTTGTCTGGAAAAATATATTACTAAAGATTTGCTGCAAAGGCTGCCTAATGCAGTAAGACATATTTATTTACTTATTATCATGCTTATAGGATGGGTCTTCTTTAGAACAGACAATATAAGCTGGGGGTTGGGCTTTGTTAAGGTGATGATGGGTATTGGCGCTAATCCCATAATAAATAATAATGTTTTAGTTTATTTGAATGACTATTGGTATATTATAGCTGCATCAATAATTTTATCAACACCCATAATCGAAAAACTGAGAAACATTTCTATAAATATTAACCCGACAGTATTTAAGGTAAACTTGTGGTCTGTAATGCATGGCTTAATACTTATTGTTTGTATGATTATGGTGATTGTTCTGCTAAACAGTTACAGCTATAATCCCTTTCTATACTTTAGGTTTTAGACATAAATTGGGGGCTTCGATATGACTGCAGATAGCAAAAACAGATTGGGAGCTTATAAAAATAAAAGGGAAAAATATATAGTGGTACCATTTTTGATAATTATATTCGGTTTTTTTATGCTTAATATAATTATGCCAGATAAAACAGTGAGCGTATCAGAAAACAGGACTTTAGAAAAGAAACCAACCATTCAGGATATAAAAAACGGTACCTTTGCCTCTAAGTTTGATAAGTATTATTCGGATCACTTTGTGTTTAGAGATAAAATCTTGCGTACGGATAGGATGTTTGAAGCATTATTAGGTAAAAGTGAGGTCGGAAATTATTATCTTACTAAGGATAATTGGATTTTAGGTAAGTTTCCCAAAATCTTAACCAATTCAAAGCTGGAGGAATATGCAGGGGCCATCAATGAATTAGCAAATATCAGCCATGACGCAGGAAAAGATGTATACTTTACATTAACCCCACACAAAACCAACATGCTTAAACATCTGTACCCCAAATTTGTTGATAATAAGGAAAGTATTGATATAAATAAGCAGTCCTTTGCATCACACTTAAATCAAAATAATATAACGGTTCTAGATTTGGATGAAGATATGGAAAATAAGTTCAGTAGTAAGGAACGAGAAAGATTATATTTTAAAACAGATCATCATTGGAATGGAACGGGAGCCTTTGAAGGGTTTAAATTAATGGCTGACAAGATGGAACTTGGGCTTACTGATAAGCAGCTTACGGCACACTTTAATAAATATAAGACCGTGAAGTGTGAAGAGAAAAATTTTATCGGCAGATATAACAGCAATATTAATATGATTGTTAATGAGAAAGAATACCCAGAATTTGTATACATGGAAAACCAACCATACGAATATTTTCATAGTGACGGCAAAACGGAGACCAAAATTAAAGAGGAGGATATCTTTGCTATATCCAGGGATAAGAAGGAGTGGAGCTATGGCGGCGCATATATAGACGGTGACAAGTGCAACATCCTTAAAATCAGGAATAAAAATGCACTGACAGATAAAAAAATACTTGTATTCAGAGACTCTTACGAGGCGCCTACTACATTAATGTTTGCCGATCTCTTCAGTGAGGTTGAAATTGTGGATCCCAGGAATATACAAAACATTGATATGAGTTATAAAGAAATGATAGAAAACAGTGATGCCGACATAGTGATGTTTATGTACAACAGCTCTGGCTTTGATGACATGATTGATGCAATGATTGATAAAGGCATTAAGTAAGTATCCTTAATATACGGCCGAAGCGGTGCTGCTTATAATCAGACACTGCCCCGGATACCTATTTGCAGTTTATCTTAGAACATCCTCAGAATATTTGTTGCCGGCATTCCACAGCAGATATCCATTTATTCCGTTATTTTTAAGTGCCTTAATCTGTTTTAATACATCCTGTCCTGAATATCTGGGCTGCCCAAGGCTGAAATCCTGAATCCATGGCCTTATTACCGCGCTTTTTTTGATATTTTTATCTTTCTTTAAAGCATCCTTAACAGCACCGTCCACCACCTCATAGGGGTGTGCGTTTGGATTACTAAACCCATAATTGCCAGCAGTGTAGTGGGAAGGATATATCATAGGGCTAATGTATTCCACTTCCGGTGATATCTTTTTCCATGATTGTCCAATATCCATGTCATCACTTACGCTTGTTGTAAGGCCGAACACGTCGGCTGATATGATGACGTTATAATCCTTTAATTGCTCCCTGGCATAAGTTAGAAAATCAGCTATGCAGTCCTCTTTGGATTTGCGGTCTTTGCCGGGGAAAAATGCCTCTGCATCTACACGTGCACCATTTTCTGGAAAACGTACGTAATCAAATTGGATTTCTTTAAAGCCGTTTAAAGCCGCCTCTTTAGCAACAGCTATGTCATAATCCCATACTCGTTTGTCATAAGGGTTAACCCATGAGATGCCCTTATGGTCACGCCATATGCCGCCTGTTTTTTTCTGTATAGATAGATCGGACCGGTGCGCGGACAGGTTTCTGTCTTTGAATGTGACTATTCTCGCAATGGGGTATATATTATGACCGTCAAGGTTATTCATAAATGAATGTATATCCTTTATACGTACATCACTATTAGCCCCCACATCATTTATAATCTGTATATTGCTTTTATAGGTCATCAGGCCGTTATCATCCTTTACATCTATGACCATTGTATTTAATTCGGAGCTATCGAGCAGGTCTACCAGATGATTAAAGTGATCGGTGCTGCCTGCCATGTTACCGGTAACATAAATGCCTTTAACTTCAGGCGGTTCAGGCTTATGAGGTTTACATACAGGGAGAGGTACATAATATTCCTTTAACTCCTCTTTTAATTTTTTGTCTTTTTCTGCCCACTTTTTATTTTGCCGTATGGTTTTATCCCTTTCTGCCTTGCGCATAGCAAGTTTTTCCTGTAAAAGTTCATCAGCTTTTGTCTGTCTTTGTATAGATGCTATTGTTTGTGTACTTCCTGTGTATACCAGTGATATCGCTGTAACGATTATCAAGGATAATAAAAAAACGCTTATTATGTCTGCTTTTTTCACTTATGTATCCCCCTTATCTGCTTATATATCTATTGTATAGGAAAACAAGATGTAAAAAAAGTTAAATCTTGTTTAAATAGCTGGTAATTTATGCATAATTAAAGTATAATTTATGTGAAGGATGAAAGGAGTATCATGATTATGAAACTATTAATAGCGATTGTACAGGATGAAGATGCAGGTGAGCTTATGCAGGAGTTTACCAAACATAAATTTCAATTTACTAAGTTAGCAACAACCGGAGGATTTTTGAGGGCAGGTAATACGACTCTTATTATGGGGATGGAAGACAAACGCTTAAATGAATGCATAAATTGTATAGACGACATATGCAAGAGCAGGAAGCAAATGATAACACCCCCTATCATGGGAGGAGCTGGCGAGGTATACCTGCCGTCTTACCCTATAGAAATAACCATAGGTGGAGCAACGGTATTTGTTATGAACATGGAGCAGTGTTTAAAAATATAGAGTAAAGGCCAATTAAATACCTATGTTGTTTTAGAGAAAGTATGCCGGCGGAAAGCTGTGTGCCAATTCATCTAATATATTTAAGGTGCTGAGAAATCGGTACCTTTTTTGATATAAAGAATGACCATCAGTAGATTTTATCTATGATCAGCCTATGGGTGACGGTTTTAGTTATACGATTTATATGGAAAAAAGTCGGCCATTAGAATTTATTTGTCACAGAATATGAATTTGATATGTCATATAAATTGAAAGCGGGTGTGGCAGATAGACGAATTAGTGTTACACATCCATTTGTTGATGTTTCCTTATGGAGTTGTTATAATTTAAAACGACAGTTAAACAAGAATTTGGGAAGAAGTGAAAATGCAAAATGCAAGAAAATAGTAAAGCAAATAAACTAACCAAAATATTATTTATTATTTACATGATTGCATTATTCTGGATAATAATATTCAAATTTGGTGTTCCATTCTTTGGATTGGGATACATGAGAAAAATAAACTTAGTCCTTTTTAAGGAATCTTTAATGGTAAATGGGAGATTGGATTTTAGTGAAATTATTATGAATGCTGTAATTTTTATGCCGCTCGGTGTATATTCAGGAATCCTATTGAAAAAATGGTCTACTGGGAAAAAGATATTGTTATATTTCCTAATCAGTTTAATATGTGAAGTATCACAATTTATTTTAGGTGTGGGAACTTCGGATATTACAGATATTATCACCAATACTTTAGGTGGGATAATAGGATCTGTAATATATAAGGGTATTGAGAAAGTATCAAAAGATAAAGTTGCGGCACAGAAATTTATAAATGTAATTGCAACGATAGGAACAATATTTATGAGTACATTATTATCAATGATATTAATATATAACTTATAAAATGGATTATAAATAAAAAAGCTCTTTAATTTGACAAAAAGAGTTTAATCAATGGTGCCGAAGGCGGGAGTCGAACCCGCACAGGGTGTGAGCCCTACTGGATTTTGAGTCCAGCGCGTCTGCCTATTCCACCACTTCGGCTTGCTACCTATTTTATAATATCATAGGCTGAAAATATTTTCAAGATATTTTTTAAGGACGGGTGAATCATGCTGAAATATATAGATGCAGGGGAGTCTCACGGATACGGTTATGTGGGTATAATAGAAGGTATGCCTGCCGGCCTGGAAATAGATACTGACAGTATAGACAAGCTGCTTACGGAAAGGCAGGATGTGTATGGCAGGGGCAAGAGGATGGGTATAGAAAGAGATCATGTATTAATTTTGTCGGGGGTAAGGGGCGGTATATCCACCGGCAGCCCTATAGGACTGATGATAAAGAATAAGGATTATGAGAATTGGAAGGAATATATGTATTCTCAAGGCAGGATAAAGGAAGGAAAAGAGGTCACTGTACCCCGGCCAGGCCATGCCGACCTTGCCGGAATGTTAAAATATGGTCTTAAAGATGCTCGTGATATTATTGAACGGGCAAGTGCGCGGGAGACGGTCATGCGGACAGCGGCCGGCGGCATTGCGCTTCAGCTCTTGAATCTATTTGGTATAGGCATAAGATCCCATGTGATAAGGATAGGCCGGGCCGCATCAACCTGCGATAACCTTGACGAGGCCTATTGGGACAGGGTTGAAACATCACCTGTAAAATGCGGAGACATATCCGCACAAAAGAAAATGATATGCGAGATAGACAGAGCGGAAGAAATGGGTGATACTGTTGGCGGTGTTGTGCAGGTGGTAGCCATGAATGTACCGGCAGGTCTGGGAAGCCACACCGTATGGCAAAGCAAGCTTGATGCACGTCTCTGTGCAGCCTGCATGAGTGTGCAGGCAGTAAAGGGAGTGGAGGTAGGCGCGGGCTTTAAAACAGCCCTGAGATTGGGCAGCAGAGTGCATGATGAGATATATTACGGAAGTGATGGATTTTATAGAAAGACAAACAATGCGGGCGGCATTGAGGGCGGCATCTCCAATGGTGAGAATATAATATTAAACAGCGCCGTTAAACCCATCCCCACCCTGACCCGGCCGCTTAAAAGCGTGGATGTGCGAACAAAAAATCCGGCAGCGGCACAGGTGGAGAGGAGCGATATATGTGCGGTGCCTGCGGCAGCGGTGATACTCAAAGCTGTTATTGCCTGGGTGATGGCGGCGGCATTTCTGGATAAATTTGCAGGAAACAGCATGGATGAGGTTAAAAATGCTTACGATTATTATATGGCCAGAGTAAGTAAGCAATAAGGTAAGCATGTCATATTGATGCCCCGGTTTTAATATATTTACAATAAAAATAAAAGGGGATTTATATGAAAAAATTTATGCTTTATATTATAATTCTATCGCTGGTATTTTCTGCCGATATTGTGTATGCGGCGCCTAGCAGCGGTATTACCATTAATCTTCCTTCCCGCACACTGGAGTATAACAAAGGCAGCGTACATAAGGAGTATCCCGTGGCTATTGGAAAATCTCTTTCAAGCACGCCGGACGGGAGTTACAGGGTGAGGGCAAAGGTGAAAAACCCGACATGGCATCCGCCGGGAGGAGGAAAACCGGTTCTGCCGGGGAAAAACAATCCTCTGGGCCGGCGCTGGATAAACTTTTATCCTACCTATGGCATCCATGGTAATAACAAACCTAAGTCCATAGGCACGATGGCCTCACTGGGCTGTGTGCGCATGTATAACAGCGATGTGAACGAGCTGTTTGATATGGTGTCCGTGGGTACGCCTGTGAATATAACCTATCAGACGGCGAGCAAGATATATGACGATGACAGGGTTACACTTAAGCTTTACCCCGACGTATACGGTCGGGGTGTCAATTTCCAGGCCAAGGTAAGAGCAAAACTTAGCAGGATGGGGATAAGCATAGGTGAAGAGAAATTTAAACATATTTATACCAATAACAAAAAAATGACATGTTTTTATACGGGCGGCTGGATTTTAACCAAGGGGGATAAATATCTTTCAGCCGACCTTGTAAGAGAAAATAACGTAATGTATATATCCTCAAATTCTGTGAAAAGGGTTTTCGGGATCGATTATAAAACGGATATGCAAACCGGTAAAATGAGTGTGAATGATCATGCGTTGGGCTGCATGGAACAAAACGGAAGGACATACATAGATTTAAATCGGCTGCTTGATTTATTCCATGTGGTTTATAAGACGGACACGAGTGCAAAACGGGTTGATATCACAAGCAATATGATCTTTGCTAACGGAAAGCTCATTGGGAAAACGGATTATGCCGATTATGACAAGCGTGATATAAAATTGCCCTTGAAAGAAATGGGCGAGCAGATGGGTTTTAAGGTTGTCTGGAATCCTTCATCAAAAGAACTGAGTATAAATAATAAATATGTGCCGGCTCTAATCATAAACGGTTCATCGTATATGGATATAGAGAAGCTTTCGCACATCATTAAATTTAACTATAAAATCGATTCATTATATGATATTATACAAATTAAGCGGTAGATGCCGCTTATTTTTATAGTATAATAGAGATAATAACATATTAGGTGGTGTAAATAATTGGAGAGATTAGTGCTCATAGACGGCAGCAGTGTGCTGTACAGGGCTTTTTTTGCTCTTCCTCCCTTTATTAATAGCAAGGGCTTAAGGACCAATGCGGCATATGGATTTACTATGATGCTTTTTAAGATGCTTGAGGATTATAAGCCTGATTATATTGCAGTGGCTTTTGATGTAAAGGCTCCTACCTTCCGCCATAAGGAATACGATGCCTATAAGGCAACAAGGGAAAGGATGCCTGATGAATTGGCCTCCCAGATACCTATTGTGAATGATATACTATCTGCGCTTAATATTAAGACGGTAGAGGTTCCCGGTTTTGAGGCCGATGATATACTGGGCACCATGTCAAAGGTTGCAGAAGAGCAGGGGTACGAGACCTATATAGTGACCGGCGACAGGGATGCGCTGCAACTGGTATCGGATAATACAAAGGTTGTACTCAATAAAAAAGGAATGACCAATGTCGATGTTTATGATATGGATTATTTTAAAGAAAAGTATGGCATCACGCCGACAGAGTTTATAGACCTCAAGGGACTTATGGGCGATCAGTCTGATAATGTTCCGGGGGTACCCGGCGTAGGGAAAAAGACAGCAATGAAGCTGATAAAAGAATACAGCTCCATTAACAATGTCATTAATAATCTAGACAGTATGAAGAACAAGAGGATAAAAAATCTGTTAACGGAAAATATGGATAAAGCACTTTTAAGTAAGAGGTTGTGCACCATAGTACGGGATTTACCCGTTAAATTCGATATGAATGAGTATGCTTTGACACAACCGGACGGTGAAAAGATCAGAGAAATTTTTGAGACTCTCGAGTTCAAATCGCTGCTTGATAAAATTCCAGCAAAGGATACTACCGTAGAGATAAAGAAGGCTGTATATGACCGTATAGATAACCGGGATGATTTTGGCAGATATACAGAGGGTTTGAAGTCCGTTACTATAAGCTACAGGATAGAGGGTGGCAATCTTATTATGGCAGCCTTAAGCAGCCGGAACGGTGCGGTTTTTTTGCCGCTTTATAAAACGGATAAGTTTAAGGCCAAAGATCTGTATAGGCTTTTAGCGGATGGAAATGTAGAAAAGTCGGGGCATGATTTAAAAAACCTGTTGAATCTTTGTATATATAACGGCTATATGCCGGAGAATATCTGCTTCGACTCTGCTATTGCGGCATACCTTTTAAATGCGACCAAGTCTGAGTATACTGTGAAGCAGATAGCAAAAGATTTTTTGAGCAGGGATATATTGGATGACTCAATACTTGGGAAGGGCAAAAATAAGTTAAGTTTTAATGAGGTGGATGAAGACACATTGAATCAACTGGTCTGTGATGAAGCGGAGGCCATACGTTCGGCACAGCCCGCGATGGCCGAGCGGTTATCCGAGCTTGGCATGGACAGGTTGTTTAATGATATAGAGATGCCGCTTATTACGGTGCTTGCGGATATGGAATGCACCGGTTTTAATATAGACAGGCAGGGGCTTGCACGGCTGGATAAGGAATTTACCGAACACCTCGAGGGAGTTACAGAGGATATATACAGGATGGCAGGCGAGAAGTTTAACATTAATTCACCCAAGCAGCTTTCCCATATACTCTTTGAGAAGCTGGAACTTCCGGTGATAAAGAAGACGAAAACAGGTTACTCTACCAATGCGGAGGTACTTGCCGAGCTGGCACCTAAAAACGAGATAGTGGCGAAGATATTAGACTACAGGCAGGATGCAAAACTTAAGTCCACATATATAGACGGGTTTGTTAAACTGATAGAGAAAAATGATGAAAAGATACATACTAGTTTTAAACAAACGGTAACGGCCACAGGCAGAATAAGCAGCACGGAGCCGAATCTGCAAAATATTCCGATACGAACGGATACCGGCCGGCAGATACGCAAGGCATTTATACCTTCAGATGAAAATCATATGATATTGTCTGCAGACTATTCACAGATAGAACTGCGTGTGCTGGCTCATCTATCGCAGGATGAGAATCTTATAAACTCCTTTGTTTCAGGGGAGGATATACACAGTAGGACTGCCTCGGAGGTATTCGGAGTGGCTTTGGATCAGGTTACGCCGGAGATGAGGAGAAATGCAAAAGCGGTAAACTTCGGAATTGTGTACGGTATCAGTGATTTTGGCCTGGCAAAGGATTTGCGTATTCCCAGAGAGGTGGCTGCGGAATACATTAAGAGTTATTTTAAGAGATACCCTGCTGTAAAAGAATACTTGGACAGGTCTGTAACAAGAGCACGGGAACTGGGGTATGTCACAACCATCATGAACAGGAGACGCTACGTTCCAGAGTTAACTGCCAAGAACAGAAACATCCGGCAGTTTGGCGAACGTATTGCTATGAATACACCGATACAGGGAAGTGCTGCTGATATTATAAAAATTGCCATGGTAAGTGTTTATAAGCGGCTTAAAGTCACTAAATCCAACCTCATACTTCAGGTACATGATGAATTGATAATCGATGTATGTAAAGATGAGCTGCATGATATAAAGAAAATCGTAAAGTATGAGATGGAGAACGCCATATCACTTAAAGCACCCCTTGTTGCTGATATAAATTACGGAGCAAATTGGTATGATGCGAAATGAGGTGATAGCATGAAGGTCATAGGGCTTACAGGCGGTATCGCCAGTGGCAAGAGTACGGTGTCCAATATACTTAGGCAGTTGGGAGCTTATATAATAGATGCGGACTTAATATCTCGGGAAGTAATACTTAAAGGAAGCGACGGGTGGAATGAGATTGTAGACTATTTTGGCAAGGGTGTATTGCTTCCCAGCGGAGAGGTCTGCAGAAAAAAGTTGGGAAATATTGTTTTTGCAGATAAAGAAAAACTGCAAAAACTCAATTCGATAACTCATCCGCGGATAATTAAACGGATCAATGAGATAATTGAAAAAGAAAAGGTAAAGGGAAAACAAAAAGTAATAGTACTTGATGCAGCCATTCTCATTGAAATGGGTATGCAGGGTATGGTTGACGAGATATGGCTGGTGGCAGTGGATGAGAAGACACAGATAGAGAGACTGATGGATAGGGATAAACTTTCTTATCAAAATGCAATAAACCGTATTAAGGTCCAGATGCCGCTTAGTAAAAAAATTAAATATGCAGACTGTGTAATTGACAACAGTAAAGACATGGGTTATATTAGAAATCAAGTATGTAAACTCTGGGAAAGGGTGATGACTGAGAATAACTACAACATTTCTACATAAAATTCTAGTATGTTAACTTTGTTTTGGGTGGAGGTATAATCCGTTGATTTTTATTTCACGTAAATTGTTGATTGTCATTGTTGTATTACTGGTTATAGCATTGATTATACCTGTTGCAATAAAGATTCATACATCAATACTAAGGTTTAGATATCCGGTGAAATATATAGATATAATAGAGAAATATGCGGACAAATATGATATTGATCCCTTTCTTGTTTTGGCTGTTATGAAGGCTGAGAGTAATTTTGACCCCGATGCCGTATCAGTTAAGGGTGCCAAGGGTCTTATGCAGATACACCCGGATACCGGTGAATGGATTGCTAAAACATTCGGCTTGAACGGATACAAAGAAAGTGATTTATTCAATCCTGAAACGAATATAAAGTTCAGTTGTTGGTATTTAAATAAACTTAACAAAGAATTTAATGATCCGGTCTTGGTTCTTGCAGCATATAATGCCGGAAGCGGCAATGTGGAAAAATGGCTGAGTGAAAGGGAACATAGCAGCAACCAAAAGAAATTGGATAATATACCATTTAAGGAGACACGGGATTATATAGATAGGATTACAAGAAATTATAAAATGTACAAAAAAATTTATAAAGACCAAAAGAAAGAGGGTAACAAGAGTAATGGAACATATTAAAACTCTTAAAGATATAGATAATATAACTGTGGATCCGGGGAGGAAATTGTTTTCTGCCACTCATGAGGAAATAATGGAAGGGAAAACCACGGATGTCTATTTTTTGCGGACCTTAGATATATTGTCTCACCTCAATGTTGAAAATACTGTGGTCACGGCGGAAATTTTTGCAAGGGAACCGGGCATATTTGCAGGGACACCTGAATTGCTTAATATATTGAAGGACAAAAAAGTTGATGTGTGGGCCCTTAAGGAAGGTGAGAGTTTTTGTCCCAAGGATACGCTGGTTAGAATAAAGGGTCCGTATTCGCAATTCGGAGTTTTTGAAACACCAATGCTAGGTATACTTGCCAGCTCTTCAGCATGGGCAACGGCGGCAAGAAAAGCAAAAGAAGCATGTAAAGACAAGCCGCTTTTATGTTTCGGGGCACGCCATGTTCATCCTTCCGTAGCTCCCGTAATGGAGAGAGCGGCGCTGGTTGGCGGTGCAGATAATGCCAGCTGCATTCTCGGAGCAAAATTGCTGGGTAAGGAACCTTCGGGCACGGTACCACATGCGGCATTTTTGATAGCAGGGGATACAATCTTGGTAGCCAAGGCATATGAAGAGATTAAAGAAGCCTGCGAAAACGAGACAATACTGGTTGATACATTTAAAGACGAGGCGGAAGAGGCACTCAGGGTTGCAGATGCTTTAGGCGATAAGCTTTATGGTATCAGACTGGATACACCCAGTGAGCGGGGAGGAGTGACTGCAGCACTGGTAAAGGAAATAAGGGAACGACTGAATCAGAATGGGTATGAAGATGTAAAGATAATAGTTTCCGGTGGCTTATATCCTGAAAAGATGGAAGAGCTTGCAGATGCTGGTGTAGATGCTTTTGGCGTCGGCAGCTTCATCTCCGATGCAAAACCCATAGATATGACTATGGATATTAAAGATGTAAATGGAAAGCCGATAGCAAAAAGAGGCAGAATACCGGGAATAATAGAAAATCCTAAACTTATAAAAATGCTGTAATTAGCATATTGGCTTGTACAAAAAATCATATATTATAATTTCTTGTTTTGAAGGAGTGGCAGAAAACTAATATACATGCTTTCTGCCACTTCTATTATATGCTGCAAGGCTATTTTAAAACTCAAAAAAATGTTTAATATTTTTTGCGGTAATTCATTTGTAAACGTTTATACTTGACATATCATGAATTCTTGTGATAATATTTTAATATACTTAAATGATAGTGCCCTGAAGTTAGGACGCTCTTTTCTATAACTGAATCGCTATCATAACCCGCTTGGCAGAAGGTTTCATATGGAAAACTGAATAACGGTTAATAACGAGGAGGAGTCTATATTGCATAAGCAACATAAAAAGGATCAAAAGCCTAATGGCACAAAAACCTTATATGCGTTCACTTACATTTCTCAAATTGGTTTAACTATAGTTGCATCGATATTAGTAGGGGTTCTGATGGGAAAGCTCCTTGACCATCTTCTCGGGACGCAACCTATTATGCTGTTAGTCTTTTCAATGTTAGGTGTGGGAGCATCTATCAAATCTTTGTTTGATTTATCCGGAGAAAAATAAGGTATTAACAATATGTCAAAAGGTGGGTGAATATGAAACTATCTGATTCAGCGAAGAAAATGACGCATTTCATCTGCATTATTGCGTTATTATGCATACTGGGCTCCGTGATATATTATCGTTCATTGAGTTTCCTTCCTTTTTTTTATGGAGTGCTTGCCGGCTCTTTTGTTAGCATAGTCAAAGTCTTTCTGCTTGACCGTGCCGTTGATAAAGTAATAAATATGGAGCAAAGGCACGCCGGAGGATATGCAGGCATTTCGTATCTGCTGAGATTTGGATTGTCGGGAGCCGTCCTTATTCTTGGAGCAGTCGCTCCTCAGATCAGTCTTTGGGGTACAGTGGCCGGGATATTCGCATACCAACTTGCGGCATATGGTTTAAAATTTTGTTCAAATGACTGAGGTTATGAAATCCAAAAACAGGAGGTGATAAATCATTGAATTTGGAGGTGAATAATCTCTGGGTCATCAACGTCTTCGGTGTTAAAATTTGGATAACAGAGACGATTGTTAATACGTGGATCATTATGGCTGTACTGATTACTTTGGCAGTAATTATTCGTGTGAAACTTCGTAATTTTCAAGTTGTCCCCACAGGATTTCAAAATTTTGTAGAGGCAGCTGTGGAAGCATTTGATAATTTTACAAAAGACACTGTAGGGGATAGGTTTTCTTATATAGCACCCTGGTTTTTCATGGTTTTTGTTTTTCTTCTTACATCTTGTCTATTTAGTATGTTTGGACTTCGGGCGCCTACCGCGGACTGGGCGACAACTTTTGCATTTTCATTGGGTACTTTCTTTATCATGATTTTCATGGGTTTAAAACATCGAAAGGGCAAATATCTAAAATCTTTCATTGAACCGAATGTCATACTTCTTCCAATTAATTTGATCGGAGAAGTGGCTAAACCAATTTCATTGAGTTTCAGGTTATTTGGTAATATGTTGTCCGGTACGATATTGCTAACACTTTATTATGCATTGACACCATTATTTCTTCAAATAGGGATTCCGGCAGTGCTACATGCAATTTTTGATGTTGCATTCGGTGCTTTGCAGACATATATATTCGTGATTATCAGTTTTATGTATGTAAGAGGTGCGGCCGAAGAAAATATGTAGACATTTATTATAGAGAATTGGAGGAGATTATTATGCAGGACCCTTTAGCGTTTGTTATCGCTATCGCTCATATTGCTGCAGCAATTGCGCTGCTTAATGGAGTTACAACTACATTCGGGCAGGCTAAGATTTGTTCACAGGCTATCGAATCTATGGCCAGACAGCCGGAAGCTTCCGACTCTATCCGAAGTACCATGTTTGTCGGCCTGGCAATGAGCGAGACATCAGGAATTTACGGCCTTTTGATTGCCATTGTTATGCTTTTCGCCAACCCACTCGTAGATATTATGGTCAGCCATCTTGGATAAGTATATACAAGGAGAAGAAGTGAGGCGGATAGATAAATGTATAATGCAATCATGATTTTTGTTAATAACGTACCTGAAGGCCGTGTTTTTGCTCTAGATAGTCAGACTTTAATAAGTGTGGCTATTCAGCTGCTCAATGGTATTATTCTTGCCGTTGCACTGGGATATATTCTTTATAAGCCTGTTAAAAAATTTATGCAGGCTCGTACTGATAAAATTCAGGATCAGATCAAAGGTTCGGAGGAAAAGGCAGCCAAGGCGGATGAGGTCATAGATGAATATGAAGCTAAAATCAAAGAAATTGATAAAGAACGTATTCAAATTCTGGAGAATGCTCGTCATCAGGCAGCTGACGAGAAAAAAGCAATCCTTGAAGAAGCCAAAACCGTGGCAAATGAGATTAAAAAGCATTCTGCCGATACGGCTTTAGCTGATGAGAAAAGGATTAAGGAGGAATCACGTCAATATATCATCGAACTTGCTTTTGATATAGCCCAGACGTATGTCACGCTAAATATGGATCAGCAAACCCAGGATAGACTGTTCGATGAGGCACTGGCTCAGATGGAGGGGGTAAATTGGCAAAACTAAAAGAACAGTATGTAACAAAACTTCTAGCACTTTCAGAAGATGTCAGTACACTAAAGACAGATCTTAGGCAGGTGATTTTACTTCGGGATACACTTGAGGATCCTGAAGTTCATGCTTTTTTAACTGACCCGAGTATTTTGGATCTGACTAAAAAGCAGTTTTTTATAGATTCTTTTTCTGATAAGCTTAGCAGCCATTTTGTGGAGTTTTTATATTATGCCATTCAGCATAATCAAGAATTGCTGATTATTCCTGTGCTAAATGAGTATATTGACCGGGCGAACAGATTCTTTAGAAAAGTTGAGGTAAAAGTGGTATCAGCCGCACCACTGGATGAAATACAGATTCAATCTATAGATAAGGTCTTGTCAAAAAAACTCAATTTAAATATAGTGATAAGAACTGAGGTAGATCCAAAGGTTATAGGTGGATTTTATTGTATTGTAAATGGGCGTATTTATGATGGTACAGTGAGGCATAAATTAAAAATGATGAAGAAAAC
>DHDL01000003.1:48657-51878 GCA_002399345.1 Thermoanaerobacterales bacterium UBA4877
GTTGGTCTTAAAAGTGCAATGAGTGGTGAACTTTTGGAGTTTTCCAATGGAACACATGGTATGGCATTGAATCTGAAGGAAGATAGTATAGGTGTTGTAGTCATGGGATCCGATGAAGGAATTAAAGAGGGCGATCCTGTTAAATTGACAGGTAAAATGGTGGAAGTTCCTGTCGGTGATGCCTTACAAGGGCGTGTGATAAATGCCCTGGGTGAGCCGCTCGATGAGAAAGGAAAGATCGAGACAGATACCTATCGCAACATAGAAAATCCAGCTCCCAGTGTTATTATGCGAAGTGAGGTTAACCAGCCTCTCCAGACTGGTATAAAAGCAATTGATACGCTGGTTCCAATCGGAAAAGGTCAGCGGGAATTAATCATCGGGGATCGTGAGACGGGAAAAACTGCAATTGCTATTGATGCAATTATTAACCAGAAGGGGAAAAATGTAAATTGTGTTTATGTAGCAATCGGGCAAAAAACTTCAACGGTGGCACGTATCCTCAATGTGCTGAAAGAAACGGGGGCAATGAATTACACAACCGTTGTATTAGCCAGTGCTGCCGATTCGGCATCTTTACAGTATATTTCTCCTTATGCCGGCTGTGCAATTGCAGAAGATTGGATGAAAAAGGGAAAAGATGTATTGATTGTATATGATGACTTGTCCAAACATGCGACTGCTTATCGTGCAATCAGTTTGCTTCTCCAACGTCCACCCGGGCGTGAAGCTTATCCGGGGGATGTCTTTTATCTGCACTCCAGACTTTTGGAACGTGCAGCCTGTATGAGTGAGGAATACGGCGGCGGCACACTTACGGCTCTGCCTATTGTAGAGACACAGGAAGGTGATATTTCAGCTTATATTCCGACCAACATCATTTCAATTACAGACGGACAGATTTATCTTGAGACAGACCTGTTTAATAATGGAATTCGTCCTGCAATCAATCCGGGACTATCTGTATCACGTGTGGGAGGAAGTGCCCAGATTCCTGCTATCAAGGAGATAGCCGGGCCTCTTCGGATCGAGTTTGCCCAGTATAACGAACTGGCTTCATTTTCAAAATTTGGTTCTGATCTTAGTCAGGATACGCGTGATCGTTTGAAATATGGTGAAAGTATTATGGAAGTACTCAAGCAACCCCAATATAAACCGGTTGCAATCGAAGATCAGGTAGTGATTCTCTACGCACTAAGTAACAAATACATGTCTGATATTGATATCAGGTATATTAGTGCATTTGAAAAGGATCTAATAAATTATGTAAACGGTAATTATGAAAATATCATAAGAGAGCTGTCCACGACCGGAAAACTAACGGAAGAACTTAAAGAAAAAATAGGAAGCGCGATCTCTGAGGTTAAAAAGCAGCATGATTATAGTTAGGAGGTGATTTTATGAGTTCGCTGAGAGATATAAAACAGAGAATATCTAACGTCACTTCCGTAGAACAAATCGTAGGGGCCATGGATATGGTTGCATCTACAAAACTTCATAAGGCACGAGCTCAGCTGGAAGGGGTCCGTCCTATATATTATGAGTTAAAAAGAAAAAAAGACGAACTCAAAATGAATGTGGAGGCGTCTTCACATCCGTTTTTTCGATATACAAAGGTCGATAAATCTTTGTATATCGTATTGACGAGTGACAAGGGACTTTCAGGCAGTTACAATGCAAATGTTTTTTCTACGGCATTGGATCATATGAATCAGGGAAAAAATGAGAGGATCATCTCAGTGGGTTCAAGGGGGAGTGAGTTCTTTAAAAAGAATTGTAAAAATGTTATTCACTCGGTCGTAGATGTGGCAGACGCGAAGGTTTATTATAGCAGTGAACGGGTTGCAAAATGGCTGATTGATGTTTATCTGTCCGGTGAAGTTCAGGAAGTGTTCATAGTTTACACTTATTTTAAAAATGTACTCAGATATCAGCCCATCGTCGAGAAGATACTGCCCTTAGGTACAAAATATAATGTCACTGCCTGTAGTAATGATAATCAGACGGATGTCCGATATGAGCCGAATGTTGAAACTTTTATCGACAATCTTATTCCCTTGTATCTTCATATGAGTTTGTTTCTTGCTTACTGCGAATCTCATACCAGCGAGCAGGCTGCAAGGATGGTAAATATGGACGCTGCAAAGAAAAACGCGTCGGACCTTACCGATCAATTAAATCACATGTATAATCGACAACGTCAGACGGAAATCACACAAGAACTCGCTGAAATTGTCGGAAGTGCAAATATTCTGAATAAAGGTGGAATATATGACAGTTGAAAATATAGGAAAAATCATTCAGATAATAGGAGCGGTAGTTGATATCCGCTTTGAAGGCGAAGTACCTTCTCTTTATCACGCTATTAAGGTAAAAAAGGAAGGGGATCCCGTCGTACTGGAGGTGTTGCAGCACCTCGGTAACCATAGGGTTCGGTGCATCTCCATGCATGATACCGATGGATTGACAAGGGGTATGGAGGTAATAGATACCCGGGCTCCGATATCCGTTCCGGTGGGTGAGAGAGTCCTGGGGCGCATGGTAAATGTGCTCGGGGATCCGATTGATAATAAGTCTCCAATTGAATCAAAAAATCATGCGCCGATCCACAGAGACCCACCCGGACTGATGGAACAAAATCCCACGCCGGAGATACTTGAGACAGGAATTAAAGCAATCGATCTGCTTTGTCCTTTCTCTAAAGGTGGGAAAATAGGTCTTTTTGGCGGCGCGGGGGTAGGAAAAACTGTACTCATCATGGAACTTATTAATTCTATTGCCAAAGAGCATGGAGGCTATTCCGTATTTGCAGGTGTCGGAGAGAGGACTCGTGAGGGAAATGATCTTTATTATGACATGAAGCATTCGGGAGTTCTAAATAAAACGGCATTAGTTTTCGGACAGATGAATGAACCCCCGGGGGTCAGAATGAGAGTCGCCTTTACAGGGCTTACGATGGCTGAGTATTTCCGAGATAAACAAAATCAAGATGTTTTGTTTTTTATTGATAATATTTATCGGTTTGTTCAGGCAGGTTCCGAGGTATCGGCATTACTTGGGCGAACCCCAAGTGCCGTAGGATATCAGCCGACTCTGGCTACAGAGATCGGATCCCTTCAGGAGAGAATTACATCTACAAAGAACGGTTCTATAACCTCGGTACAGGCAATCTATGTGCCTGCGGACGATTTCACGGATCCAGCGACAGCTACGACATTTGC
>DHDL01000003.1:52070-53062 GCA_002399345.1 Thermoanaerobacterales bacterium UBA4877
AATTCTTCATCCCGTATTCTAGATGCAAATACTGTCGGTACAAAACATTATCGTGTAGCACGGGCTGTCCAGAGTATTCTTCAGAGGTATAAAGATCTACAGGATATTGTTGCTATTCTGGGTATGGATGAACTTTCTGAGGAAGAAAAGAAGATAGTTGGCAGGGCTAGGAAGATTCAGCGTTTTTTATCACAGCCTTTTTATGTAGCTGAAAAATTTACTTCCATACCCGGACGCCATGTGCCTATAGAAGAAACCATCCGCGGTTTCCAGGAAATTATCGAAGGAATTCATGATGATATCCCGGAAGGTTATTTTCTTAATGTGGGAACCATTGATGAAGTCGTCGAAAAATATAAGAGCGCGAAGGGTGGTTGATATGGCAAAAGAAAAAACCAGTCATGCAAATAATAAAAAAATCAACCTGAATATTACAACTCCCCGCGGTCTTAAGTTTGTGGAAAAGGCCGATATGGTCATCATGCGTTGTATTGATGGGGATTTTGGCGTGCTTTATGGTCATCAACCGGTTTCTACTGTGCTGGGAGATGGAATTCTTCGTATTTTTTATGAAGGGACTGAAAAAAGATTTGCATTATTCGGTGGTATTGCAGAAATAAGTGAAAAAGAAGTCAATATCTATACTACTCTTGCGCAACATCCTGAAGAAATAGATCTCGAGCGTGCCAGAACAGACCGCGAGGAAGCGGAGGAAGCTATGGATGAAGTATCCGGAGAGCTACAACTTCAGAGTGCTCGGGTTGCTCTCAGGCGTTCGCTGGTTCGTATAGAAGTCAGCCTGCATATGGAGGAGCAATCCTGAACCCCCCTATAGCTTTACTGTATATAAGGATTATAGAGAAAAGAGGCAGAATGCCGGTAATAATATAAAGACCTAAACTTACAAAAATGCTGTAATTAGCATATTGACTTGTCCACAAACTTCTATCATAATTGTTTATGCTGATGTGCCGAGATGGTGGAATAGGCAG
>DHDL01000024.1 GCA_002399345.1 Thermoanaerobacterales bacterium UBA4877
TAGCCCTAAGCTCGTTTCTCCTGTGTACAACATAGACCTTAGGTGCATAGTTTGTCAAAAATATTGCGTCATCTACAGCGGTATTACCTCCGCCTACTACCGCTAATGTTTTTCCTTTAAAAAATGCCCCGTCGCATGTGGCACAATAGGATACGCCCGTACCTCGAAGCCTTTTTTCACTTTCTATGCCTATCTCCCGAGGGTATGCACCCATAGCAAGGATTACCGTCTTTGCCTTATATTCATTACCGCCTATGGTTAACTTTTTACATTCCTTCTTAAGCTGAATACCAGATATCTGTCCATATGTTATCTCTACGTTATATCTTTTTACCTGCTCTTGCAGTTTCATGATGAGATCCGTCCCGCTTATAGACACGTAACCAGGATAATTCTCGATGTTGGGCGTCGTAATGGCCTGGCCGCCCAGCACATTTTTTTCTATTATCAATGTCTTCAAATTCGACCTGCCTGAATAAAGACCTGCGGTAAGACCGGCCGGGCCTCCGCCAATTATTATTACATCATACATTTTTTTACCTCCGTTTCTTTATCTATCTATATTATATACATAATAAATAAATATACAAAATGGACGTTTATTTCACAAAAAAATGAGCAAACTAAATCAAGAGAAAGGAGTATGAATCATGAAAAAAAACATAGGTAATCTTGATGCATTAATTAGGATATGGACAGGCAGCTATATATTCGGAAAAGGAGTAAGCAAAAAGTCGCTTTTAATGACATCACTGGGAGGCCTTATAATGTCCGAGGCTTTAACGAAATCATGCCTTTTGTATTCTATGTTTGGAATATCCACATCGGGTATTGAAAACAAACCTAAAACCGGTAAAATTAGTGGAAACCTTACCGGCGACATAAGCCTAGATTAATATTAATGCTTTATATCATTTATTTAATTTGATATATCCCTTCCTCTTTAATTTATTTATATGCTCTTCCACCTTTTCATCTATGTTAACCCCATAGGTATCCTCCATAACAAACATCATGGATACGGCAACCTGGGCAACATCCAAAAGCTCGCCGGATATACGGTCTAATATCTCTTTTTCACTCATATCCACCTTTTCACCGTTTAATCCTCTGAACTTACCTATAGCCTGTGCAAGTTCCCCTGCTTCTTCCATGAGTTTTAATGCGGTAGACTCAATGCTGGGTTGAAGATTATCAAGCTTTGGCAGGCTTAGTACCTTATAATTACTTTCCATTATTTTCCACCCCTCTTCATGTATAAATCAATTATATCAGGAAAATCTAATTATTAGAAGGGACTTATGGCAGCCGAGCAAAGACTGGTCTATGTTCTAACGGATGTTTATCAGTCGGGCAAAGGTCATTTCAGGTCGCACGATCCAAAATGGCCGGAGCGAAGATTAATATATGTGTTGATCCTATGTACCTCAGTCTCCCGATTGTTTTATGTGGGGCAAATATGTATATTGGTTGAGCCAAGATTGCTAAGGGTGTTGATTGATGTTTCTGTAACGGTCAAAAGATTGCGATGGAAGCATAATATATCTTTAATAGTCGGTCAAAGGTTGATTTTTGTGTTGCAGTTATCTATTGCTGCCGAAAGGTGACACCGGGTGATGAGAATACTTTTATTAGCCGGAGAGAAGGTTGCTATGGGTTCTTTCAGATTCAAAGCAATAAAAAAATAGCGGGCGGTTAGCCCGATATTTTTTTCTCCAAAGCATCCAGCCGCTTATACAGCGGAATAATCCTGTTTATTAAATTCTTTTCAGCCAAAGCCGTCATCAGCTGATCCTGTGCATGTACAACCAAGAAATTTATCGTCGTCTTCTGATCACCCTGAACCAGCATATTTTGGTATTCATGTCCGGCATAGAACTCGTCATCGGCCTTCTTTAAATGTTTTTCAGCCTCCTCGAATCTGCCCTTTTCTGCTTCATCCAATGCTTCGTAGGCTTCGGCTCGGGCATTACCTCCATGAAGAACCAGGTTATATACAATCTGTTCTAATTCCATCTCATCACCTCTTCTATTTATCTGTTGTTTTTTCTTCCTTTAAGAGCTGTGATTCATACATTTTAAAGAAGGGGTAGTAAATAAGGCCGGCAACCGCCATGTCTACTAGCTGGAGTATCATAGCCTTCCAATCACCACCACTGGATATAAACCCGCTAAAAAATACGGGAACAGTGAATGGAAGCTGTAAAATAGGCCGAGCCACAATGTTTGTTGCAAACGCAATATAGTTTATAGTTACAACAGCGGCAGGCGCTATCATAAAAGGTATCATCAGTATGGGGTTAAGTACTATAGGTGCTCCAAATATCATCGGTTCATTGATATTAAATACAGCGGGTACAATAGATGCCTTGCCCATAGTCTTAAGCTGTACAGATGATGAAAGCAAAAACATCAGCACCAATGGCCATGTAACCCCTGAACCGCCTAGGTGGCTGAATACATGGAAGAAGGGTTCCGTGACAATGCCAGGAAGCTGAGTACCTGCCGCAGCAGCCTGTGCATTAGCTGCCAGCTGACTCATCCAGAATGGATAGGCAATGGATGATACCACATTCATGCCGTGTATCCCCACCGACCACAGTATCATCATAAGGATTATCTCTGCTAAAGCAGCCGGATAACTATTGGAAGCAGCAACCAGCGGTTTAAACAGGTTTATAATCAGCTGGGGAAGTGTTATATGATAATTAGCCCATACAATCCATTCACAGCCCCATGCAAGAACTATCATTACGAACATAGGAACAAGAGCTATAAAACTCCTGACAACATACGGAGGCACCTGCTCCGGCATTTTTATTACAAGACCCTTTTTATTAAAGAATCTTACAATAATCGCTGTTACAATACCTATAATAATAGCTACGAAAAGTCCTTGTCCGCCAAGATAATTCAAGATATCTCCAAAGCTTACCTTGGTTACATCCTCAGCCGGAAAGCTTGTGATTAAAAAAGCCAACATAGATGTTATACCCGTCATCGGCTCATCCAAATCCCAACGGGCCGCCAAGCTGTATGCCGTACCAAAAGCAACCATAAGGGCCATAATGCCAAAGGTGAGGTTAAAGGGAATGCTTATCTGACCCATAATAGGCTTTATAGCGTTGGCCCAAGCATTAATTGGGGCCCAGTTAAGTCCGGTGGGAGGATTGGCTATAATGAGGAATACGGCGCCCGTCAATATAACAGGAAGCGCAAAACTGCTAAACGCATCCCTTATCGCCTGAAGATACACGTTTTGTGCAATATTTGCCAGAACAGGCATCAATGAATCTTCCATCCATTTTAAAAACCTATTGTTACTGAATCTGTCCCCATCCATTTAAATTCCTCCTTTAATTATTTTTTATTGCTGGCAAGACTCACTATCTGGTCCAAAATCTTTTTGCCGTCCATTATGGCAAATGCCTTCATGTCAACCACATCGACAGGAATATTGTATTTATCTGCGATGCCTTCTATTTCTTTTCTTAGGTGCCTGACCTGTGGTTCTAAGAGAGCTACATCATACTTGTCGGCATGCTTTTTGAACTCCCCAGTACCGCCGGCATCAACGGTCACATCAACGCCTTGCTTCTTTGCTTCGTCGGATACCTTTTTGGCTAGAGAACTGGATGTGGCACCCCAGCTACATAAAATAACGGCATGTATAGACATAAAAATCACTCTCCTCTATTTTTTGTTATTCTGTGTTTTTGCTTTTGTTTTAATACCTTATTTTCCGCATGTATCATTTTAATGAAATATTTTTGCATAAAATAAATAACCGTAACCAGCGCACAACCGAATATTATGACAAATAATCCATAATGAAAACCACTGTGGATTGTGGTGTAAATACCGGCCGCTATCCATATGCCATACAGTAAAACGTAAAACAACTTCAATTGTAATTTACTGATGAAAAGCATCAGACTGTCACCCTCTTTATTTCTTCCATATACTTATTTTTTAATGCATCTTCTACGATACTTTTAAGCTCGGAAATGTTCTTAGCCGCGGTTATATTTTTAACCATATCGGCATCTTCAATGAGTGAAACGCTTATGTCTCCCATGATCTCTATACCTTCCCTGTCATCCTCAGGGGCCAGCATCAAAAATGCGGTGTTTATATCCTCTTTTTCATCCAGCAGGTTTTTCATGGATATTTTTTTGGTAAGCCGTCCGGCAACCATTATCGGGAAGTTCACCTCATCAGTGGAACAGTGATATATAACGAAACCTCTGCCCGGAAGAACAATCCTTCCCAGACTCTCCCTATCCAGAAGTCTGCTAATGATATTGTTTTTACCGGTAATCAATCTCTTTGCTATCAGGCCGGATATAAATTCCTCTATGATATCATTGGAGTTTTCACCTTTTAACTCCATCAATTCTGTCCTCTCCAAAAGGTTTAATAAATGCCTGCCGTACCGCGCTATATGGATTACATCACAATCATACCCGGCTTTATTGGCAAACTCTCTGTTCATTATCAGATCGGTATTGAGCGCTGATCTTATCTTCTCTACATCTTCATCCAACAGCAGTGGATTTACCGTGACGCTCGCTACGCTTCCTGTCTTAAGCGGTATGGTCGAAACTATAAGGTCCAGGTCTTCATTCTTTATAGCCTCATCAACCTTACTACTGGGAACGGCGCCGACTACATTAATCTGTGGAAAAAGACGCAGCTTGGAAAGCATCATCCTGGATGTTCCTATACCACTGGCACACACGGCAAGCACATTAAACTTCCTTGCATTCCTTTCTTTCCGCTCGATGGCGGCGCCGAAGTGCATAGCTATATACCCCACCTCATCGTCCGGTATCGGCTGATTTATCTCTCTTTCAAGTATCTTACATATTTCCTTGGTATCATCATATAGCTTAGTATATTTGGCCTTTATATCATTCAGCAGAGGATTTCGAATGGCCAGGCCGGAATATAGCCTGTACAAAGCAGGCTCAAGATGAGTAAGTAGACCATCACTCAAAAGCCCGTCATCACTTAATACCATGCCGAATTTTCTCTCGGACATATCGATCATGGATTCCACTAACTCCTTAAGGCAGGTATCACCGCTGCTATCGGTATTTGCCCTGTACCTGGCCCCCTTAAGATGCACCGTTATATACCCTATCTCACCCTCCGGTATATTAATATCCAGTTCATCCTCCAGATAGCCGGCCAGCGTTTTTGCATATTCATATTCTTCCGTAGTCTTAAGCTCATTTAATTTGCCAGCATCAATCTCTATGTTTTCCCCTGATTCTATCCTCTTTATAGCCAGTGCCAGATGTATTACAAGGCCCATGTATGAGCTCTGTATGATGTTGAAATCCAATCTGTCCGAGAGCATCTTAACAGATTTTTTTATAGCTATAATCGTATCTGTATCAATAATTCCCACCAGGGATTCTTCTATACTGTTCTTGTTCTCCTTTTCCTTGCTGCTCCTGTTTAAAAACTTAACGAGGGTGTGAGTATCCGTATTCTCATACAAAAAATCAACGATGGCCCTTCTGAAATCGCTCTCATCCCCTTTGACCAGCACACCATAGCCGGGTTTAGTAATAAGCAGTAGGTTATGAGCAGTAAACCAATCATCCAAGTCTTTTAAATCATAACTGATTGTTGCCGCAGACACTCCATATTTTTTTGCGAAGTATTGCATTTTCACTGGCTGTTTCAATTGCAGAAGTTCAGACAGTATCAATTTTTTCCGTTGATCAACACTCGGTGATAATTTACAATCAAGCAAATCGTTTTTTAGTTTCTCCCGGTCACCTATATTCCCATTAATATCCAACTCGCCGTTAGAATTGGATAAAACCTGGCCATAGCCTCCAATCTCCTGATTTATAGATTTTATCTCTCTATATGCGGTTCTTCTGCTGATTTTATAAGCCGCGCAGATATCCTCAATGGCATTATCCTTTCTTTCAATTGATCTTTTAATAATAGCAAACTGGCGTACACTCAGTTTAATCATATTTGGTCACCTTTCAAGTGACATATATTTAATAAATCATTTATCCTTTCGTTTGTATTATAAGCTATACCCAGTAGATTACAAGGGTAACATGGCCAATCTATGTCATTAATAAATTGACATAAATTTAAAAGCCCCCGCTTAAGTGTTAACTTAAATGAGGGCTAAAGTCACTTCACCTGCTATTATTGCACATTGTACATACCGTTACTCGCCATGTAATTATAAATTTTCTCTCCATGCTGCTGTTCTTCTTTTTGTATGTGGTTTAAAGCATCCCTTGTGGCATGATCCCTGAATTCAAAAATCGCGGTATCATATGTGTCTGATACATACTTCTCCGTGGAAAGCATGTCGGTACACATCTCCGCATCTGCTGCTGTAGCGTTACTTCCCTGTGGCATTGATGCGGCCTGATTCTGTTGCGCACCACTGCTCTGCTGCTGAGAGCCGGCAGCGGAAAGATTTGGGGCCTGGCCGCTTTCAATCTGATTAAGAGTGTTAAGGTGCTGCTGTTCTTCTTTAGCTAAATCAGTAAATAGATTCTTCAAATTAGCATCCTTTGTCTGATTAGCATACTTATTATACTTCTTTATGCACATGTCTTCATGCTCTTTCTGATCCTTAAGCAATAACGATTCCTTTTTAGAAAGTTGCATTTACAATATCACCTCCTGCATATATCTTTTGTAAATAAATCAATAATATTCAATAATAGCATCATGCTTTTAATAAAATCAAATGCAAAAAGACAACTTCTTATAAAAGTTGCCTTTTTTGTATTGAACTCTAAATTTATTATGCAATTTTATTATTATAAGTCAAAAGACTATACAATTAGGAGACGCCGGTTTAATAATCTACAGTTTTAAATCCATATTTGACACTATATAACAAGACATTCCAATAATATTAGCAAAATATTTCATAACTCACAAAATTAAATATGTGTTTTTTAATCCTTGTAAGGTAATCTAAAAATAATGATATAAAAATAACTATCGTTTCAAACCCTTATAGGTATTCTAAAAACCATTTTATCTTTTATCTATTATATATCTAACTCTAATGATATTATATCAGAAGAAAAGGTTTTTTGCCATAAAAAATTCTTCATAATAACTATAGTTTATAACATATAATACAGACTGTATCTGGGATATTATATAGTAACTGTTTCATATGTTAAAAGTTTAAGTAAAGATAACATCTATATTCTTTAGAAAGGTATATGAAATGTGCCCATATCAAAGCCAACGTCAGTGTTGTATACAAAGGCTTTTAGCTGCTGTCGAGGGTACGACCACATAGTCCTTGCTTAATATTTTAACATTATCTGCTCAGTCAGGCCCCTTTACTATGGGAAGGGGCTGTCCTTCGGAGTCTTTCAGGCTTGTTAAAGGGATGTAGTTGTCATCCTCATCCTTAATATACCTGATATAGTTCCATCCGTTTGTGCCCCACCTGCCGCCCGGCTGAGCCATATAGTACATGCCCTTGCTCCTATCATACCTGAGGTCGTATGTCTTCCCGCTGGGACTTACCTGATCTGCAAGCCCGGTCGGTATCCACTGGTTGAAGTCGGTTTCCTACGGGGTTGTCGGAGGTATTGGGGTCGCCTCCCTCGTCAATGTTCTTTTGATATTCCTCTGCCGTAAGTTCTCTGTGTACGTGTACCGTTGAATAGGTAACGCCGTTGTCCGTTGTTATGGGGGTATCTGTATCCGCCATTACCTCCGTGGGTGAACATGTGATGCCTGCTAATATCATTATTGCCGATAATAGCAGTGACACTGCCCTTTTCATCGGTTCTTTTTTCACCTCCTTTTTAAGCAATTTACTGCCTTGAATCATCTAATCACCTCCATAAAAAAAGAAGGCTTTTGCCCTCAAGAAAAAATAAGGCAGGTATCTATCCGCCTTATTTCCACGGTTCTACATATGGCCCTAAATTAGAAGAAGTGCCATCAAAATATATTATTTCATCCAGTGTTCCGGTCCCCCAGTTGAATGCCTTATCACCGACCTTATAATCTTTCGGGTTCTTAGCCTCTGTAACTATCTTAAAACCATTTCCGTATTGTATGGGTAGGTTCTTGGAAATATATACGCTGTTGTTCTTCTCGTCGAATTTGACTCCGTAACCAAACGTATTGGCCTCTGCCCTCAAGGGAAGGTATGTTACGCCGTCGTCCATTATCAGTGGAGGAACGTCAGCCTTATACAGGTGATAACCATGTGTGCCATTTTTGTTATTAGTACCTAAATTAGTGTCAACCTGTATATACAGCATCCTTACTCCAAAGAGGATGTCCCTGTTGTCTTCGGGGGAATTAGAGTATCTGACCTTATCAATCTTAAAACCATCGGGCCTTTTAGACTCTTCTGTGTAGGGTTCCCAAAAGATAATATCTCCTGGATTCGTATATGTTCCTAAATCGCCCTTACGCTGATTAACGTAATCAGTAATGTAATATACAAAGGCCCTTAAGGGCATCATTGTACGGCCGCGTACAGTCAAAATGGGGTTGTTTACCGTCACTGCCTTATATACATTGTCTACTTTTTTTATCTCCTGGGTCTTAGTGAAGTCCACGAGCTTGCCCTCTATATATACCTTTACATTGGAATCATACACGGGCTCATCGGCCAGGCCGGCTATATGATGGGAGCTTGCCACAGGAGTCTTAGGCGTGTCTGCGGCAAATCCTATACAGGGTATGAGCAGGGCAAACACCAATAATATGCTTAGTACTGCCTTTACATTTCGTTTCATCATATTACCACTCCCTTAATTTTATTTTATCACATTAAGTGCCAGGTTAAGGCAAACCTAAAAGGATTTATCAGCGATGCGGCTGATTAATCTCCAGATAATCCATTAATGCAGTATGAAATACTTTTGAGTAATTAACGCCCTGCTTCTCCGCAATTTCTTTTAGCCAGGCCGGTATAGTCAGGTTAGTTTTTACAGCTCTGTTATCCAGCTCATTTTTCACGAGATCAGGAAAAACAGTAATAGGAGATACTATATATCCCTTTGCTGTTTTGGGATCTATATTTATTGATTTTGACGGAACAGGTATTTCGTCTCCGTCCTTTTCCATACCATATATATGCAATCCTAATGCATCAGCAGCTTGCTTCTGTGCATCTTCAAAATCATTTCCGCAGCTTATGCAGCCCGGAAGGCCCGGGAAGTATACGCTATAGCTTGTTTTAAAATACTGTTCAAAGTACCGGGAGTAATCTCACCTTTATGATTTGGGCACTGTTACTTTACCGGATTTAATAGGGTGTTTTAACTGCATGTGTAAGCCTCTCGTCCTTATATCAATTTCTCATAGGTAGTCTAAAAACTACTTATGACAGCGGTTCTGACTATGATGGCGGGAGGTTTCAATTCCTCATAGGTAGTCTAAAAACTTGTTCCTTAGCTTGCTTCTCAGCCTCTTTAAGAGAATCGTTTCAATTCCTCATAGGTAGTCTAAAAACTCTTTGATGAGATGCGGCATCGCTTTGACTTTCCTCTGTTTCAATTCCTCATAGGTAGTCTAAAAACCAAAGGTTCCGCACTTTCCATACTGATGAACCGGAGAAGTTTCAATTCCTCATAGGTAGTCTAAAAACGGTAGGAGGTGAGGAGATGAGGAGAATCAAAATCGGGTTTCAATTCCTCATAGGTAGTCTAAAAACGCCGATACAGCTGCGGATCCCGGCCGGCTGGGCAAGTTTCAATTCCTCATAGGTAGTCTAAAAACTATGAGTGAAATTAGTATTATAAGGCCTGTCAGTATGTTTCAATTCCTCATAGGTAGTCTAAAAACCTTCTTCTTTGCTTCCCAATCAGCCAGGGTGAGCGTTTGTTTCAATTCCTCATAGGT
>DHDL01000036.1:0-233 GCA_002399345.1 Thermoanaerobacterales bacterium UBA4877
TTGGGATTAGGCCAGCCGCTGCTGCCTATTCACCTTCTTTGGATAAACCTGGTGACAGACAGCCTGCCGGCATTAGGATTAGGTATGGAGCCCCCGTCTCCCGACGTTATGGATGCCAGGCCAAGAGCCAGGGATGAGAGTGTTTTTGCTGGTGGCCTTGGTATACAGATGCTGATAGAGGGTATTATTATGGGCGGCCTGTCAATCAGCGCATTTATGATCGGCAGGAGATA
>DHDL01000036.1:369-1869 GCA_002399345.1 Thermoanaerobacterales bacterium UBA4877
TCCTTGGATGCCCGCTCAAACAGAGAATCTATCTTCAAGCTTGGTTTTACAACAAACAAATTTTTGTTGTTTTCTTTGCTCTTGGGTGTTGGGCTTCAGCTGCTGCTGGAGATACCTTTGCTTAGTGAAGTCTTCAAAATATCCTCTCTAGGAGGTATGCAGTGGTTGTATGTGGTAGGTTTATCACTGTTAATTTTATTAGTTGCAGAGGTTGAGAAGCTGATTTTCCGTAGAAATTCATAGGTACGATATACATTGTCTCGTAATTGTATCGATTGAACCAATACAATTTTGTAGTATAATTGTATAAGACACAACTACGGGAGATGATTTGATGAAGAAAGATCTGAAGTTTTGGGTTTACGGTGCCCTGCTTACGGCGTTGGTAGCAATCGGTACGATGGTTATAAATATACCTACCGTGGCAACTCAAGGGTATGTAAACCTTGGAGATGGATTTATTATCATATCGGCATTTCTTTTAGGGCCGGAAATGGGTTTTATCGCCGGCGGTGTAGGATCTGCACTGGCAGATCTCCTGAAAGGATATGCCATATGGATTCCATGGTCGCTGGTTATAAAGGGATTTGTGGGGGTAATAGCCGGATATTTTACGTTGAATAAAAACAGGGGAACTTTCGGAAAGACCCTGGCCTTTACAGTTGCGGAGATATGGATGGTATTCGGCTACTTTATTGCCTCACTCGTAATGTTCGGATATGGTGCGGCAGTGGCCAGCGTGCCCTCCAATGTAATGCAGGGGGCGGCAGGAGTTATTGCAGGCGTATTGCTTTCAGAGGTATTAAAATCGGTTAACTTAACTAAAAAATAATGATCTGTAGATTCTGGTAAAAAGGGAGAAATGATGTTCTCTCTTTTTTATTTTCAGATTTGCCACTCATTCATTGTAACACGAGGACAGTGTGTTATATAATGGTTGTATATAATGAAGCGGGAGCATATAAAAATGCAGAGTACACAGAAATACTTAAAAAGTATATCGTTTGGTTTTATTTACAGCCGGCCACTTTTCTACATATGTATAGCTTATATCTGTGGAATCATTCTATATTATACCATGTGGCCGCCCGTTGCATTATTATTGGTTTTATTTCTATCTGTTGCTGCCGTTTCACTTATGGAGAATAATAAACGTGACATAACTTTTTTAATTCTTATCCTGGCCATGATCTTCGGGGCCTTGTATTCTTCATTGTTTTTTAATGTACAGTGTAGCTATGAGCAGGGTACGCTTTATGATCTGGACGTAATAGTAAACGATGCACCGGTGGTTGAGGACGGGCGGACAAGCTACAGAGTAAAACCACAAAAGGGCCAGGCCATCCTTCTGCGGGTGTATAATCCGGACAAAAACTATAAATACGGCGACACGCTCAGGATTAAGGTAAAGACTGAGATACCTAGGGGTGAAACAAATCCCGGCGGTTTTAACTATAGGGAATACCTGAAAAGAAAAGGTGTATACGCAACGGGCTCGGT
>DHDL01000036.1:2099-55678 GCA_002399345.1 Thermoanaerobacterales bacterium UBA4877
CTATAAACAGGCTTTATCAAAGAAAAGAATCTTCTTTTTTAAATTCCCTTATAATAGGTGACAGGACCAATCTTGAGAGCGGTATAGAAAACGATTTCATTGATACCGGCATAATACATGCCCTGGCGATATCAGGACTTCATGTAAATATACTTCTGTCTTTTATATTTTATGTACTCAGGTTTTTGCAGATCGGCCAGGGTAAGAAAAATACGATCGCCTTGGCGGCTATAGGTTTTTATACGCTTATGGTCGGCGCCATGCCATCGGTTACCCGCGCCTTTATCATGGCTGCGGTCATACTTATAGGGAAAACATACGATGAAGAGACAGATACTCTCTCTTCCATTGCGCTAGCGGCGCTTATCATACTTTTTATAAACCCGCTTCAGTTATATGATATAGGGTTTCAGCTGTCCTTCGGCGCAACACTTTCCATAATTCTTTTTGACAAAAAACTGTCCAATATGCTATCTTTTAAAGGCTACATAGTGGAATCTGTTGCGCTCACTTTGTCTGCTGAGTTAGGTGTACTGCCCATATCCATATACTATTTTTATAGACTGCCGGTATATTCACTATTGGCTAACCTAGCTGTTGTCCCTATGATTCCCTTGATATTTATATTGGGAATAATAAGCATTATAATAGGGAGTATTTTTGTGCCGATTTCTTATATCTTTACATTGATAAATACAGTGATCATAAGACTGGCTGTCACCATTACGGGCGGTATATCGTCTCTGCCAGCCTCAAATTTGATTATCCAGCGGCCTTATTTTTTCGTGATAGTATGTTATTATCTGATGGTATTTATATCCATTGGTTTATTTGATGTATCACATAAAAAAATTATAATACCTGCACTGGCGGCTATCATACTTTTCGGTGTATTCTATCAGCCTGTATATAAGGATGCACTCATTACTTTTATAGATGTGGGCCAGGGGGACTCCAGCCTTATATGTGCAGGCACATCTAAGATGCTCATTGACGGCGGCGGTTCGGTGAAAACAAAGTATTCGGATTTTGATGTGGGGGAGGACGTCCTTGTCCCCTATCTTCTGGCTAATCACATGCGGAATATAGACGTTGTTTTTGTATCCCACGAGGACAATGACCACATGGGAGGTATAATTGCACTGCTGGAAAATATAAGGGTGGGTCGTATATTCCTGGGTGAAAGGCCGGAGGACAATCCTCTGTTTGACAAGCTTGAGAGGATAGCGTCAAGTAAAAATATCCCTATAACCTATCTGAATCGCGGGGATAAGCTGAGCATAGGAAAGGTACAAATACACGTACTCAATCCTTCTCACGACAAAATAGATGTAAACAACGACTCTCTTGTCTTTAATTTAACATATGGCAGGGCGGACATACTTTATACGGGGGATATTGAGATGGAGGGGGAGGATGGTATACTTAAAAGCGGACTGGATATAGATACGGATATACTAAAGGTGGCGCATCACGGTAGCTCCACCTCGTCTACCGCTGCTTTTCTCAATAAGGCAAACCCAAATATATCGGTTATATCCGTGGGCAAAAATAACTATGGCCATCCTAATAGCGGAGTGCTGACCAGATTATCCGGTTATTCAAAGATATACAGGACAGACGAAGACGGAGCTGTTATAATAAATACTGACGGAAAGTACATTAGTGTGAAAAGATGGAGTGAGCAAAATGGATTATAAGCAGTTTTTAAAAACAGAAATCAACGATTTAAAGACTGTGTACATATTTAATGGACCCAATGATTTTATGAAGGAATATGTCATAAGGATGATTAATAAAAGGTATGTAAGGATTGCAAAAACGATTAATTACCATACAATTACCGCAGATACAGAAGGCATAGAAGATAGCTTTATTACACCGCCCATGATGGACGAGAAAAAAATTATCGTTGTGGAACAGGAGGCCGTTGCGTCAAAGGGAAAATTTATAACAGGCCTTCTTGATAATATTATAGATACAAATTGCGTAGTTATAAAATTGAACGATATAAAAAAATATAAGTCCTTAAACAATAAATTTAAAAGATCGGATAACATCGTTCGTTTTGATATGCTTAAGGAAGATAAATTAATTCATTGGATATCGGGATGTTTCAGGTATTACGGGAAGAAAGCGGACAGCGCTACGGTAAATTATCTTTCGACTCTGTCAGGCGATTTATATTATCTTTCCAATGAAATCCAAAAGATTATTTCCTATGCATTTGACAAAGACAGCATAAGGTATGCTGATGTAAAAGACATATTACCCATAAAGTTAGAAGACAGGATTTTTGATATGGTTGATTCCATTGGCAGCGGCGACAGGTCCAGAGCGCTCAAACTATACAGGGACATGACGCTTTTGGGATACGGTTTTTATTATATAAACGGGATGATAGTCAGACAGTATAGACTTCTTTTTCAGATAAGGTCTCTAATGGATGAAGATTCATCCAATTCTGTCATAAAAGAAAAAACAGGGCTTAGGGACTTTGCCGTAAAAAAGATGTATAAGCAGGCAGAAAAATACGAACTTAAGGATTTAAAACTCCAGCTGGAAAGGTGTCTCAAGATGGATTTGAATGTTAAAACAGGTGTGCTTGACGAGCAGTTTGCATTAGAAAAGTTTATTGCGCAGGCATAATAAAAGCGTACATGCGTACGCTTATACTATGCTTCTTTTTCTGTGGGATTTTGCTTAGCTTTGTTAAGACGTATTGTCAGCCTGGATACCTCTCTGCTTGCCGTGCCGGCATGCAGTGTTCCCTTACTGCGGGCCTTATTGATATATTTTACGGATTGTTTTAAGTTTTCTTCAGCTTTGCTAATATCACCGGTGTTTAATGAACTTTCAAATTCCTTTTCCCAGTGCTTAATGACAGACTTTCTTTCTCTGTTTCTAACCCTTCTTGTTTCAGCTATCTCAATACGTTTTTTTGCTGATTTTATGTTTGCCAAACTTTTCACCTCCAATTAATCTATATTATTTTAACATTAAATCCTGTTAAATTCAACAATAAAGATAGTAATACGAATAAAAGGGCATAATATGCTATGACGGTGGCTTTGTGGCATAAAAATATTGAAAATGGTAAATATAAAACCGGAGGTGATTATAATGTTAGGCGCAGTGATAAGATTTATTGTATCAGCAATAGTTTTGATGCTAGTCGGGTTTATAGTACCGGGTTTTAGTGTATCCGGTTTTTGGGGTGCTCTTATCGCAGCTTTGGTTATAGCAGGTTTAGGATATGTGGTGGAGCTTATATTCGGCAAGAGGATATCTCCACATGGAAGGGGAATTGTTGGATTTGTCGTATCAGCTGTGGTTATATACATTGCACAGTTTATAGCCCCTACAATGCACACTAATATCTGGGGGGCTCTTATTGCAGCTTTTGTAATAGGTATAATAGACGCTTTTGTACCGACAGAATTGAGGTAGGTGATTGATATGATTTCAGTTCGTACTGACCTTGCCATTGAGGCGAGAGAGCTTTATAAAGAAGGCTCGGGACGTGAGGTTCCCGGAGTAGAAGTGGAGGAAGTAAATGCCGGCGATGCTACGGTAAGCCGTGTCCATGTTTTTAATGAAATAGGCTCCAAGAGCATGGGAAAGCCGATCGGTCATTATATAACCATAGAGGCGCCCGGGCTTATGGATAATGAACCTAAATACAATGAAGGAGTATCCAAACTGCTAACTGTAGAGCTTAAGAATTTGCTTCAGTTAAATGATAATAGCTTGGTTCTCATAGTGGGCCTGGGTAACTGGAATGTGACGGCGGACTCGCTGGGGCCTAAAGTAGTTGACAGGGTACAAGTGACAAGGCAGATATTTCAATATGCGCCGAATGAAATAGATAAAGGATACAGGCCGGTATGCGCAATAGCTCCGGGAGTATTGGGAATTACCGGTATAGAAACAACCGATATAATACGGGGAATAGTAGACAGGACAAAACCTGATGTAGTTATTGCTATAGATGCTCTGGCCTCTAGAAGGCTTACGAGGGTAAACACCACCATTCAGGTTTCAGATACGGGTATCAATCCCGGCTCCGGCCTAGGTAATTACAGGACACCTTTAAATAAACAAACCCTGGGTATTCCGGTGCTTGCCATAGGACTTCCCACGGTGGTGGACGCTGCTACAGTAGCCCGGGATGCTATACAAATGCTTATTGATTCCATGAAGAAACAGGGTGGAAATCCTAATGAATATCAGTTTATGGATGATTTGAGCGAGGGACAGAAATACAATATGATAAGAGAGGTCCTGACTCCCTTTGAGGCAAATCTGGTGGTGACTCCCAAAGAGGCTGATGAGCTGATAGACAGCATATCCGGCATAATATCCGATGGATTGGATCGTGCTATTCATCCGGCTTTGACAAATATATAGAATAATAGAGCCCTCTTTTGAATATATCTTTTTTAAGATTGCAAAAGAGGGTGTTTAATTTGTCTAAGGTACATTTTATAAAATTTTCGACTATCATGTACTGTCTCGGCATAGGCATAATCATATTGTGCATAGCAATCGGAAGCATGTTGTTTTTTACAGACAAACCGGCTGCTGATGAAGCCGTTACAGCGGACAGTACCGATAGCCGGAAAGAATTATTTTCCGATGATATGCTTAAGTATTTTATTAATGCCGCTTCTCCTACCATAGAGGTTTTATATAAAGAGTGCGGACTGCTTCCCGAATATGATATGAAGACTTCGCTGGTGAGATATGTAGCGGATATTGATCTTAATGAGCCGCTGTCCATATTAAAAAACCAGCTGCCTATGTTAGGCATGGTAGATGTAAAAAATGCATCTTCAGCGGCGGGGACAGAGAAGCAACCTGCACCTATAAAACAGCCGGACAAACCCAAGCCGGAGGCAGATAAGGCGGCTAATGATGATAATAAAAAAAAGATCAATGAGATTAACGTGGATTCCGATAAGCCCCTTGTCCTTATATATCATACTCATACAAGGGAGGCATATATTTCTAAATATAAGGTCGATGATGTGGACAGGACCTTAGATCCTCAAAATAATATGGTGAGAGTAGGCGAAGGGTTGAAAAAGCACCTGGAGAATCAGGGTATATCGGTTATTCACGATGAGACTGTTTATGATGTGCCATATGAAAACTCTTATGGACGGTCTAAGATGGGTATTAAAAAGGTTTTGCAGAAATATCCGACTATAAAGTATGCATTTGATGTACATAGGGATGCCTTTGCTGAGGTAATTAACAAGAATACGACCCAGGTACCCGATCCCGACAAACTTCCAAACAAATCCTTCAGGCGGAAGTATGTGATGAACTGCAATGGTGAAAGAGTGGCGAAGGTCATGTGGGTTGTGGGTACAAGAAGGACGGCAGGGCAGAAGGAAGACTGGCATGAGAATTTGGCCTTTGCACAGAACCTGCATAAAACATTAAATCAAGCGGCGCAGGGCATGAGTTTAAATGTGGAGACCAAACCCTATGGCAGCTATAATCAGAATTTATTGCCCAACTCTACTCTTATTGAGATTGGGAGCAATCATAATACATTGAATGAAGCGTTAAACAGCACAAAATATGTTGCCGATACGATTGCAAAGGTTATAAAGGAGAACGAAAAGAGGTAGCAAAACATGAGCAGGGTAGAGGAAAACAGGAAACACAAAGGTTTTATTAAGAGGAGAGTTTGTTTTGCTTTGACGGTATTTTTGCTCATGACGGTCGGCCTGGTGACCGTAGATTATCTATTTTATAAAAACGTTGAGGGCATGAGAACGGTAAGTATTTTTAATATATTAGTCCATGACGATTATTTTAAGTTTGTACTGTTTGGCAAAGAACTCGTAAGTATTCCCATCAGATAGATTATAAATATGCAGGGCATGGTATTTATTTTAAGCCATGCCTTTTAAATTTCATATGGTTGGGTAGTAAAAAATATTTATGATATAATTATATCTATAGCAAACAGTATATAATTGTTATTTAGCATTAATTTATATAAATTTTGTACCGGCTGTCTGGAAGTTAGCACAGATATGATAAGAAGGTCTGACTTTTTCAATTCAAAAATAAGGGGAAATAATATGATATCGGAAAGACAAAAACATATAAGAAATTTTTGCATTATAGCTCATATTGACCATGGTAAATCTACATTGGCTGACAGGTTGATAGAAAAAACCGGGGTACTTACCGAAAGAGAAATGCAAAATCAGGTGCTGGATAATATGGATCTGGAAAGGGAGAGAGGGATAACCATAAAGCTACAGCCTGCCAGATTAGTGTATAAGGCACACGACGGGCAGGAATATATATTAAACCTGATTGATACCCCCGGCCATGTGGATTTTACCTATGAGGTATCCCGAAGTCTGTCGGCATGCGACGGAGCACTTCTGGTGATAGATGCCACACAGGGGATAGAGGCACAGACACTGGCAAACACCTATCTTGCCATGGAACATGACCTTAAGCTTATACCCGTCATAAACAAAATTGATCTTCCCAGTGCACAGCCCGATATGGTAAAGGGAGAGATTGAAAGCGTCCTGGGTATTGATTCTTCCGAGGCCATCCTTACGTCTGCCAAAGAGGGTATAGGAATTGAAGATGTTCTTGAGTCCATTGTGAAGAGGATACCATATCCTGAAGGTGATGAAGAAGGCCCGCTTAAGTCTCTTATATTTGATTCCTTCTATGACAACTACAAGGGCGCGATTGCTATTGTCAGGGTTAAGGAAGGAAGCGTGAAAGTAGGCTCCAGGATAAGGATGATGTCTACCGGCCTGGTCTCCGAGGTTACCGAGCTCGGTCTATTTCGGCCTAAGCCCGTACCTTGTGATGAGCTTGAGGCCGGTGATGTCGGGTATATAGCCGCGAGCATGAAGGATGTTTCGGATACAAGGGTGGGGGATACGATCACTGATGATGAGAATCCTGCTGCGCAGCCGCTTCCGGGTTTTAAGCGGATACCTCCTATGGTATTTTCCAGTATATATCCATATGACAGCAGTAATTACGAGGAACTTAAGATTGCATTGGAGAAGCTGCAGCTCAATGACGCATCACTGACATTCGAGCCGGATAATTCCATAGCCTTGGGTTTCGGTTTTAGATGCGGGTTTCTGGGACTTCTGCATATGGATATTGTCCAGGAGAGACTGGAAAGGGAATATAACCTTGATGTTATTACGACAGCACCAACTGTTGTTTATCGTATAACCAAGACAGATGGAGAGGTAGTATATCTGGACAATCCCACTAATTTCCCTGACCCAACTGAGATTGAAAAGACAGAGGAGCCTATTGCCGACTCCAATGTCATGCTGCCTAAGGATTTTATAGGGCCGATCATGGAACTGTGTGAGGAGCGCAGAGGGGTATACAAAGGAATGCAGTATCTTGATACAAACAGGGTGATACTGGAATATGAGCTGCCGCTAAATGAAATAATATATGATTTCTTTGATGCTATGAAGTCCCGGTCAAGGGGATATGCTTCATTGGATTATGAGCTTAAGGGTTATAAAGATTCGTCGCTTACAAAACTTGATATTCTGGTTAATGGTGAGATGGTGGATGCCCTCTCAATAATTGTGCACAAGGACAAGGCATATGAAAGAGCCAGGAAGATAGCTTTGAGGCTTAAAGAGTCCATTCCCAGGCAGCTTTTTGAGATACCTATACAAGCTACGGTGGGTTCTAAGATTATAGCACGGGAAACCGTGAAGGCATTGCGCAAGGATGTGCTTTCCAAATGCTACGGCGGGGATATTACCAGGAAGAAGAAGCTTCTCGAAAAGCAGAAGCAAGGTAAGAAGCGCATGAGAAAAGTAGGAGAGGTTGAGATACCCCAGGAGGCATTTATGTCGGTACTTAAGCTTGGTGATGATTAATGGGGCTGGGTTTATATGTGCATATTCCTTTTTGCGTAAGAAAATGCCTTTACTGTGATTTTAATTCTTATCCATCCAAGGAATATCTTATTGATGATTACATTGATGCGGTGCTTAAAGAGGCGGGCGGCTATAAAGAGACTGATATCGATACGGTGTTTATAGGGGGCGGTACACCGACGGTTTTAAGCCCGGGGCAATTTGCACGGCTGGCGTGCGGCCTGGCCGATATATTCACTCTTAAGAACGGTATAGAATTTACGTCTGAAGCAAATCCCGGAACGTTGGACAAAGAAAAAATAGCTGGCCTGCTTAAGTCCAGTGTAAACCGTCTTAGCATCGGCGCTCAGTCAATGGATAACAGACTGCTCAAAAAATTAGGCAGGATACACAACAGTGTGGAGTTCATAGCAGACTATGAGGAGTCAAGGAGAGCCGGTTTTAATAATATAAATGTGGATTTGATGTTCGGGTTGCCTGATCAGACGCTGAGTGATTGGCTATCCACTGTAAATGATATAGCAGAAAAAAATCCTGAACATATTTCCTGTTACGGCCTGGCCGTTGAAGATGGTACTCCTTTTAAGAAAATGCTTGATGCAGGCAAACTGTGTCTTCCCGATGAGGATACCGAACGTAAGATGTATTGGAAGGCGGCAGATATACTGCAGTCCAAGGGTTATGTTCATTATGAGATATCCAATTTCGCAAAAAAAGGTTATGAATGTAAACACAATCTGATTTACTGGAAGGATGCCTCGTATATTGGACTAGGCGCAGGCGCTCATTCCTACTATAAGGGATACAGATATGCCAATGAAACAATACCGGAGAAATATATAGACGCGGTCAAAAATGGAGATTCTGCTGTTACCGAACGTGAATATATAGACAAGAAAAATGAAATGGAGGAGTATTTTTTTACAGGGTTTAGGCTGATTGAGGGTATAGATATAAATGATTTTAAAAAACGTTTTGGGCATTCCTTATTTGACCTTTATGGTAAATCTGTAAACAAGTTATTGAGTCTCGGTCTTATCAACGTAGCGGATAATAAAATGTATCTGACTAATAAGGGAATTGATTTATCCAATCAGGTGTTTATGGAATTTATGGATTGATATCATGTTTTATGGTATTGACAATTTCAGTATGTAGTGATAATCTTATAATCGTAAATTAGCACTCCCCTAATATGAGTGCTAACAGAGGTGAGGTTAATGATTCTTACAGGCAGAAAGAAGAGAATTCTAGAGGCTATCATAGTGAACTATATAGCTACTGCAGAGCCTGTTGGGTCAAGGACCCTGGCCAAAAACTATGATTTTGGAGTAAGCCCAGCAACAATCAGAAATGAGATGGCTGATCTTGAAGATATGGGCTATTTGGAACAGCCGCACACATCTGCCGGAAGGGTACCATCGGACAAGGGGTACAGGGCATATGTCAATGAACTTCTCATTAACAGACATATGATGAGCCATACAGACGATCCGATGTATTTAAATGCCCTTGGGATCGGAGGAATAGACAAGCTGCTCCGTGAAACGCTTAAGATCGTTTCTGATCTCACCGAATATACATCTATAGCTTTGACACCGCATGTGGCGAGAAGCACCATAATGCAAGTGGAGCTTTTAAGGTTTAATGAGAGCGCATTGGTTGTTGTGCTAGTAACAAATGCAGGTACAATCAATGATAATATTATTAAACTTACCAAAACTATAAGTGCCAAAGAAGTTGATATTTTAAATCTAAGTCTCAACCGTATACTCAAGGGGCATAATGTGGAAGAGATAGATGAGAAAATGATAGAAGAGCTACAGACCTGTGTGGATCTGCCGTTTGATGTAAGAGGGATTGTAAATGTTATAAAGAATTTACTCATGTCCGAGGCGGATACCGAGGTTCTTGTAGAGGGTAAAACAAATTTCTTTAATTTTCCCGAATATCATGATGTCGATAGAATAAAGACAATACTTTCATTTATTGAAGATACTGAATTGATTCTGCAATCTCTGGGATCTGTGTCTGATGATGATATAAATATATCTATAGGAAGCGAGAATAACGTTGAAGAGGTCAAAGATTGCAGCATTATAACAATCAGCTATAACATAAAAGGGAAACATGCAGGTACTATAAGTATAATCGGCCCCAAAAGGATGAGATATGAAAAGGCCATTGATATAATGGACGAAGTGGGTCCTCGGTTAAACAGGATTTTGACTGATTATTTATTTGGGAAGTGAGGTGATAGACGGTGGATGAAGAATGCAAAAAAGAACAGGATAAGGAAAATAAAGAGGATACTGAAGCCAAGCAACAAAAAAAGGATACTTTACACAAAGAGGGTATTCATAAAACAAGGGGGATAGGCAGGTTAAAAGAAGAGAATTCCAGTTTAAAACAGCAGCTTGGCGAGTATCAGGATATGGTAAAAAGAACAATGGCAGACTATGATAATTATAGAAAACGAACTCAGAAGGAAAAGGACAATATATCACTCTATGCCAATGAGAAGCTTATTATGGATCTTTTGCCAATAATAGATAATATGGAGAGAGCAGTCGACTCATTTAATGACGATCCTGCTTTTAAAGATTATTATGAAGGCATTAATATGGTATTAAAGCAAATACATCAGCTTTTAGATAAATACAATGTAAAGGAAATCAAGGCTGTGGGTGAAGAGTTTGATCCTTATCTCCACCATGCTGTTGCTCAAGTTGAAGATGAAGATTGTGAGAGCAACATCGTGATAGAGGTGTTGCAAAAAGGATATAAACTAAATGATAAAGTAATAAGACCGAGTATGGTCAAGGTAGCTAAATAGAAGGAGGTAACTTTATAGTGGGAAAGGTAATTGGTATTGACTTAGGTACTACATTTTCATGTGTGTCGGTAATGGAAGGGGGTAAGCCGGTTGTTATTCCTAATGCGGAAGGGGAAAGAACAACCGCATCGGTAGTAGGTTTTGCAAAAGACGGTGAGATATTAACAGGACAGGTGGCAAAGAGGCAGGCTATAGTCAACCCGGACAAGACCGTTATGTCTATAAAGAGACATATGGGCTCAGATTATAAAGTTAATATAGATGGTAAAGACTATACGCCTCAGCAGATATCCGCTTTTATTCTTATGAAGTTAAAGAGAGATGCAGAGGCATATCTCGGCGGAAAAGTGACTCAAGCTGTAATTACCGTACCTGCTTATTTTAATGACAGCCAGAGACAAGCGACTAAAGATGCGGGAAAGATTGCCGGACTTGATGTACTACGTATAATCAATGAGCCGACGGCAGCATCCCTGGCTTATGGTTTAAATAAAGAAGGAAATCAAAAGATAATGGTATATGACCTCGGCGGCGGCACTTTCGATGTATCGATCCTGGAGATAGGCGACGGTGTATTTGAGGTGCTTGCAACCAGCGGCAACAATCACCTTGGTGGTGATGACTTTGATAGAAAAATTATGGATTGGCTTATACAGGAGTTTAAATCCGAGACCGGAATAGATCTGAGCAATGATAAAACAGCTACACAGAGACTTAAAGATGCTGCGGAAAAGGCTAAGATAGAGCTATCCAATACGGCAACAACAGAGATAAGCCTTCCGTTTATAAGTGCAGATGCGAACGGTCCTAAGCATTTAACAAGAACGCTCAGCAGGTCAAAATTTGAACAGCTGATAGCCGATCTTGTGGATTCAACACAGGGCCCGGTAAAGCAAGCGTTAAGCGATGCGGGCCTTTCTCCCGATCAGGTTGACAAGGTACTGCTTGTAGGTGGATCTACACGTACTCCTTGTGTTCAAGAAACAGTAAAGAAGATAATGGGTAAAGAGCCTTCGAAGGGTATTAACCCTGATGAGTGCGTGGCAATCGGCGCGGCAATACAAGGAGGCGTTCTGGCAGGTGATGTCAAGGATGTAGTACTCTTGGATGTTACTCCTCTTTCTCTCGGTATAGAGACATTAGGCGGGGTGTTTACCAAGATAATTGATAAAAACACTACAATTCCGGCAAAGAAGAGCCAGGTATTTACTACGGCTGCGGAAGGGCAGACCAGTGTTGATATTCACGTTCTTCAAGGTGAAAGAGCCATGTCAAAGGATAACAAGACATTGGGAAGATTTGCTTTGGACGGAATACCGCCGGCGGCAAGGGGTGTCCCTCAAATAGAGGTAACATTTGATATTGATGCCAACGGGATAGTACATGTTTCTGCAAAAGATAAAGGTACGGGTAAGGAACAGCATATAACCATTACATCTACCACAAACCTCTCAGATGAAGAGATTAATAAGATGCAGGAAGAAGCAAAGCAATATGCGGAAGAAGATAAAAAGCATAAAGAAGAGATAGATGTCAAGAATCAAGCTGATTCTTTGGTATACCAGTCTGAGAAAACCTTGAAGGATCTCGGAGACAAGGCTACAAAAGCTGAAAAAGATGATGTCAATGCTAAGGCGGATGCACTCAAAAAAGTGAAGGACGGAGACGATGTTGACGCAATAAAGAAGGCCTCCGAAGAGCTTTCTAAGTCCTTATACAGTATAACTTCAAGATTATACAGTCAGACAGACAACGGCCAGGCCAATCAGCAGCAAGGTGATAACAATAAAGGTAATGACAATAAAGGAAAAAATGGAGAAAGCGGTAATGGTGATTATACGGTTGAATAAACCTTATTATGCCACGGCAGGATTCGGCTGTGGTATTCAGGATATGATAGAAGGTGGTGAAAAATGGCTGACAAAGACTATTATGAAACATTAGGCATCAGTAAGGACGCCACCGATGAAGAGATTAAGCATGCATTCAGAACATTAGCTAAAAAATATCATCCTGATCTGCACCCCGGTGATAAAGAGGCGGAGCAAAAGTTTAAGGAAGTAAACGAGGCATACAGCATACTAAGCGATCCGAATAAAAAAGCGCAGTATGACAGGTTTGGCAGTTCCTCTTTTGACGGACAGGGATTTAATCAAGGCGACTTCGGAGGGTTTGATTTTGGCGGTTTTGATAATGGCGGCCCGTTTAATGACATTTTTGATATGTTCTTCGGCGATGATTTTAACGGGAGAAGCCGTAAAAATGGGCCGATCCGCGGATCAGACATCCGGGAGGAGCTCGTGATGACATTTGAAGAAGCTGCTTTCGGTGCGGAGAAAACATTGCACATAACCAGATGGGAGACATGCCCGGTATGCCATGGCAGTAAGGCTAAACCCGGCTCCAATCCTGAAACATGTCCGCAGTGTCATGGCACCGGCCAGGTAAGAACCGTAAGACAGACACCACTGGGAAACATGACCTCTATTTCAACCTGCCCCAGATGTCACGGCGAGGGCAAGATTATAACCGATCCGTGCAGTGAATGCAGAGGAACAGGCAAAGTCAGGAAAAAGAGGAAGGTCACCGTAAAAGTGCCGGCCGGTGTTGATAACGGCCATATAATTACGCTGCACGGCGAGGGAGAACCCGGTGTAAAAGGAGGGCCTCCCGGAGACCTCTTTTTGACTATAACCGTGAAAAAACACCCTGTTTTCAAACGGGAAGGATATAATGTACTGGCTAGTATTAAAGTATCAATGTTTGTAGCGGCATTGGGTGGTGAAGTTAAGATACCTACCCTTGATGGCAATATCAACTACAATATACCGGAAGGAACACAACCGGGAGATACAATAAGGCTCAAGGGAAAGGGTATAAGCAAGCTAAGAGCATACGGCAGAGGCGATGAAATAGTCACCGTGAAGGTAGCTATACCGCGGCTCAATGAAAAGCAGAAACAAATATTGAGAGCTGCCGATACTGGTGAATTTGGTAAAATCAAGGATGATAAAACTTTATTTCAGAAGATGAAAAATAAATTTGGGGGTGAGTAACCCCCTCTTGTAATATCCGGCTAAAGGACATATAATTAAAATTAATTTAATAAGGGAGTGGGTACCAGTTGAAATGGGTTGAAATCCAGGTTAAAACCAGCAAAGAAGCTGTAGATGCCATATCCAATATACTTTATGATTTCGGAGCAGATGGGGTTGTCATTGAGGATAATAGTATTGATTTTGATGATTCCGACTGGGATTATTTGGATGAAAAGCTGGTAAACGAAATGCAAAGTACTAAATATGCAACAGTAAAGTGCTATTTCAAACAAGGTCCGTCTCTTATGGATAAAATCAACCTTATCAAGGAACGAGTTGACAGACTTTCTGATTATAACCTGGATAAGGGCCCCGGGGTAGTCGATACCGTGGATGTTGATGATTCAACCTGGTATAACTGGAAAAAATATTATAAGCCCATAAAAATAGGTCCTCATATAGTCGTAAAACCGGAATGGGAAGATTACCAGGCCAAAGAAGGAGAAAAGATAGTAGAATTGAATCCGGGTATGGCTTTCGGTACGGGTATACATGAAACGACACATATGTGCATAGTCAAGCTGCAGAAATATTTGCGGCCGGGTGCGGATGTTATCGACGTTGGTTGCGGCTCGGGAATTTTGGCTATAACGTCGGCAAAACTCGGGGCGGGTCATGTTCTTGCACTGGACAAGGATGTCATGGCTGTCAAGGTTGCAAAAGAAAATATTGGATTGAATAATGCAGCGGATATTGTGGAATTAAGAGAAAATAACCTATTAGAAGGCATTAAGGCAAGCGCCGATATCATAGTGGCTAATATTGTTGCCGATGCCATAATCAGTTTATTTAAAGACGTCGAAGATAATCTGAGGCCGGGAGGTATATTTATAACCGGCGGTATCATAAAAGAACGCCTTGACGATGTGATGGATAGTGCGGCAAAAAGTAAGCTTACACTCAAGGAAAAGGAAAAGATGGGTGAGTGGGTTACCCTTGTTTTCAACAAGTAGTTTATAATATTCGTGGTTTTTGAATCGCCCTGCGGCAAGAAAACAAGGGCGATTATATTTTTACTTCTATCGGGTAACTCCGAATATTATATGAGCTTTGCCATCTATAAGTTGACAATCACCGGTTAGATTAATATAATTAAGTTAATTAGATGTAAACTTATAAAAAAGGATTGAGATTGGTTGGAAGACAACAATACCGAAGTAGATTTATCCCTTAAAAATGAAGAATTTTATAGGCGATATGGTCGAGAAAAGACCGTGGGAATGTATACTCTAGGCTGTAAGGTTAACCAATATGAAACTGAGGCAATGATGGAGCTTTTTCAGCAGAGAGGATATAAAATAGTAGACTATAATAATAGAGCCGATATATATTTAATAAACACATGTTCCGTTACAAGCAGGAGCGATGCAAAGGCCAGGTCTTTGATAAGGAAGGCTGTCCGCGAAAACAGCGGTGCGGTAATAGCGGTGGTTGGGTGTTATACTCAAACCGAACCGGAAGAGGTTAGGGCGCTACCAGGAGTGGATATTGTTGCAGGAACGGGTGAAAGAAAAAGAATCGTAGATCTTGTGGAGCACTATCTGAAGAGTGGAGAAAGAATCGTAAGTGTAAACGATATACAAAAGAATCGTGAATTTGAAAATTTAAGTGTACATAAAAACAGAAATAGGACAAGAGCATGTTTAAAAATAGAAGACGGATGTAATCTTTATTGTACATATTGTATAGTGCCGTATGCGCGGGGACCGGTAAGAAGCCGGCCTTATGACGAAATACTCGGTGAAGCGAAAGAATTGGCAGATGCCGGTTTCAGGGAATTAGTGATCACCGGTATCCATGTATCTTCCTATGGCAGGGATCTAGATAATGTCGGTCTTGTTGATGTACTTAAGGGTATTAATGAGATAGATGGAATTGACAGGATACGGCTCAGCTCTTTAGAACCAAGGCTTCTAACCGTGGATGCCATTAAAGAGATGGCCTCATTAAGCAAACTCTGCAGATTTTTTCATATATCACTTCAAAGCGGTTGTGATGCCACTCTTAAAAGGATGCACAGGAGATATACTCCTGATGAATACAGAGAAATAGTGGATAATCTAAGGAAGTATATTCACGATGTCGGCATAGCAACCGATGTCATGGTTGGATTTCCCGGCGAGACAGACGCAGAGTTTAAAGAATCATATGAGTTTGTACGTGAGATGAATTTTTCGCATGTGCATGTATTCAGTTATTCCCCCAGGAGAGGAACGAAGGCCTACGAATATACAGACCAAAATGATAATAAAATAAAAGATAAGCGTAATAAGGCAATGCGTGAATTGGCGGCAAGGATGAAGAAAGATTTCAACAGACGTTTTATCGGACAAGAAATGGACGTGCTTTTTGAAAATAATAAAGGCGATGATTTATATGAAGGTCTCACGGATAATTATATAAGGGTGCTCACCAAGGGCAATGAATCAATTCGAAATACCATATTGTCTGTTAAATTAAAAGAACTTAAAGGTTTAGATGTCCTAGGAGAAATTATTTAGTAAAACAATATCTATGGGAGGTGAAACAGTTGGACTGTGTTTTTTGCAAGATAGTCAATAAAGAGATCCCCAGCGATATTTTATATGAAGATGATGATATGATTGCATTTAAGGATGCCAATCCGCAAGCCCCGGTACATTTTCTTGTAGTTCCCAAAAAACATATAGATAATATAGAGTCTTTAAGTGAGGAAGATTACCCACTCCTTGAGAAAATATTCAAACGTATAAACATTTTGGCGAAAGAGCAGGGCATCGCAAAGGATGGATTTAGGATTATCAATAATTGTAATGAGAATGGCGGACAAACGGTAATGCATCTTCACTTTCATATTCTTGGCGGACGATGTTTGCAGTGGCCACCAGGTTAAAATTGACGAAACTTTTTCACGGGTGTATAATAATATAGAAAGAAAATATTGTTAGATTCCCGCCATTCAATGGATGAAATAGTAAGGAAGGGGGGAAAGATGATGTCCACAGAGATAAAAGTTACTGATAATGAATCTTTAGATAATGCCTTAAAACGTTTTAAAAGAGAGTGCGCCCGCTCGGGAGTTCTTGCTGAGGTAAGAAAGCGTCAGCACTATGAAAGCCCAAGCGTTAAGCGTAAGAAGAAGTCTGAGGCAGCTCGCAAGCGCAGATATAAATAAAATAGGAAATTAAATTGGAAGCTCATAAATCTTGAAAAAACTTGACAGGTATGTCAAGTTTTTTTGAATATATGAGGATATAATGTAAAATATATTTGCTTAGATTAACAGTAGTGTCTTACGAGGAGGTCTTACATGAGAGTCTTAATATTGGGAGCAAGCGGATATTTAGGACGGACGGTTGCGCATCGTTTAAGGAAGGATCATGAGGTATATGGAACTTTTCATGCGCAGGCTACAAGATATGGTGATAAAAACAATATGTTTCAACTGGATCTTGGTGATACGAATTCTATGAGAGCTATATTAGATAAAGTAAGGCCGCAAATTATCATTTCTTGTTTAGGAGGAGATTTTAAATTACAACTCCATGCCCACGATGAAATAGCAAACTACATCGTAAATGAAAATTTTAGAAAGATCATATACATATCATCTGCCAACGTATTCGATGCGGCGGATGAGAGCCCCCATTATGAATGGGATAAGACCTTCGCACAATCGGACTTTGGTAATTTTAAAATCCAATGTGAACGAATATTGGTAAATAAGCTGGGAGAGAGGTGCGTCATTATTCGTATTCCGGAGATCTGGGGTAAGGATTGTCCGCGAATATCAAAATTGATAGAGGATACGCAAAATAATATCCCGGTTGTCACTTATCCAAATTTATATGTAAACTATACCACTAATATTCAAATTGCAGAGTGGATTCATTATATAATTGTGGAGAACCTTACGGGAATTTTTCATGTCGGAACAAAGGATACCTATGATTATATGAACTTTCAATCGCAGCTGTGTACGATCCTTGATTTGAAGAAGCCGACATTTAAAGGTGAAACAGCTATGCAGCGGCTTTATCAGGCGGTGCTGCCGGGCAGGAGGGAAATTCCAGAGAAATGGCAGATGAAAGTAACGGATGTTCTGAGATTTTTGGGAAGAGTACAAAAGCGTAAATCACCTTTGTAAATAATTATATTGTAGTATATGTAGGCAGACAGTATACTTTAATTAAATTAAAAATAAGACTATAGATGTTACCGGGGAGAATTGGAGGATTGATATATGTCATTTATCAAAGTTGCATTAAGAATAGTAATACTCTTTCTGATAGTATTAGCTGTCTCCGGTATTATAGGCGGGATTTACCACATTGTAAGTTCTTTGCCTATCTTTTATTGTGAGTATATGACCGGCCTGATTATTTCCGTTATACTTATGATTTTTGGGATTTTTGCCATGCTGAGAGGTTATCATCCCGGTAAGAATTCCATGGATACAGAGACGGATTATTATCCGAGATGGGGTGTCAGAAATCCGACCAGAATGCTTTTTGTCGGTACTTTAACCCTTGTGATGGGCCTGGTAATGTTTTTTGTGGCTTTGTATTTTGAAAGCCTGCTCCATTAGTGGTTCTAATGGAGTTTTTTGTATTTCTTTTATTCATAAGGCATAAGATAACTTATAAGGGGTGAACTTATGGATAAAGGTGAATTCTTTAAAAGCATATTTGAGGAAATAACGGATTTTCCCCAGGATGTGGTCATGAACCTTCCACATTTAGTGGTGGTAGGAAATCTGGAAATTGATTTGGAAAATTTCGATAGTCTTCTGGAATATACCTCCGAAAAAATAAGGGTTGGTACGGGCATGGGTATTGTGATGTTTTCCGGCTCCAACCTTGAAATCAAGATGATATCTCAGAATGAGATTATAATTATGGGACGTATTAAATCTATTGAGCTGGGTTTAAGCGGGAGGTAAAATATGCCCAAGGAGATTTTAAGGTATTTTGAGGGATATGCAAAACTTAAACTTACCGGACTATCTATAGAAAAATTTATTAATAAAGTGCAGTCCAGTGATATAATACTATTGAATATTAAGAGGAATAAATATAGAGAGGTAACCCTTGAGGTAAACCGCTGCGATTTGGGAAAGGTCAAAGATACTGCAGGGCAGTTTGGACTGGAGATGGAGATTTTAGGAGAGAGAGGTATTTCCTATTATTCTCAGCGTTTTTTTAAGCATAAGTCTTTTGCTTTGGGTATGGTTGTATGTATATTACTCTTATATCTGTCAGCATCTTTTGTCTGGAAGGTTGAGGTTGTGGGAAATAAAACCGTTTCTGGTAAAGAGCTTATGTCGACTGCTAAGGACTTGGGGATTAAACCGGGAATTTTAAAATCATCGATAGATCATGATAAATTTGTCCTTGGATTACTTAAGAAGGAAAAACAGCTTACATGGGCGGAATTAGAGATAAGTGGTGTAAAGGCTAAGATCAGTGTAGCTGAAGGTAAAAGAGCGCCAAAGGCGAGAGATTATAAAACCCCTTGCAATGTTATTGCGGATAAAGACGGTTTTTTGGTAAAGCTAAATGCACTTAATGGTCAAAAAAATGTGGAAGAGGGTAATGCCGTTAAAAAGGGGCAGATACTTGTCGCGGGTGCAGTGAGCACTGAAACTTCACCGGTGAGATATGTGCATGCATTGGGCCAGGCCTGGGCAAACACATATTACTATGGCGAGGGACAGGCAAATATTGCGGACTTCCTCTATAAAAAAACAGGAAAACAAGCCGTGAGATATCAGCTGGATGTAAACGGCACTGTTATACCGCTTTATGCAGGTAAGGTTGACACCGGATTTAAGAAATACAGTGTATCGATGGATAATAAAACCTTAGAAGGACTCGGCTTAAATATTCCGGTCAGGCTGCGCAGGGTTATATATAGTGAAGTTTATGAAATGAATTATAATGACGCTAAGAAGCTTGCACAGAAAAAGAGTGAGAAGCTGGCCCGCGACAAGGCTCTTAAGGCAGCACCTTCTGATGGTAAAATACTACATAGAAAGTGTGAATCAAACGTGACCACTAAAGGTAAAATACATTCTAAGGTGGTTTTGGAGGTTTTAGAAGATATAGCAACTGAACAAAAGTTAATAATAAGTGAGGAGGATGGGATTGGCAATCAACCATGAGGTAAACATAAGATTAAATGACATGGATAAGGCTGCTATTTTATTCGGAAAGTTTGATGAAAACATAAAGAATATAGAGGATAGTTTTGATGTCGATATAGTGGTAAGAGAAAACGAAATAAGAATAATAGGTGAAGAGGATGCCGTGGGAAAGGCCGAGAGGGTGATAGACAGCCTGATAAAACAAATTGGGAAAAATAATACCATAACCCCCCAGGACGTCTATTATACGATTAGTATGGTCAGACAAGGTGAGGAAAGCAAGCTCAGCATACTTAATGATATCGTATGTGTGACGGCAAGAGGAAAACAGATAAAGAGTAAGACTGTTGGTCAGAGACTGTATGTTAAGGCAATAAGTGAGAATGATGTCGTTTTTGCCATCGGCCCAGCCGGTACGGGTAAGACATACCTAGCCATGGCAATGGCGGTTAATGCCTTCAAAAATCGCGAGGTTAACAGGATTGTATTGACCAGGCCGGCTGTGGAGGCCGGGGAAAGGCTGGGATATCTTCCGGGGGATCTTCAGGAAAAGGTTGATCCTTACTTGCGCCCGCTGTATGATGCACTTTATGATATAATGGGTCCTGAGACATTTCAAAAATACATGGAAAAGGGACTTATTGAGGTTGCCCCCTTGGCTTATATGCGCGGTAGGACATTGGATGATTCGTTTATCATACTTGATGAAGCGCAAAATACGACCGGTGAGCAAATGAAGATGTTCCTTACCAGGATGGGTTATGGGTCTAAGGTGATAATAACCGGCGACATAACGCAGATAGACCTGCCCAGTACAAAAAAATCAGGACTTAAGCTGGTTACTAAAATATTAGACGGCATAGACGGTATATCCTTTGTCTTTCTGACTGAGAAAGACGTGGTCAGGAATCCTATGGTGCAGAAGATTATATCTGCTTATGCGGCGTATGAAGAAAAAAGAGGATAAAATTACTTAAAAAAGAGGAGCCGAGGCATAATGGTGGACATAGACAATAGGCAGGTCATCGTAACTATAGGACCGGAGCTTTATGATATAATTAAAGGGGTAGTGCGCGAGGCTTTAGCATTGGAAAACTTTGCTGCCGATACTGATGTCAGTATTTCGCTGGTTGACAATGATGAGATAAGGGATTTAAACAGAACTTACCGGGGTGTAGATTCGCCAACAGACGTGCTTTCCTTCCCAATGCTGGAAGGGGAGGATAATATAAAGATTTTGGACATGCCCTTAATGCTGGGTGATATCGTGATATCTCTAGAGAGGGCTCGCGAGCAGTGCAAGGATTACGGACATTCGTTTGAGAGGGAAGCTGGATATCTTACGGCCCATGGCATGCTTCATCTCATGGGCTATGATCATCAGACGGAAGAGGACAAAAAAATAATGCGACAAAAAGAAGAATGTGTACTTGAAAAACTTAAGCTTAGGAGGTAAAATATGGATAAAAGGCAATTGCTTTCCACGGCGGAGGAAATAAAGCAGTCGGCTTATGTGCCCTACTCGAAATTTCATGTGGGTGCCGCGCTCCTTACGAAGAGCGGAAAGGTTTATACGGGATGTAATATAGAAAATGCCAGCTATGGTGCTACCTGCTGTGCCGAGAGGGTGGCCATATTTAAAGCGGTTTCGGATGGCGAGACAGAGTTTATGGCCATAGCCATATCGGGAGACAGCGAGTATACATATCCATGCGGTATATGCAGACAAGTAATGGTTGAGTTCAGTCCGGACATGCTGGTTATTGTCGGCGACAGCAAAGGTGATTATAAGGAGCATACTGCATCCTCCCTTTTGCCCGAGCTTTTCGGACCTAAGGAGTTGAAGTGACTTTATGAGTTTTAAATCGGGATTTATTGCCATGATAGGAAGGACCAATGTTGGTAAATCAACCTTGGTAAACAGCCTGGTTGGTGAGAAGGTTTCCATAATTTCAGGCAAACCGCAGACCACAAGGAACAAAATAATGGGAATAATGAACGGAGATGGCTATCAGGTGGTATTTCTTGACACTCCGGGTGTGCACAAACCAAAGCACAAGCTGGGTGAGTATATGGTGGGGGCTGCTTTCTCCGCTATCGAAGATGCAGATGTCGTTGTTTATGTTGTGGAGCCCGACGGTAAGATAGGCCCGGGAGATAATTTAATATCCCAAAGGCTTATGGGCATAACTAATCCTCTATTTGTTTGTATTAATAAGATCGATACCGTTACGGGTGAAAAGGTAAAACAAACGCAGGATTTATACGAAAAGCGTCTTCCGGGGTGCAAAGTAATACCTGTCTGCGCATTAAGTGGGAAAAACACCAAGGCTTTAAAGAAACAGGTGATAGGTAGCCTGCCCGAGGGGCCGGAGTATTTTCCGGAAGATATGATAACCGATATGCCGGAACAGTTTCTCGTATCCGAGCTTATCAGGGAAAAAGCTTTATTTTTTTTAAAGGAAGAGGTTCCTCATGGCCTGGCCGTTGAGATTGAAGAATTCAGTGAAAATGAAAAGAAAGAAATAATTCATATAAGAGCCGTTATTTACTGCGAAAAGGAATCACACAAAGCTATTATTATCGGAAAACAGGGCAGGATGCTTAAGAAAATAGGAGAAAAGGCGCGCCCCGACATAGAAAGACTGCTTGGGTCACATGTATTTTTGGAACTGTGGGTAAAGGTAAGGCAGGGTTGGCGGGATAGCGACCCGATATTAAAAAATCTGGGCTTCAGCAGATTTACAAAATAAGATGCAATAGATATAAAGAGATGCTATAATTAAATAAAGAACACCCTTAAAAGAAAGGGAGGATCCCCATGGTATATCTGATAAAGCGGCTTTTATGGGGCCTATTTAAACAGACTGGAGACATAGAGATATTTATGATGCTAAAAAAATACGAGGATACAATAAGCGAAGAGCCGGGGAATGAAAGCAAATGGTGGCAGTCTGTTTAAAACAGATGCAATAACGCTTAGGTCATACAGCTACGGAGAAAATGACAAGATCGTCACTTTGTTTTCAGATGAGTTGGGGATGGTACAGGCTATAGCAAAGGGTGCCCGTAAGATAAAAAGCCATATGCTGAGCGCGACTTTGCCGTTTTGTGAGGGCAGTTATTTATTATATAAAGGAAGATCTTTATATACTATTACACAGTACGAATTTAAAAGGGCTTATAAAAATATTTCAGATGATATGTCAAACCTATTGTGTGCAGAGTTTATGGCAGAGCTGACACTAAAGACCGGAAGCGAATATTTTGACAGGAGGCTTTATTATCTCTTGAGAAAAGGTCTTCGCTGTCTAGATGAGGGCTGTTTAAGACCGGAGCTTTTGGACTGGGCTTTTGCACTGTACATTATGGATATAAACGGTGTTTTTCCGAATTTAGATCGTTGTACACATTGCGGAGAAGTTATAGAGGGTACGGTGTGGTTCAGCGCGGCGGCCGGAGGTGTGGTTTGCAGTGCATGTCATAGCCGGCATGCCGATTCATTTATGGTAGGCAGAGCGACGTTATCAGCTTTAAAATATATCAAAACACACCGGTTTGAGGACTTGAGCCGAATCAGCTTAAGCAAAAAAAGCGAGAGCGATATAAATAATATAGTAAGAAATTGTTTATCATATTATATATCACCAGATATTAAGACAGCTAACCTTTTGAATTTACATGTTATAAAGGAAAGCCGGAGCAATGACGGAAAGGATTAAACTGACCTCGGTATAAAGCGATTCCGGGAGGGTGTAAGCCGGATTACTAAATCAGTCGAAAGGCATTTCCGAGCTCTATTAATGAGTGGGCCGGCAGGCCAAAGAGGGTGGAACCGCGGGTAATTTAGCCCGTCCCTTATCACGAGGGATGGGCATTTTTATATGATACGTTAAATTATTTATAGATAGTACAAGGAGGTAATAAATAAAATGACTTTTCAAGAGATTATCATGAAGTTACAGCAATTTTGGGCAAATAAAGGCTGTGTAATCGCACAGCCTTATGATGTGGAAAAGGGTGCCGGGACGATGAACCCATCGACATTTTTGCGCTCGCTGGGGCCGGAACCATGGCATGTGGCTTATGTGGAACCATCGAGACGGCCGGATGACGGCAGATATGGTGAGAACCCCAACAGATTGTATCAGCATCATCAATTTCAGGTCATATTGAAACCCTCGCCGGATGATGTACAGGAGCAGTATTTAGATAGCCTCAGGTTTATCGGCATTGATCCCTTGAAACATGATATTAGGTTTGTTGAGGATAATTGGGAATCACCGACACTGGGAGCATGGGGCCTAGGCTGGGAGGTTTGGCTGGATGGTATGGAGGTTACGCAGTTTACCTATTTCCAGCAGGTGGGCGGCCTGGATGTAAAGCCGGTATCTTCAGAAATTACTTATGGTCTGGAGAGGCTGACCATGTATGTTCAGGAAGTCGATAATATATTTGATATACATTATACCGATGACATAAAATATGGAGAGATTTTTCACAAGGCGGAGTTTGAACACTCTACATACAGTTTTGATGAGGCGGATGTAGACCTGTTGCTGGATCTTTTTGATAAATATGAAGCCGAAGCAAAACGGGTGATATCTAAAGGCCTGGTCATGCCAGCCTATGATTATGTACTCAAGTGCTCTCATACCTTCAATCAGTTGGAGGCAAGGGGTGCCATTTCCGTTACACAGAGAACGGCATATATCAGCAGGGTAAGAACATTGGCCAGGCTGTGTGCAAAGGCATACGCCAAGCAGAGAAAGTCTATGGGTTATCCTTTACTGAAAGGGGGAAAGGTCAATGGCTAGAGATTTGGTATTTGAGACAGGGACAGAGGAGCTTCCAGCAAGCTATATTTCGGATGCTAATCGTCAATTAAAGGAAAAAGCGGCGGAAAAGTTTTGCGCATGCAAACTATCTTATGATAAGATTGAGGTCTATGCCACACCTCGCAGGCTTATATTGTATGTAAGAAAACTTGATGAAAAGCAGGATGATTATGTAATAACAACAAAGGGCCCATCCAAGAAGGTGGCTTTTGATGAAAGCGGCAATCCTACACGGGCTCTTACTGGTTTTTTGAAAGGGCAGAAGGCAACCCTTGAAGATATAAAGATCAAAGAACTTAAAGGTACCGACTATGTATATGTTAATAAACAGGTTTTAGGTAAACCGACGTCGGACTTGCTGAAGGATATACTGCCGGATATAGTAAAAAGTTTAGGTTTTCCTAAGTCGATGAGATGGGGAGACCATGATACGCGATTTGCCCGTCCTATTCGTTGGCTGCTTGCCCTATATGGGGATGAAACCATATCGTTTAACATAGAAAACATAACGTCTTCGAATTACACATACGGCCATAGATTTTTGAGTAATGGCAAGCTTAAGATTACGGATACGGATATGTTTTTTAAAACGCTTAAAGATGCATATGTTATCTATGATCAAAACGAGAGGAGACAAATCATCCTGAATGGTGCAAAAAAACTTGCACAGAGTGTAGGCGGTACTTTAGTGTATGATGAAGAACTTTTAAGTGAAATAACCTATCTTGTTGAATATCCAACGCCTCTTATGGGAACATTTGATGAGGAATTTTTATCGCTTCCAGATGAGGTTGTTATCACCCCAATGAAAGAGCATCAAAGATATTTCCCGGTCATAGATAATAAAGGTAAACTTCTTCATTATTTTATAACCGTGAGAAACGGCGGGAACGATTATATTGACGAAGTGAGGAAGGGCAATGAAAGGGTGCTCAGGGCGCGTCTTAAGGATGCGGATTTTTTCTATAAGGAGGATAAGAGATTTCCTTTAGAGCATTATGTGGACAAACTAAAAAAGGTCGTTTTCCAGGTCGACTTAGGTACTCTCTATGATAAAACACAGCGTATTATGAGCATATGTGAATTTATTTGCGATCATCTGGATTTAGGGAAGAACGAAATCGATATAGTGAAAAGAGCGGCCTATTTATGCAAGGCCGACCTTGTAACGCAGATGGTGGATGAATTTGATGAACTGCAGGGCGTAATGGGCATGTATTATGCCGTGGAGAGCGGAGAGAAAGAAGAGGTGGCTAAGGCCATTGGTGAGCAGTATAAACCTGCCTTTGCAGGGGATATGCTTCCTGAATCGCCGGCGGGGAAAATACTCAGTATAGCGGATAAGATCGATACTGTTGCCGGTTGTTTCAGTAAGGGCCTGGAGCCGACCGGTTCACAGGATCCATATGGCCTGAGAAGGTCGGTCATAGGTGTAATAAACATAATGTGCAGTGAAACCTGTATTAATATAGACAAAGTATTGGACAAGGCACTAGATAACTTTATGGGTGAAAGCGAAGAAAAGGAGGAAGTAAAACTTAAACTCATTGATTTTATAAAACAGAGGTTTAAAGGCATACTCATGGACGAAGGAATCAGGTATGATGTTGCCGATGCTGTATTGGGCGGTGAGCTTAAATATTTACCTGACATAAGAAATAGGGCTGACGCCCTCATGAAATGGCTGGACAATAATGAAATAAGCATGGTACTGACCACGTTTAAGAGGGTATCCAATTTAGCTAAGTTTGCCGGTTGTGATGTCATAAAACCTGAACTCTTTACGGATGATGAGGAGAAAGACATGTACGATTGCTATAAAAAAGTGAAAGAAAGTGTGGATAGTGAAATAGACAATGGTGATTATGATAAGGCACTGGTGACGATTAAGGAACTATATCAACCGCTGAATACATTTTTTGACAAGGTTATGGTTATGTCCAAAGATAATGATCTTAAGAATAACAGATTGGCGCTTTTGTTGTCTGTTCAGAATATGATGATGCGTATAGCAAACTTTTCACTTATTTCCTATTAACCCCTGTAGGCTTAAGCTGTAGTCAAACTGTCAGGCCGTGGCAAATCGTACAATTTTAAAAACTTGTCATCGGCCGGAAGCCCTACGGGGCTTTTTTTATATAAAAAGAAGGATTTATTTAATTCAATATAGTATTATATATAATAAATAGTATGACGTTATTCAGCAAGGGGTGATTGATATTCCATTTACAGATAGGCAACAGAAGATTATTGATATCGTTAGAACAAACCAGCCTATTACCAGTAAGCGGATAGCCGGAAGATTGAATTTGACGAGAGCCACGATCAGGCCTGACCTTTCTATATTGACAATGTCTGGCATACTAGAGGCTAAGCCGAAGGTCGGCTATTTTTATACCGGGCGCTCAAGCCTGAATGTTATATCCGAGTATTTGAATGATGTTAAGGTAAGCGAAGTAAAATCCATTCCCGTTGTTGTGGAGGAGGATACGACGGTATATGATGCTGTGGTTACTCTCTTTCTTGAGGACGTGGGAACAATATTTATAACAAGTAACGGTTACCTTGCAGGTGCTGTTTCGCGTAAAGATTTTTTGAAGGTTGCCATAGGAGGAAGCCGAGATTTAAACAAAATACCTATAGGCGTTATTATGACCAGAATGCCTAATATAGTAGTTACAAAAGATGAGGAATCAGTTGCCGATGCGGCACGTAAGATTATACTACACGAGATAGATAGCATGCCGGTAGTGGAAGAGAAACTTGAAAACGGTGAAGAGTTTTTTAAGATCACCGGAAAAGTGTCTAAGACTAATATTGCACGCTTCTTTGTGCAAATTACTAAAGGTTAGGGGGAAGTATTTTTGAGTGGAGAATTAGTTATTTATGCTGTTTCCGATTCTGTCGGAGATACTGCGGAAGGGGTAGCACGGGCTGCGGCCGTCCAGTTTAATTCACATGTAAAGCAGATAAAGAGGGTTGCTAATATAGATAATGTCAGCATGGTGGACGGACTTTTGAAGAAAATAAAAGAACCCAATGTCATCATAGTGTATACAATTATAATACCGGAAATTAAAGAATATCTTGACAAGAAAGCCCAGGAAGCAGGGATCTTAGCTATAGATGTTTTGGGCCCTATAATAGGAAATGTTGAACAGCTTACGGGTTCACAGCCCAAGCATGAGGCTGGACTGTTGCGCAAGATGAATTTTGATTATTTTAAGAGGGTGGATGCCATTGAGTTTGCAGTAAAAAATGATGATGGCAAGGATCCGAGGGATATTTTAAAAGCCGATGCCGTTTTGATAGGGGTGTCGCGTACTTCAAAGACGCCGCTTTCTATGTATCTGGCACATAAAAATGTTTTTGTGGCAAATCTGCCGCTGGTTCCGGAGGTTGAACCTCCTAAAGAACTTTATATGGTGCCTGCTAATAAGGTATATGGACTTATTATTAAGCCGGCCAAATTAAATGAAATAAGGCGGGAGAGATTAAGATTTTTAGGTTTGAGCGACAATGCCAGTTATGCCAACATAAACCGCATTAAAAAGGAGCTGGAATATTCGGAAGGCATTATGAAGGATATTAATTGTAAAATTGTTGATGTTACCAATAATGCTGTAGAAGAGACTGCCAGTATTATTTTAGACGATCTTAATAATCGTATGATTGAGGGCGGTAAAGTTGAAGGTAAGGGAAACAACTGAAAAGATTGAATCGGAGATTTTATCTCCTTATGCCATTTTAAGTACCAATACCAAGGGCAGGAAGCGTGAAGAGGCCAGGTGTGATATACGCACAGATTTTCAAAGAGACAGGGACAGGATAATACACTGTAAGGCTTTCAGGAGATTAAAACACAAGACACAGGTTTTTATTGCTCCCGAGGGTGATCACTACAGGACAAGACTCACCCATACCCTGGAGGTTTCACAGATTGCGAGGACCATAGCCCGTGGCCTCCGGCTGAATGAGGATCTTACGGAGGCTATAGCCTTAGGACATGATCTTGGTCATACGCCTTTCGGCCATACGGGTGAGTTTGCACTTAACGGATTATCGCCTGCCGGTTTTAAACATAATGAACAAAGTTTGAGGGTTGTGGATAAGATCGAAGGTGGCAGAGGCCTAAATCTTACCTTTGAGGTAAGAAACGGTATCTTAAATCATACTGGGATAGGCAGACCGGCAACCCTGGAAGGGAAAGTGGTACAGCTATCCGATAGGATAGCGTATATAAACCATGATATCGATGACGCCCTCCGGGCGGGTATACTTAAAAAAGAGGAGATCCCCAAAGATTGTCTTGAGGTACTCGGGGGCAGCCACAGTAAGAGGATAAATACCATGGTGACCGATGTTATTTGTAGTAGTTCAGGCCGGCCGGTGGTTACCATGAGTGATGAGATAAGGAAATATATGAATAAACTGAGGCAGTTTATGTTTGACAGGGTGTATAACACTTATGCGGCCAGGCCGGATGAAGATAAGGTCAAGAGGATTATTGAAAGCCTGTATGGGTATTTCAAAGAAAATCCCTCAAAACTCCCTCAGGAATTTATAGAAATAAGTGAGACGGAGAATATAGACAGGGCTTTATGCGATTATATAGCTGGGATGACCGACAACTATGCCGTAAGGTGCTTTTTCAGTATATTTGTACCACGACAGTGGAGAACACATGAAAATTTGTAACATTTTTTTTATATTAATTTAGAAGGAAAAATGATATTTTTGTCGAATACAAGTAATCTAGTCATCAAAATACCGTCAGGAAAATTGTGGTGATGGAATGTCTATCGATCATGACAAAGTAAATGAAGTAATAGAGAGGAATGACATAGTCGACGTTATAAATGAATATACACGGATTACCCAAAAAGGGAAGAACTATATGGGACTGTGCCCGTTCCACCGGGAAAAAACACCGTCATTTTCGGTAAGTCAGGAAAAACAGCTTTACCATTGTTTTGGATGCGGGGCCAGCGGGAATATTATAACATTTATAGAAAAGATGGAAAATGTGGATTTTCGCGGAGCCGTGAAGATTTTAGCCGATCGGGCCGGCATTGATATAGAGGATAAAGAGAGCCCGGCTTCCCGGAAAAGAGAGAGATTGTTTAAGTTAAACTCGGCTGTCGGATTATATTTTTATAAGACATTGTACACAAAGCAGGGAGAAAATGCGCGGTCTTATCTTAAAGGCAGGGGACTCGATGATAATGCTATAAAACATTACGGAATCGGATATGCACCTCCCGGATGGGATGATCTTCTTAAATATTTAAACTTAAAGGGTTATGATAATGAGACCCTTGAGAAGGCAGGCCTGATTATAAAAGGTAAAAAGGGCTACTATGACAGGTTCAGACACAGAGTGATATTCCCGATATTTAATCAGTATGGCAGGGTGGCTGGTTTTGGCGGACGGGTGCTAGATAAATCCAAGCCTAAATACTTAAATTCTCCCGAAACTGTAGTTTATAACAAAAGAAATATTTTGTACGGACTTAATCTGGCTAAAAAGAGCAGGAAGAGATCATATATAATTGTAGAGGGATACATGGACTGCATAGCGCTTCAGAAGAGCGGCTTTTTAAATACGGTGGCATCACTGGGAACCTCGCTTACGATATCCCAAGGAAGATTGCTAAAAAGATATGCTAATGAAGCTTATATTTGTTATGATGCGGATATTGCAGGACAGGAAGCAACCCTGCGTGGTCTAAAAATCCTGGACAAGCTTAATATGAGGATAAAAATTATTCTAATCCCTGAAGGTAAAGACCCCGATGAGTTTATCAGGTCAAATGGAAAAGAAGCATTTTCTAGTCTTATAAAGAATGCAGAAGACTATAGAAAATATCTGATTATGCATTTGTCTCAAAAATATGATTGCAACGATATAAAGCAGAGGTCACAGTTTGTCGATGAAGCTTTAAAAGTAATTTCCGATTTAGAGAATGAAATTGAGATAGAAGGCTATATTAAACTGGTAAGTGGTGTGAGCACAGCCTCTGTTGATGCAGTAAGAGCGCAATATGGTAGGCTTGTCAATAGCGGATCAAAAAATTTACATCCTAAAATGTATATAAATGGTAGCAATAGAGATAATAAATACATGAATGGAAATTTTCAAAAAGAAATAGGCGGTTTATCTAATGCATATATTAATGCAGAAAAAGTAATCATTTATAATATATTGAATAATACTGAACTTTTATCTGACGTATGTGAAGAAATCAATCCTGATATGTTTGAAGGTAAATTTACAAAGAAGGTTTATAGTATAATCTTTAATTTGTATAAGAATAAAGATGAAGTGAGTGAGGACAGAATACTATCGGAACTGGCCGATGATGATTTGATAAAATTCCGCGAGTTAATGAATGGTGAGTATCCGATTGATATAGATATAAATAAGTATATAGAAGATTTTCTGACCTACAAAAAGATGCAGATACTTAAAAGGGATTTGAAGAAAAAATCCGAAACAAAAAATGACGGTAAGACGGTGATGAAACTGCAGAAACAACTCATAGGGTACAGGCAGAGTTTAGCTGAAAGGGGATATTTCTATGTCAGAAAATGAGAATGACATTAAGAATGTTAAAGAGCTTATTAAGCTTGGTAAAAAGAAGGGATTTCTCACCTTCAGTGAGATAAATGATGTCTTATCTCATCTGGACATAAATTCGGATAAGATAGATAAAATATATGATTTATTTGAATCACTAGGCATAGATGTTATAGATAATGAGGATGATGGGAATACTGATTCATCGCATAATTCTAATGATACACTGGAGGACTCAAACAAAAATGGAAAACATAAATCCAATGAGAAATTAGACCTTTCCGTACCGGAGGGTGTAAATGTTGATGACCCGGTGCGAATGTATCTAAAGGAAATAGGTAAAATACCGCTTCTTACACCAGATGTGGAGGTTAAACTTGCAAAGAGGATTGAGGCTGGTGATGAAGAGGCTAAAAAGAAGCTGGCCGAAGCCAATCTTAGGCTTGTGGTCAGTATAGCTAAAAGGTATGTAGGCAGGGGCATGCTGTTTCTTGATCTGATACAAGAGGGCAACCTGGGTCTTATTAAAGCAGTGGAGAAGTTTGATTACAGAAAGGGTTTTAAATTTAGTACCTACGCTACCTGGTGGATAAGGCAGGCTATCACGCGATCTATTGCTGATCAGGCCAGAACTATAAGAATACCTGTCCATATGGTGGAGACGATAAATAGATTTATAAGGGTATCACGGCAGCTTCTGCAGCGTCTGGGCAGAGAGCCTACGCCGGAGGAGATTGCTAAAGAGATGGATGTAAGTGTGGATAAGGTCAGGGAGATAATGAAGATTGCTCAGGAACCTGTGTCTTTGGAAACACCTATTGGAGAAGAAGAGGACAGCCATCTGGGTGATTTTATTCCGGATGATGAGGCACCTGCACCGGCTGATGCCGCAACATTTCTGATGCTAAAGGAACAGCTGAAAGATGTTTTGGACACGCTTACTCCGCGAGAGGAGAAAGTATTAAGGCTGAGATTTGGTCTGGATGACGGAAGGGCACGGACGTTGGAAGAGGTCGGTAAGGAGTTTAATGTTACACGGGAAAGAATAAGGCAGATTGAAGCAAAGGCCTTGCGTAAGCTGAGGCATCCGAGCAGAAGCAAAAAATTAAAGGATTTCTTAGAATGAAGCTTACTATTTTGTAGGCCTTTTCTTTTTTATATTATTGACAAATTAAATTACATGCTTTATAATAGCATTTGTTGATATTCCTCAGTAGCTCAATGGTGGAGCGACCGGCTGTTAACCGGTAGGTTGCAGGTTCGAGCCCTGCCTGGGGAGCCAAGGGCCTTTAGCTCAGTTGGCAGAGCAGTCGGCTCATAACCGATCGGTCTGGGGTTCGAGTCCCTGAAGGCCCACCATAAATGATAACAAGGGGTGCATTTGCACTCCTTTTTGTTTTGGAGGAAAAAATGAAATTATCCGGCAGACTTCTTGCCATATCCCATAAGGTTACACCAGCGGCAGGCCTGGCCGATATTGGTACCGATCATGGCAAGCTTCCCGTATATCTCATTCTTAAGGGTATTATTCCCTTTGCCATTGCCAGCGACAACCGCATTGCATCTTTAGGAAAGGCAAGGGTGCTGGTGAAAAAATGCAATCTTGAGAGCAAAATAAATCTGCGTCTGGGCAGCGGCCTGGCCGTCTTAAGGCACGGTGAGGCTAATCAGATTGTTGTAGCCGGTATGGGGGGACCGCTCATCGCGGAGATTATTAACTGTACGCAGGCACGCACCTGCGGAAAGCTCATATTGCAGCCTATGCAGTATCCTGCATACTTATCCAGGTGGTTATGTGTTAACGGATTTGATATAATGGATGAGGAATTAGTGGAAGACGGCGGCAGGATATACAGGATATTCGTATGCCGGGCAGGCAGCCCGCAAAAGGTCCGTGACGAGGTGTTTAATGATGTAGGTGAGAAGCTTATAGAAAAGAAAGACCCGCTCCTTGGTAAATATACATATCAAATTATTGAAAGATATCGATACATATACAATAGCACTACGGATATCCGTGCAAAGGCTAAACTAAAGGATAAAATATTTAAACTGGAGGGGATTTTGAATGAGTACAAAAGCACAGACAATATTTAGCTTAATTGAGAGGATCGCGCCTAAATACTGTGCGGAGGAATGGGATAATGTAGGACTCATGGTGGGGAAGTATGACAGGGACATATCCAGGATACTGGTGAGCCTTGAATTTGACGATGAGGTCTTTAAAGAAGCGGTAAAGAATAAAGCAGACCTTATAATAACGCATCATCCATTGATTTTTAACGCTGTTAAAAATGTCAGGACGGATACCCCTCAGGGCAGGTATATATACAAGCTTATAGACAGCGGCATAGATCTGTATTCATGCCATACCAATCTTGACTCTTCTATAAACGGTCTCAACCATCATGTGGCCGAGATGCTCGGCCTTAAAGACCCAGCTGTGCTTGATGTATCCGGATACGAAACATATAAAAAACTAGTTATTTATGTACCTAAGGGATATGAAGAGGTTGTAAGGGATGCTATGGGAAATGCTGGAGCAGGTTATATAGGAAACTACAGTCACTGTACATTTATGTCGGAGGGTACGGGATCCTTTCTGCCCCATGAGGGAACGCATCCGTTTCTGGGCAAGGAGGGCAATCTGGAGAAAGCCGATGAATACCGTGTTGAAACGATTGTGCCCGACAGACTGGTTAAAAAGGTTCTTTCTGCCGCAATAAAGGTACACCCTTATGAAGAGGTGGCCTATGACATATATCCTCTTAAAAATAGAGGCGAAGCATACGGGATTGGACGGATAGGATGTACGGAAGGTGAATGCAATCCTTTTGAGTATGCCCTCAAGGTAAAGGAAAGGCTCGGTATAAAAGAGCTTAAAATAGGCGGGGACATCGATAAAAGGGTTAAAAAGGTTGCTGTTGTTAATGGGTCGGGCGGAAGCTATGTGTCCGCGGCTCATTTTGCGGGGGCAGACCTTTTGGTGACGGGGGACGTATCATATCATCAGTACAGGGATGCCAAGGCTGTTGGCCTGGCCGTTATTGATGCCGGGCACTATGGTACGGAGAAAAATGTTGTATCTTTCCTGTCAGATTACCTGCGGGAGGCTGCCTCAGAAGAAAAGCTTGATTGTGAGGTTATAGAGTCGCATACAAATATGGATCCTTTTGTGACCTATTAGGAGGAGAATATGCTTACAATACATACAGATGGCGGTTCAAGAGGTAACCCCGGCAAAGCCGGAATAGGCGTTGTAATAGAAAAGGACGACGGCAATAAAGAGCAGATTTATAAGTATATAGGTATAACCACCAATAATATAGCGGAGTACACGGCCCTCAAGGAAGCCCTCATGCGGGCGGAAGATTTGGGTGAAAAGCATGTGTCCGTTATTATGGACAGTGAGTTGGTCGTAAAACAGATTAAAGGTGAATACAGGGTTAAAAATGAAGGCTTAAAACCGTTATACAAAGATATTAAGAATATCATAAGGGAATTTGACTATTTTGAGATACGGCACGTGATGAGAAAGGATAATAAAGAAGCAGACAAACTGGCAAACAAAGCCATGGATGAAGAATGTGACAGCAGCGGCCTGTAAAATTGAAGTGGTAGTGCATTGATTGACAAACTACGAAAAAAATGATAATATAATATGTCTTTAGAGTATGAGTAAGCCGGATGGTCGCGTGCTATGCACGAGGAAAGTCCGAGCTCCGCAGGGCAGGGTGCTGGGTAACACCCAGTGGAGGTGACTCCTAGGAAAGTGCAACAGAAATATACCGCCACGAAAGTGGTAAGGGTGGAAAGGCGAGGCAAGAGCTCACCAGCGGCCAGGCGACTGACCGGCTATGTAAACCCCACCTGGAGCAAGGCAAATAGGGGAGCATATGTGGCGGCCCGCCACGCCCCCGGGTATGCTGCTTGAGATAGCAGGCAACTGCCGTCCTAGATAGATGACTATCCAAAACAGAACTCGGCTTACAGACTTACTCATACTTTAACGATAAAACGACCTGTTTATTGCAGGCCTTTTTTGTTGTTTTTAGGTATGTGACACTTTTTGAAAAATTAAATATATGTGTTGACATTGTTGCTGGAAACGCTTATACTTGGGTTGTGGTTACTACCAGTTAAGAACGGAAAGGGCGATTCTGTAATGATTGGCTACATACTTACCGGGCATGGACGTTTTTCTACAGGGATTAAAGATGCTGTGGAGATGATTGCCGGACCCCAGGAAAACTTTTATGCAGTACCGTTTTTTGAAGATGAACCGCTGGAATCATTCAAGGAGGATATGAGCAAGAAAATCCGCACGCTTTCACAGTCTTGTGATGGTGTCGTTATCTTTTCAGATTTAATGGGTGGAACACCATTTCAAACAGCGATGCTTGCGGCACGTGAATTCAAAAATGTTGAGGTCATATCGGGTACAAATTTGCCGCTATTAGTTGAAAGCTCTGTTTCACGGTTAAATGAAGGTGATGTGAAAACCTTTTCAGATAAGCTGATTGAAACGGGCCGGCAGGGTCTTGCACATGCTCAATTACGAATTAAAGAAGATTCCCGGGGCGAAGGAGGAGAGGGGATTTAATGTTTGGACAAATGATTGTAGCTGCGTCACTTGTTGTGGCTGTTTTATTAGTTATCATAGCAATTATTTATTATTTTATCAGTTCTAAAGGTGTTAATAAGCAAAAGAAACATTTTAAGGAGTTACATGAGAATTTGAAAAAGGATCAAAAGGTGGAGCTGACAAGCGGCATTATAGGAATTATAAAGAGAATAGACACGGAAACAGTTGATTTACAGATTGAGTCCGGAGCGATAATGGAGGTTTCGCGCTATTCGATTTCCAGGATTATTAAATAAATACTTGGAGGGATATAGGATGTCTGAACCTAAAATTTTATTAACAAGGATTGATAACCGCCTTATCCATGGTCAGGTTGCAACCCAATGGAACAGTACAATCGGAGCCAACCTCATCTTGGTAGCAAATGATAAGGTAGCAAACGATAAGCTTAGGCAGGGACTTATGGATATGGCCGCGCCCAGCGGTACACAAACAAGATATTTTAGTTTACAAAAGACAATCAATATTATACATAAAGCCTCACCAAGGCAAAAAATTTTCATTATTGTAGAGACTCCTCAGGATTTACTGACTTTGATCAAAGGAGGTGTGCCTATAAAAAAAGTAAACATCGGGAACATGCATATGTCTGAAGGCAAGCGTCAGGTGGCAACATGTGTGGCTGTTGATGATAAAGACGTGGAAGCCTTCAAGAAATTAAAGGAGGCGGGTGTGGAATTAGAAATACAGAGGGTGCCGACAACAGCTGTTGAGGATGTTAATAAATTATTTCGGTAGATAATACCGGATAGGGGGTAAGTGAAAATGAATTATAGCATTCTTCAAATCATTTTAGTTTTCCTTGTGACATTTATCACTTCTATCGACCATTATAGCTTTTTGGAATCATTATATCAACCAATTGTCACCGGTCCAATCATAGGACTTATTTTAGGTGATCTAAAAACAGGTTTGATAGTCGGTGGTACTTACCAACTAATGACGATAGGAAACATGCCTGTCGGAGGAGCACAACCTCCAGACCCGATAATCGGCGGTATTATGGCAACGATTTTATCAATTTCTTTAGGATTAAAACCTGCTGCCGCTGTAGCTACGGCAATTCCTTTCTCACTTTTGGGACAATATGCCGTTACATTGATTTTTTCATTGATGTCACCTGCCATGACAGTGGCGGATAAATATGCTCATGAGGCTAATCCCAGGGGAATTGAAAAAATCAACTATATTGCAATGTTGATTTTGGGAACTGTATTTGGAGTAATTGTCGTTTTATTCTTTATTGGCGGCGCAACTTTTGGGCAACGGGTTGTAAGTGCCATTCCCGACTGGCTAATGAGCGGTCTTACTGCGGCCGGCGGTATGATGAGGTATGTAGGATTTGCTATTTTACTTAAAATGATGGTATCCCGTGATATGTGGGGATTTTTCTTAATGGGATTTGGTATGGCCGCAATCGTGATGGCTGCACCGAGTCTGCAAGGCCCGGCATTGATTATTCTGGCGTTAATCGGTTTTGCACTGGCTTTCTGGGATTATCAGATTCAGTCTAAGTTTAAGACAGCTACTGCAAATGCAGATGGAGGTGAAGAGGATGGCATATAATATTCCTGATCATTATAAGGACCAAACCCCTGCCGAACAGTTAGATCAAAAAACATTAAATAAGATGGTCTGGCGGTCGCTGTTTTTACAGGCCTCCTTTAACTATGAGCGTATGCAGGCCGGTGGCTGGCTTTTTAGTATTTTGCCCGGTCTGGAAAAGATTCATACAAATAAAGACGATTTAGCTGCCTCTATGAGTCATAACCTGGAGTTTTTCAATACGCATCCCTTTTTGGTAACCTTCGTTATGGGTATTGTTTTATCACTGGAACAAAATAAAGCGGACATACCGACGATTCGTGCAGTCCGTGTATCGGCGATGGGACCGTTGGGCGGTATTGGTGATGCACTATTTTGGTTTACACTTGTTCCTATAACAGCAGGAATTACTTCCAATATGGCGATAGATGGGAATGCGGCGGCGCCGTTTATTTTCCTTTTGATTTTTAACGTGGCACAGTTCGCAATCCGGTATTTCCTGATGAATTGGTCTTACAAACTCGGTACGGATGCTATTGGTTTGTTAACTCAAAATGCCAAGGAATTTACAAGAGCGGCCAGTATTCTAGGCATATTTATCGTTGGTTCTTTGACCTGCGTATATGGTGCGACGACACTGGATGTCAAGATTCCCAACGGCACCACAAGTGTAGCCGTTCCGGTGACAACCGTTGTTTCAAAAGAAGAGATCCCAAGCTATGATGAAATGCTTTATAAAAAAGATAGCAAGGGCAACCTCACTGAAGAATTACAGGAAAATGCTGCCGTTACTGAATTAGATAATGGGAAATATGAGATTACATTTAATAAAAATGAAACACAAGATGTTATGATAGATATCCAAGAGATATTAGACGGTGTTATGCCACAGTTAATACCCCTGGGTTTGACGTTATTACTATACTTTTTCTTATCTAAACGAGGATGGACTCCGCTAAAATGTATTGGCTTGATTTTAATTATTGCTTTAGTAGGATCGGGTTTTGGATTGTTCCCTTCAATTTGGCCGTCGGCATAAGTGCAAAAAACTGCAGGTCATTTTGCCTGCAGTTTTTTATTGCTTCATTATTGTTATCCATGAGGCCTTTCTTTCTTAACATATTAAATTGTTGACAATTAATTATTGTCATAGTAAATTGGTATGTGGCAGTAACCAGTCATAAGGAGAGAATTTGATGAAACATACATTTAAGACGGAGCCTTTATATGATCAATTGGTTGATCTATGGAAAGAAAAAATAGAAACTGAATTAGATCCGAATTCAAAGCTACCATCAGAGAGAAAAATAGCCTCAAGATATGGAGTGAGCAGAACCACGGTTAGATTGGCCTTTCAGGAGTTGGAGAAAATCGGTTATATCTGTCGTAAACATGGAAAAGGAACATTTGTTTCTGATTTAAGTAAAAATACGACTAATTTATCCGGCGCCTATAGCTTTACAGAACAAATGATTTCAATGGGTAAAAAACCGGAAACAAAAATTTTTGAATTTAAAACAGCAGAAGCAAACAAGTTTTTTGCAAAACATCTGAATTTAACCATCGGTGAGCCGCTTTATAAATTGAAAAGGTTGCGTCTTGCGGATGGTTTGCCGATGATGCTGGAGAGATCTTATTTGCCGGTGAAACTTTTTATAGATTTAACTGAAGAAATGCTTGAAAAAAAGCCGCTTTATGAAGTTATCGAAGAAGATTATGGCCAAAAAATACACATTGCAAATGAAGAGTTTTATGCAAGCATAGCGGGGAACAAAGATGCCAAGGCGTTAAATATATCCGAAGGGGCTCCCGTGCTGCACCTTGTCCGTACGACCTATAATACTAAAAATGAGATTATAGGATATACAATAAGTGTTGCAAGAGCCGATCAGTTTCACTATAAGATAGCCCACGTTAGGAATTGAAAAAAATAGATGGGGGGAAGGCAGTATGTATGAGCTTTCAAGAGAAGAATTAAAGAAGATGGGGGCTGAGATTACAACTGGGGAAATATGCCAGCAACCTGAATTATGGCAGGAAGTTATCGATATGTATAAAGTTAAAAAGGAAATAATTGATGAATTTTTAGATGAAATTAAAGAAAAAGAGGGAAAGGTGCGTGTTATATTTACCGGTGCCGGGACTTCCCAGTATGTTGGGGACACTCTTGTACCTTATTTAAATTTTCATGGGGATCATGAATCATTTATATTCCAGAGCGTTGGAACAACTGATATTGTAGCTTCACCTGAGGAATATTTATTTAAAGATGAGCCTACACTACTGGTCTCTTTTGCAAGGAGCGGAGGTAGTCCTGAAAGCATTGCGGCTGTAAAGATTGCAAACAAGTATATAAAAAATGTACGTCATATGACGATAACCTGTGCAAAGGAAGGGGAACTAGCGCAAAACGCCGGGAGGGATCCAAACAATTTATTATTATTAATGCCAGGCCATTCAAATGATAAAGGTTTTGCTATGACGGGAAGTTTTTCTTGCATGGTTTTGTCAAGCCTGTTGATTTTTGATAAAACGGCAATTAAAGAGAAGGCTAATTATGTACAGACTTTGATTAAACTGGGTAGGGAAGTAATAGAAAGAGAAAAGGAAATAAAGCAATTTATTGATTGCGATTACAATCGAATCATATATTTAGGTTCAGGAAGTTTAGCGGGTCTAACTCGTGAGGCACAGCTAAAAGTTTTAGAATTGACAGCGGGGAAAATTGCAACTGTCTTTGATTCTTCAATGGGATTTCGCCATGGACCAAAATCTTTTGTGGATAACAAAACCATTGTGTTTGATTTTGTTAATAACAATCCTTATACACGCCAATATGATATTGATATTTTAGAGGAAATCCATTCGGATGATATCGCAGCTCAGGTTGTTGCCGTTGCACAACCGGGATCAATAAGTTATTCCGGAAATACCTTTGAATTCACAGCTGGTAAGGAGTTTTTGCCGGATGGATATCTGGCTTTGGCGGATATCATGTTTGCACAAACAGTGGCACTTTATTCATCAATTAAGGTGGGGAATACCCCGGATACGCCCTCTCCCACGGGAACAGTTAACCGAGTGGTAAAGGGTGTGACGATTCATTCCTTCTAAATGGAGGGGCATATATTATTTGTAATGTTTTTATCTGGGATCAAAGTTTTTCATGCCGGTAAGGGGTGAGTTTTTGAAGTCGGTATTTAAAAGAGAGGCCCGCTTTATAGCATCCATTCCGTATTTATTACGGATTTTATCTATAGCAATATTGGCTTTTTCCTTTTTGGCACGGCCGACATTATCCAGAAAAGAGAGCTGCGTAGCATAATCATAAAGCTCAAGCTTTGATACGGAGACTCCAACCAGTCTTATGCTCTCATTCTTCCAAAATCTAGCGAAAAGCTCTAAGATAGCGTTATATATATCTTCTGTGCTATAACAGTAGGTCTGCAATACCTTGCTATGGTTCTCCCGTGAGAACATATGGTCTTTTAATGTCAGACCCACCCTCCCGGCCTTAAAACCTTTCTTTCTCATCCTGCTGCATACTTCTTCAGTGAGAAAAAGAATTACCTTTTTTATTTCGTCTCTGTCTTTATAGTCATAGGGCAGCGTTATGGAATTACCGAATGACTTGGTATTTTCGTAGTTTGGTCTTACAGGTGTCTTATCTACCCCGTGGGCAAACATATATAGATAATGACCGTTTTTGCCGAACATATTTATGAGGAATTTGTATGGGGTGCGAGCCAGATCCCCTATTGTATAAATCCCGCATTGATTCAGGCTTCCTTTTGTACTTTTTCCTATGCCCAACATAGAATCAACAGGCAAGGGCCATAGCATACTTTCAACGTCATCTGTCCTGAGCTCTGTTATGCCTCTTGGTTTTTTGATATCCGATGCTATTTTGGCAAGCAGTTTATTATCTGATAGTCCCACGGAACATGGAAGGTTTAGCTTTTTATCTACCTTTTCCTGTATTCTTCTGGCTGCCTGTACAGGCGGCCCCCATAAATGTTCCGTTCCTGTTATGTCAATCCATGCTTCATCTATAGAAAACTGCTCGACTAAAGGCGAATAATACGATAATGTTTCCATTATTTTATGGGACATATGCATGTATAATTCGTAATCGGGAGGAGTGAATATTATTTCCGGGCATAGTTTTTTTGCCTGCCACAACGGCATGCCTGTCTTAACGCCAAATTTTCGGGCATCATATGATGCAGTGAGCACTATGCCATGGCGCATTTCTGGGTTGCCGGCTACGGCAAGTGGTCTGGCTGTGTATTTTGGATTTATGCTCTGTTCACATGAAGCATAGAATGCGTTCATATCTACATGCAGTACATTTCTCATAAAATCACCTGAACTTGTGTTTGCAGTCACATTATAGCATAGTTTAAGGGAAATAAAACTGTTATATATTGGCTAGCAGTAAGCGGTTTTGCTATAATGGAGGTCAGGAAAAGAGAATTAATACAGGTCTTCCGGGGAAAATACAGTAAAAAGAGGTGGTATAATGCTCGGAAGACTTCCAGCCCTGGTTGTAGCAGTACCTTTATTGGATATTTTGCTTTTGATAGCCATAGGCAAAAAGATAGGTTATCCGGAGATTATATTTATTGTTATCGGCGTTGGTATAATTGGTATTATTATTGCCGTAAAAGAGGGATTTATTGTATTAAGAGAGGTCAAAGATGAGTTCTATAAGGGGAACCTTCCTACAAGTGAACTGATGGACGGTTTATTAGTACTGATAGGTGCCGCTATGTTTATAATGCCGGGCCTTATAAGCGACATCATCGGTCTTTTGTGTCTGATACCCAAAAGCAAATCATATATGAAGAAGACTGCATACAAATATTTTAGATATTTGCTTAATTACCATCTGTACAGGGACAGACTGAGAAGATGACATCAGCGGCTTAAGACAGATTTAGAAAGCGGTGTGAACATGAATAATATAGAGGTTGGCCAGAAATTAGAACTGCATATAGAAAAAATGGCGAGCAGAGGACAGGGAATAGCAAGATATAATGGTATGACTGTGTTTGTAGAAAAGGCCATAGCTGGTGAAACCGTACGGGCAAGGGTTACAAAAGTAAAAAAAGATTATTCAGTGGCTCTTACAGTGCGGGTATTAGAGAAATCCCCTCATAGGATAGATCCACTATGCCCTGTATCTGAGGAGTGCGGCGGTTGCCAGCTGCAGCATATGGACTATGAAGGTGAGCTGGCTTTTAAAAAAGGTGAGGTTAAAGACGCACTGAGACGGTTAGGGCATATTGATGTAGAAATAAATGATGTAATAGGAATGGATAACCCCTGCTATTACAGAAATAAAGCGGAGTATCCGGTAGCATATGTGGATGGAAAGACAGTAATGGGACTTCACAAAGGACGGTCTCACGATGTAGTGCCAATAGATAAGTGTATGATTCAAAATGAGAAGTCGCAGGTTGTAGCGCGAGAAATATTAGGTTTTATAAGGGATCACGGTATAAGCGTATATGACGAAAGGACAAAGCGCGGATTTGTTAGGCATATAATGACCAGATGTACCCGCATGGGAGAGGTCATGGCTGTTGTTGTAGCTAAAGAGGGCAGTCTGCCATACAAACAGGAACTTATAGATAAACTAAAAACAATTAACGGGTTTGCAGGACTCATATTAAATATCAATCCTAAGGAAACAAACGTCGTTCTTGGAGATAAAAATATTTTACTATATGGCAAAGATAGGATAGTTGATAAGATTGGTGACCTTGAATTTTATATATCGCCGGCCTCATTTTTTCAGGTTAATCCGGTACAGACAGAGATATTGTATTCAAAGGTACTAAAGTTTGCAGCGCTTCAGGGTAATGAAATGGCCATAGACGCATACTGTGGAGTAGGTACCATATCCCTTTTCCTAGCACAAAGGGCATATCATGTCATAGGCATAGAAGCAGCCGGGAAGGCTGTTAGAGACGCTAAGGAAAATGCACGGCTAAATAACATATCCAATGCTGATTTTATTGCGGGAAGGTCGGAAAATGTTATGGAGAGACTAATTAAACAAGACATTAAACCGGACGTGATTGTTGTAGACCCCCCACGTAAAGGCTGTGATGCAGCTGTACTTAGATCTATGGGAAAGATGTCGCCCAAAAGAATTGTATATGTGTCCTGTAACCCTTCCACTTTGGCACGTGACCTTAAACAATTGAGCAATATGTATAGCATAAAAGAAGTTCAGCCGGTTGATATGTTCCCGAGGACTGCCCATGTGGAGTGTGTTGTCTTGATGTCAAGGGTTGAGCAGTGAGGGTGTAAGAACGCTTGATATAAGGGCTTTCCGTGATTTCATAATAGATAAAGAAAATGCTAATACGCGTGAAGGTATCTTTATGATTGACACAAGTAGCGGTTTTAAGAAAGATGGAAATAAGGTCTGTCTACGTGAGCAGGATATAGAAAAGATAGTACAAACTTTTATCGATAAAGACGAAGTCGAGGGGTATTCTTGTTTTATCATATATAAGGAAATATTGGAGGAAAACGAAGGGAACCTAAATGTTCCTCGCTATATTCAAAAGATTGGTAATACATTACCACAAAATATCGCATCTCATCTCAAAGGAGGCATTCCAAAAGTTGATATTAATTCCTTGGAAAAGTTGTGGAAGATATCACCTCAACTAAAACAAAAGATATTCACTTGTGTTGATGAGGGTCACAACGTCTATGCACTTGCCATAGATCCGAATGAAATAGAAACCACCATTTCTGAGGATGAAATATTAAAAATGAAAGAGAAAATGAATGCAGAGATTTGTTGATGCATGGAAAAATAAAGTAAAACAGCCGTTGTTAGATATTAATTCAAATACAGATCCCAAAGAATTGATTCGTACGGTTGGTCTTGGAATCTTACATGATTTTGAATCAGCACAGTTGCTCAACAATTATGATGTGTATGATTTCTTGCTCAATTACTGGAATGAAAAAATGCAAGATGATGCTTATATAATTAAGGCAAGTGGATATGAAGCAGGACGTGAAATCGAGTACGTATACGCTCAAAAGAAAAGTAAGGATGAAAATGGTGATGAAATAAAGGTTGATTATACATCAAAGATGAAATCATTTGAGGGGGCTTTGATTTCAAGAAATATTATAGAACACGAATATTTTGAAACTGAATTACTTGCACTTAACGGGTTGATTGAAAAGTCTACAGCATTGGATTCTAAGCTTGATGAAATACGTGAAGAAGAATCTGGTGACGAAGGACTTCTTAACGAAGTTTTGAATACAAAAGGCGATGGGATGCCAAAAGCGAACCTTAATAAGAGGATTAAGGAGCTTGATAGCAAAAGGACATCGTCTGTTACGAGTGACATTAATAAATTGATTGATTTGTTTGACGCAGGCAATACCCCGAGATGGAGAAAGTCATCCAAGCCAATGGTGAGCTCGCAAATTATGAGCTTAGAAACAAGAACGGTTCATTCGGAAAAGCTAAGATAAAATCAGCACTTAAGATGGCTGCTGATAACGCTGTGATGCCTGAAATCTATTCAGAAGAGTATAACGCATTGCTTGCCTATCAAACAAAACTGAGCGAAAAAGAAGAGGCCGATAAAGATACTAAGGAAGCGCAAAAGAAGCTTGATGAAGTGGTTCTTGCAAATATGGCGAGTTGTCTATTGATGAAATCAAACACCTGTTATTTGATGAGAAATGGATGGCAAGACTCTCGAAGGATATTGATGAGACGGGTGTACTGGAACGTTTACGGTAGAAAAGAATTTGTCTGGCGCTGTGTGACCCGAGTGGAGCAAGGGCCTGATATCTGTAAAAACCGAACGGTCAAAGAAGATGAATTATATGATGCTGTGATGACGGCAATCAACAGGCTACTTGCTGGTGGCGATAAGGTGATAAGCACACTCGAAGAAAACATTCATGCTGTTATCGGCGACACGACAGAGTATCAGATTACAGAAATCAACAAGCAGTTAGAGGAAAAACAAAAACAGCGCATCATCCTCGCTAACCGAAAGCAGGACTATGAGCAACTGGCCGATGAGATCGATGAGCTGCGAGAAGGGCGTCAGACCCTGCTTGTGGAAGACGCCTCTCTGAGCGGTGAAAATGAGAGGATTCAGGAGCTGGTGGGCTTCATCCACAAGAACAAATTCAAAACCTTAGAGTATGACGATCAGCTGGTGAGGAAGATTATCCAGAATGTCACGGTGTACGAAGACCATTTTCTGATATGCTTCAAATCCGGCATCGAAATGAAAATATGAAATCAAGATAGTAGCCCATGACTGAGATGCAGAGTCATGGTTTTTCTTTTTGCTCTTCTGACAGAATAGACCTGAAATAATTATTGTTATTATCAACCATACGATTTATAATTATTTCAACGTGACCTTGGAGGTGCAAAGTGACTACGGCAGATATGATTAAGGAATTATGTGAGCAGATGCATATCAGTGTTTCTGAGCTTGCCAGACGTATTGGTCAAACTCCGCAGAATTTTAATAAAAAACTACAACGTGAAACCGTAAGCCTAGATGAACTGAAGGACATCGCTGATGTGCTGGGTGTTAATTTTGAGCAGAGGTTTATATTGCCCGATGTTGATGAGATAAAAAAGACTGGTAGTGAGGAGGAAATGATTTTGGGAAACAATATAAAGCATGTGACGGAGAAAACACTGTTACATATTTTGGGCTTTTTTGAAGAGATAGATGTACCTTATTGGCTGGACGGTGGTTGGGGCGTTGATGTCTTAACTGGTCGGCAGAACCGAAATCATAGAGACATTGACATAGACTTCGATGCTAGATATACGGAATCGGTTATTTCAAAATTGAAAGAAGTCGACTATATCGTTGATGTTGACTGGATGCCGTCACGTATGGAACTTAAGCATGATAAATATGGGTATTTAGATATTCACCCCATTGACTTTAATTCAGATGGCTCTATCACGCAAGCGGATCCGCAAGGAGGAAAATATATTTTTCGGAAAGAGTGGTTTTCCTCAACAGTATACAAAGACCGAGAGATACCCTGCATCTCGAAAGAGGCACAGCTACTATTTCATTCGGGCTATGAATTGACTGATAAGGATCACTTTGACATTGATAACTTGAATTCAATTCAACAATCATCCTAAGTAACAATTTATACGGAGGAAATATGCCAACGAGAGTGAAAATTAAAATAAATGACAATGCAGAGTTGAGATCTAAACTTGATGCAAACTACGAAATAAAATCGCAGGTGTAGATGGCGCAATGGGCGATTAAACTGGCAAAACATATTCTAGAGTTTATAAACTACGATTACAAAAATTGTGAAGTTATCCAAAAAGGTTTTATAATAAATGAAAGTTGGCAAAAAGGAGAAGCTCGTATGCATGATGTGCGACAGGCAGGTTTTAAAATCCATAAGATAGCAAAAGAGTGTCCAGATTTGCTTACTCAGGCTACACTTCGGGTTACTGGCCAAGCTGTTGCTGTTGGGCATATGAAAGAACATGCCATGGTTGCATCTGACTATGCCATTAAAGTAATGAATTTAATGTTTCCTGGCAACACGGAAGCAGTAACCATCGAACGCAATTGGCAACTTACAATGCTGAGCAATATATAATTAAAGATATAATAAGGAGCGCAATAGGAGCGCAATTTGTTTTTTGAAGTGCAGAAAAATGGCTAGCAAGTTCATGATATGTTCCCTCATTAGAAATTTAGGAAAAAATGGATCTCAGATTTTTGAAAAATTTATTTCAGACAGCTATCCTCTCATCTCAAAACATGTGGAGATTGTAGTATTGATGTCAAAGGTACGAGACTGACATATACAGAAAGATATGATTCTAGATGCGGGAAGAAAAAATAAAAAGGGAAGGTGTTAGTATGAATGGATGTCGCTATTGGACGAAAAACGATCCGCTTTTACTTGAATATCACGATAACAGATGGTGCCGGCCTTGCCATGACGACAAAGAGCTGTTCGCTATGCTTTGTCTGGAAGGGCAGCAAGCAGGACTTTCATGGTCGACTATCATACATAAAGAAATAGCGATCAGGAGGGCATTTGATGAGTTTGATATTGGTATAGTAGCTAGGTACAATGGTCAGAAAATCGAAGAACTTATGCAGAATCCTAAAATTATACGGAACAGGGCCAAAATCAAAGCGGCTGTACGGAATGCTAAAGCGGTGCAGAAGATAGTTTCCTCAGGTGCGTTTAGATCATTTGATGAATACGTCTGGCATTTTACGGAAGGGGAGCAGATTGTCCATCATTTGAATAGTTTCTTAGAAATGCCTTCTAAAGATGAATTGTCAGAAACAGTAAGCAAAGACATGAAGAAACGTGGATTTAGTTTTATTGGCCCAGTCATATGTTATTCATTTTTACAAGGAGTAGGTGTGATCGATGATCATTTGGACGGTTGCCCTTGCAAGGCGGAAGGGTAAGAGCATATTTTGAGAATTCCTTTCATATATTTTAGTAATAATGACAGCGGGATACTCTGCTACTATTTATGAGCAGATGAAGCTTAGTCCTTCTTAATAAATACAATATTGTCAATAGTAGGTTCAAAGCGTATCCTTATAACCGGTGCTTTTACGCTCTTCATTGCTAATGAAGTTTAACGGAATGGACGTGATCAGTGTATCCTGCTTTATACTATCGAATCTGAAATTACCCGATCAATAAGGTTTTATTTGAATTGCTGGGCCTTGTCTATCAGTGAAAGATCCAAAAGATAATAGATTATTAAAATATAAAGCACCATATATATAATGGAATCATGATATAGGAGGTATGTATCCTAGTTGGATAGCCTTTGTAACAGCTTCTAATGTTGAAGAAACATCCAACTTCTCAAAGATATGTTGTAAGTGGTTTGAGAGTGTTCTTTCACTGATATGTAGCTCTACGGCCACACACTTACGCTTTTTACCATTACTGATAAGATGTAATATTTTCTTTTCCATATCTGTTAAGTCTTCTATGATTAATTCATCGTTTTCGATTGGAAAACAAGTACCTCCATGATAAACACGAATTATTGATGATATTAGCTCATTGGGGCTTATATTCTTATTAAGAAAACCACTTATACCAGCTTTTTTTGCTTCATACCTATACACGGGCAAGTCATATCCTGTAAGAATAATTATTTTCAGTGAAGGTTTCGATTTTAGTAGATTTGATGCTATTTCTAGACCATCAGCATCAGTTATGTTGCTAAGATTAATATCCATTAAAATGATATCTATATTTTTATCATCAATTAATTTATTTAAAGCTTGAAGGTCCTTCGTTGAATAGAAATGCTCAATCTCATCATATTCATCTAAAGCAACTGAAAGACTTTTTGCAAAGAGCATATGGTCATCAATTAACAAAATATTCATATGCGATATCTCCTTTCATTGGTATTGTGATTTGTATGTAAATACCATGCGGTAAATTATCTGAGATAACCATAGAGCCTTGTATACTTTTTAATTGTTCAGCAATGGAGGCGATACCCTTATGTTTTGCTTTATCAGCAGAGGTTAAACAGTCAGCTTTAGCAGTTCCATTATCGTTTACGAATAACTTAATAATGTTGTTTTTTAATGTGAGTTTTATCCAAACCTGATTGCCATCTGAGTGTTTATAAACATTTGTAAGTAGTTCTTTGAGTAGACGATATATCAATAGGCTGTATGGTTTAACTAAAAACAAATTATCAGGGCAATCAAAAGACAATCTAATGTTTCTCTGAGGAAAAGACTGTGCGACAGCTTCAATTAGATTTTGATAGTTTTCTTTTGCAGTTAGGTTTTTCAAAATAACAGGGTGATAGTCTTGCATTTGTTTACGAATATGAATGTTTAGATTGTCGAGTGTTTCAATAATAATTTTCTGTATTTCTGGACGATGCGACTTTGTCATCATATTCTTTACTGAAAGGAGATCTTGAAGTACATCATCATGGAGGAAATTTGCAAATTCAGTTTTCAACAGCTCTTCTTTTTGTAATTGTTGCAGAGCAGTATTATATTTACTCTCCCTGATAATTTTACTTTTACCTTGTTTCAAGTTATATCCCAAAATAATATTGCAGATGTAAATAAAAGCAAACAAAACATTCACCGCAATGAACATTTCTAAATAATTGCCACCTGTAATCAAAACGATGGTCTCAAGCATGGTAATTGATAAGCAGGTTATAAGTGCTATTTGTGTTCTGCTGAAAACAGTAGAAAGTGGGTAACTACTGTGCTTACTAAGAACGATACCGTGAATGCTTATAAAGAGCAAAAGCGCAGGCAGATATATACCAAAATTAGATATATGGTTTTGTACTTCTATTGTGGCAAGATAATAGATAGTAAAAGATACGGTAATTACTGCAGCGGAAAACAAGATATTTATACATTCACTTTTTAAAACAAAAGAAACTCGTTTCCAGTGGTAGATTATGATAAATATGAAGCATAAGCAACTTGCCAAAAACTGTATTCCAAATAAAGAGGCATACGCCCAGCTGGGCATATTTATCCCAATAAGAGAGCTGATGCAAGTTACAAGCAATATCATATTGGTTACTTTTCGAAATTTATATCCGCTTCCTTGAAACAGAAACATTAGGATAAATCTTATGGATACAAACCAAATAATTGGGCTGAGTGCAGCGAAAATATAATCTTCTATCATATTTCCATCAAAGGATAGTAGAAGTATATACCAACTGTCCAAAGCCAACAGCCCGCAGAACAGTGAAATAACTTTACTTTCTCTGATATTGCATGAGCTGATATAGGTAATGTCTATCAACATAAGCGAGGATATAAGCAGTGGGATGATACTTTCTATGTTAGCGACTTCTCCGTTTATATGGCTGTGGCAACTCATAAAGAGGATGATCAATATATAATTTGTAAAGAACAATAATTTTAATATTATATTTCTCATTTCATTCTTCCTTTTGTAGCTTTTCTAAATTATATCATTCATTTACCAAGAAATGAAGGATACCAAGCTGCTCTGGGAAAGGAACAGCGTGGCTGAGATCATTGTTCGAATATCTTTTTATAGCAAGCACGAACTGTAACATAGTAATAAACTAAATATATAAGTGAAGTTAGAACTGTAGCAACCAGTGTGGGAACGTACAAGGTGATTGCGTTTCCAAGTAAATTCTGCATAAGCCCGATTTTATAAACAATTGTAGCAAACAGGCAATCTATTAAACCAAAAGATAAGGGAATACTGAAAGAGATTGCAATCTGTTTTCTGATAATTTCCTTTATTTTTCTATCTGAATATCCCATCCTGCTGAGTATTTTGTAATCTGCTTTTGAGTCAGAGATAGCTGAAATATTATTAAAATATATAATACTTCCAGTTGCAATGAAAAATAAAACAAGCAGGAATCCAATCAGTAGGAAAGTGGAACTGTTTGCTGATATTAAATCATTTATTCTATGAGTATGTCCTTGCAAATATGAACCGTTACCCAATAGATTGTTCATTTTGTTAAACAGTTGTTCATTGTTTTTAATTGTTTTTCCGTTTATGCTTAAAATTCGTTTTTTTGGTGATGAACCAGATTTTATTTGTTTATAAGCATTATCACTTACAATCAGTGTTCCTACGCTGTTTGCAAAAGAAATAGGATTGTTGAGTGTAGTTTCTTTTACCGTAAACAATATTTTATTACCATCGATTTCCAAAGGATAAATGCTGCGGTTTCGTTGCTACCACTGTCATTAGGTTGATATTTTACTAGGATACACTCATCACCGCGCAATTTATGCATTTGATTTATATTATGATCTCTTCCTTGCACATGTAAAAGAGAAATGTATTGTGAATATGAGATACATTCAAAGCCTGCAGTCCTAGATACATTTTCATTATCAGAGTTTCTTTTAGATGTTCCAATATTATACTCCATAGGAAGCTTTTTAGCTGATGAGGTCAATTTACAAATATCTGTTTGGGTGTAAGTTACTGAATTATTTGCTGCATATTGACTAATAAGCTTTTTTACATCATTTATTTGATTATTGTCTTTAACTCTAAACTCCAATTCGGAGGGAGCTATCCGTGATACGGCAGCAATTGGATAATAAAGTGTTAATGCCATTACGCTTGATATGGTCAATGTTGTAGCCGATAGGAGTGTTAGTATTATCAATACTTTTGAATTTGAGCGAATACGATAAATAAAATTAGGTGTATTTATGATATTTGTCTCAGTGTAAAAAGTTTTCTTGTTTTGCTTGCTCTTCTGAACGGCAAAGGGAAGAAAAAAAGTGATAAAAAGTATAATGCCCAGTACATTTAATATAAAAGTCAACAATCCTGTTTGATAAAAACCAACGGTTATCCAAAGTGAATCAGAACCCCTAAATATATCCAGTGCCAGCACGTAATCCGATAAAGTCAAAATAAAACCGAGTAGTGCGGGCACCTTTCTAAACTTTATCCTTTCTTCTGCACTTTTATCAAATTGCACTAAATCCATAAGAGAAGATTTAAAAAGAAAATGAGCATTGGATAAAGTTATTGCTAAAATTACCAATATAATAAAGCCAATAGTAATTATGACTGCGTCAGGATTAAATAGAAGTATTTTTGAATTATCTATGGACAGATCCAAAAGAACTGTTATTCCATATACAATGCCCTTGTGAAAAACAGCTCCAACGGCCAGGCCGAAAAAGAGTGCGCAGCTGTATATTAATATATTTTCAACTATCAGTAGCGAGAGTATTGCCGACTTTCTATAACCTAATAATGCGTAAATCCCAAGTTCTCTTGTACGGCGTCTTAAAAAGAAACGATTAGAATATGACATATAGAAAATTACAAATGCCATTAAAAACACTGATACAACTTTGCACATAGATTCTACCCGACTATCTCCTGATATTTTTTCAAGCATGACATTATTCATAGAAAAAGATGTAAATGCGAAAAAAACAGCAATAACCAGGGAAACGGACGTCAGATAAAATGTGTATAATGAGAAATTGTCTTTTAAATTCTTTAACGCTATAGAAAAAGTATTCATAATTTACCCCTTCCTATCTTTTGGTATCCAGTTTTGTTACTTCCGTGACGATTGATTCATAAAAATCGCGTCTACTGTTGGTGCTCTTAAGCAGTGCATTGATGATACGACCATCTTTAAAAATTAGAATACGATTGGCGAAACTTGCTGCGTAAGCATCGTGAGTAACCATTAATATGGTGGTGTGCAGCTCTTGGTTAGCCTTCTGCAGAGCATTAAGTAGTTCTGTAGCTGAATTCGAATCCAAAGCTCCCGTAGGCTCATCCGCAAATAAAATAGCCGGATGTTTTACAATGGCTCTGGCCGCTGATGCTCTTTGTTGTTGACCTCCAGATAGTTCGCTCGGATATTTGCCGAGTTGCTCTACTATACCAAATTCTTCAGCTAAATCTTGTACCATACCCTCAATTTCAAGAGGTGACAACTTTTGAAGTGTAAGAGGAACCGATATATTTTCACGGATAGTAAGGCTGTCAAGCAAAAAATATTCTTGAAAGATAAATCCTAAATTATCTTTGCGAAAATCAGCAGCGCCTGTATCACTAAGTTCTTTCAAGTTGATACCGTTAATCAATATATCTCCGCTTGTAGGTGTATCAATAGTAGAAAGGACATTAAGTAAGGTTGTCTTTCCGGATCCAGATGCTCCCATAATGCCTATAAATTCACCCTTGGAAATATTAAAGGATACCTTGTTTAAACTTGGATGATGTGATTTTTTATATATTTTTGTTACTGCTTTTGCTTCTAATAAAGTAGTCATTTAATATATCTCCTTTTTGCTATGATAGATATATTGTATTTCTTTAAACAAAAAAATAAATGAGTAAATCACGCAAGGATTCGGTGTGATTTACTCACTGAAGTAGAAAGATAGTGTTGCTCATATAATGAGCTTACATG
>DHDL01000036.1:55887-67320 GCA_002399345.1 Thermoanaerobacterales bacterium UBA4877
CGCGGCCGTTGGGTACTTAGATTAAGAAAAAAGGTGCCCAGTTTATGGAAAGAGAAAGCTTAGTTCTTCTTAAGAAATACGATATCATCAATGCTAGGTTCAAACTTAACCCTTAAACCGGTGCTTTTGTGTTCTTCATCGCAAATAAAACTTAAAGGAATGGACATGGTGAGAGTATCCTCTTTTACATTGTCAATTCTGAAGTTACCCGACCAATAAGGTTTTAGAGGTAAAAACATATCCCGGTATTTCATATATAGATTATCATCCTTATGTACTATTGTTAAAATACCATATCCGGGATTGTAATATGTGCCTTCATATGAGTGCGTTTTGTATGCTTCCATCAGTTGGCTAGATGGCATTTCATACGGTATAGCATCGGGATAAATGGAATGAAATACGTCAACTTGACAGTCTTTGTAATCTTCTGCTGTAGGTTTTTTATCACTTCTGAATTGGTGGGCCCAATCAATCGGCGAGAGATCCAACAGATAATCGATTAAAGTGTAAAGGACCGTATGCATAATGGATACGGTAGGTGAATGCAGGTTAAGCATGACTGAGATTCCTATGCCATCATCCGGCATAAAGGCTTGTATACAGCTATATCCTTCGATTTTACCCGTATGTCTGATGATTGACTTTCCTCTGTATTTACCGGTTTTCCATCCCATTGCATATCCATCTGTGGGATATGCTTCTGCAGTGTTAAGATAATCCGGGAAATCTACTTGCTTAGTGGTCATGGTTTCAAAAATTTCTTTAGGAATTAATTGAGCTCCATTGATTGTTTGCCCTTTATTGACTAGGAAGGCAAGCCATTTGCTCATATCTATTGCCGTACAATTAACGGATGCAGCCGGAGCAACCACATCAACATTCCATACTTTAAGTTTGGTAAGTACGCCGTCCAATACCTGATATGGATGAGCAAAATTGCCGGAATCAGTAAGGGATTTTGCACTGCAATTAGCTAAGGTCATACCTAACGGTTCAAACAAATAATTTTTCATTATGTCAGTCCATGATCTGCCGGTTATGCTTTCTGCTATGTAACCTATTATGGCATAAATTATGTTGCTGTATTGAGGCTTGCTTCTAAATGGAGCATTAGGCTGAAGATATGGAAAAACCTCAGAGAATTCTTTTAATGTTTTTGGTACCGGCCATATAGCATCATGTCCGCCAAGACCTGTCCTGTGGCATAACATATCCCGGAGTGTCATTTCTTTTGTTGCTTTCTCATCCATCATTTTAAAATCCGGAACATAATTTATAATGGGGACGTCATAGTCCAGTTTACCCTCGCCTACCAACATAGCAATTATTGCGGAAGTCATGGCTTTTGAACAGGAGGCTATACCAAAAAGTGTAGTGTCTGTTACTTTTAATTGGTTTTCTTTATCTCTCCAACCAAAGGATTTAATATAAGGCTCGCAGTCTTTTTTTATAATGCTTAAAGATAACCCCGGTACATCCCAGTAATCCATTTCCTGCTTAATTAGTTTGTTTATACTATTCATATCCTTCATACGGATCAATACCTCCTAATTAATAATTATTAATGTTAAAGTACTGCAATTATTATACCAAAATAAAAAGAGTAGTGATCAAAAATAATGATATAAATTGGCTTATATCTTAAGAGGCTTGTCAATTATATATGGTCGGTAGATCTGATTTTGTGCTATAATAAATTTTATAACTTACATTTACTTATATATGAATGAGTTTTAATAAGTCTTGATTGGATTAAAATAAACTTATTTTATAAATAACAAAACAAATAGTAGTTTTTTTAGACGGCTGCAAATTGGTATTGATTTCGCTTTAGCATTATATAAATATACATAAAAAAATATTAAAGGAGGAAGGTTATGGGTCCCCAAAAAAAAGTAGACATGACGACTAGTAAAACGGGATTTAAAAATGAAATTGGTGTTTTTGGCGGCGTGAGCATCATTGGCGGAATTATGATCGGTTCAGGTATTTTTTATTTAGGTTCATACGTATTGGAACGAACGCAAATGAGTTTGGGCCTATCCCTGCTATGCTGGATAATTGGAGGGATTGTGTCCCTGCTGGGAGGGTTATGCTTTGCCGAATTAGGATCATCCTGCCCTAAATCTGGTGGCCTGGTCGTTTATTTGGATGAAGCCTATCATCCTATTGTAGGTTATATGTTTGGTTTCACAAGCTGGCTGCTCAGTGGCGCAGGATCAATTGCAGCAGTGGCTATTGCAATGCCAACCGCATTTAGAGGTTATATGCCATTATCAGATATGACAATAAAGATAATCGCCATAGCATTAATCGTAGGTTTGACAGCATATAATTCATTGGGAATTAAACAAGGGACAATATTGCAGAATGCCGCGATGATCGCAAAATTAATTCCTATCATAGCAATTATCATTGGGGCACTCCTGTTTGGTAAGCAAAGTCCTGATTTAAGCTTGATTCCTGCCGGTGGTGCAGATGTCAGCTTTAGTAAAATAATTAGTATGATTTCTTTCGCAGTAGTAGCTACCCTATGGGCTTATGAAGGCTGGACCAACTTAAATTCTCTTGCTGAAGAAATGAAGGATCCAGCTAGGAATTTGCCAAAAGCTTTACTTATTGGGATAGGTGCTGTTACCGTGCTTTATACATTATTCTATTTTGCGATATATAAGGTTGTTCCATATGGGCAAATTGTACGCATGATCAAAAGCGGGAATCTATATATAGGAACAGAAGCAGCAAAAAGTATTTTCGGCAACATTGGCGGTAGCTTGGTGCTTGTAACCATGCTAATAGCTATGTTTAGTTCTTTAAATGGAATGATTATTTCTTTTCCCCGTAACTATTATGCCATGGCAAAGGAAGGACATTTTTTTAAGAGCTATGGTAAGTTACATCCTAAATATAATGTTCCTACGACATCATTGGTTGGGCAGGCAATTATCGCAAGTATTTTAGTGCTTTTACGGGATTTAGATCAATTAACTTCTTTAGTAGTGTTTACCGGGATGATATTCAACTTATTAGGCGTAATTGCCGTCATTGTATACAGAAAAAAATTCCCAAATCTTGAGAGGCCTTATAAAGCCTGGGGATATCCTGTTACAGTTATTATCAGCATTGCTTTGTTTGCAGGATTGATGATTAACAATTTAATGGAGGATCCTGTTACAGCTTTAATTGGTTTGATAGTACCGGCAGCCGGCGCTGTTGTTTATTTAATATTCGATAGGAAGTTGAAATCGGAAAATAATGTAAACAGGGAGGTTTAAGAAATGGGTTTACCTAGAAATTGTGAAATAAGCATTCGCAGTAAGTTTAAAAAAGGTGGAAGGAATCTAATTACTGATGTTCCTAATGTAAAGGTAGGACAAGTAACCTTAAAGAATGAGGAGAAGGATATCCATACGGGAGTCACAGCCATTTTACCCCATACAGGCAATCTTTTCAGAAACAAAGTAATGGCTGGAGCTTCTATAATAAATGGATTTGGCAAAAGTGTCGGCTTGGTTCAAATTGAAGAGTTGGGAAATATTGAAACACCAATTATAATGACAAATACATTTGGCGTAGGAACAGCCATTAATGCATTAACAAAATATATGCTCAAGGATAACGAGGATATAGGGACGACCACAAGTACTGTAAATTGCCTTGTCACAGAGTGCAATGACGGTGAACTGAATGACATCAGGGGAATGCACGTTACGGAAGAAAATGTACTTAAAGCTTTGGAAAATTGTGGAGATGTGTTTGAAGAAGGCGCGGTTGGGGCAGGTACCGGCATGTGCTGCCTTGGCGTAAAAGGCGGAATTGGATCGGCTTCACGACTTGTACCTTGTGATGGTAAAGGTTATACAATCGGAGCCATTTTGATGTCTAATTTTGGAATGCCCGGAAATTTGATGATAGATGGCAGAAGAATTGATACAGAGAATAAAGCACCGAAAAGTAAAGTTGAAAAGGGATCGACTATTATAATAATAGCAACAGATATACCACTTAATGAAAGACAATTAAAGCGGGTGTCAAAACGAGCCACAGTAGCTTTGAGCAGGACGGGTTCGTTCATTGGAAACGGTAGTGGAGATATTGCTATTGCTTTTTCTAACACTAATATAGTGCCACATTACAGTAAAAAAAATATAATTGAAACTAAAATGTTCCATGACGATGCTATGGACAAAGTTTTTGAGGCAACTGCAGAAGTGGTAGAAGAAGCTATAATCAGCTCGATCTATCATGCGGAAACTGTAAAAGGCATCAGGGGTAATGAGGTATTTGGTTTAAGAGAATTTTTATAGAATCGGGAGATAAGATGAAAATATTTATCAGCGCCGATATAGAGGGTGTGACTGGTGTTACCAGTTGGTGCGAAACAAGGTATGGCGGTCAGGGATATGAAGCAGCTTGCAAGCAAATGACGCTGGAGGTTGCAGCAGCATGTAGAGCAGCCATGAGACTCGGGTACAAGGTTGTTGTTAAAGATGGGCATGGAGATGCTTTAAATATAGATATAGAGATGTTGCCCGAAGGCGTGCAGTTAATCCGGGGCTGGATGACTTCTCCGGCATCCATGATGGGTGGATTAGATGAAAGCTTTGATGCGGCTGTTTACATTGGGTATCATTCTCCAGAGGGGAGTGATACCAGCTCTCTTGCTCATACCATTGAGCATAATTTATTCAATTGGATAACAATCAATGGAGAATTAGCCTCGGAATTTTTATTAAATTCACTTTGGGCAACAGCCCATAAGGTTCCTTCCATATTTATATCAGGAGATGAAGGGATATGCCGACTTGCAAAAAAAAGTCAACCTAAGATTTATACAGTGGTAACAAAGAAGGGAATTGGTAATGCCTCATGGAATATTCACCCTAAAGAAGCTATAGAAGAAATTGAAGAGGGCGTTGGAGAATCATTAGAAGCTAAAATAGGATTGATGTCAATTAAAAAAGAATATGATTTGGTAATTAATTTTAAAGAACATCAAAATGCAAGAAGAGCATCATGGTATCCAGGAGCTAAGCAAATGGACAGCAATACAGTTAGATATATAGCAAAAACGCCTCGGGAATTAAGCGTGGCACATATGTTTATGACCGGGATATAAAATTGGGCTAACTGTTATGACCCGTATATGACATAAAAAGGAGGGGGCATTTGAAAGTGAGCGATGATTTTGAGTATGATTTAATTATTAAAAATGCCAGAATTATTGATGGTACTAATGCACACTGGTTTCGGGGAGACGTTGGCATCAAAGATGGAAAAATAGCAAGTGTTGGCATTCTTAATAAATCTTGTGCAAAGGAGACCGTGGATGCTGAGGATCAGTATCTTGTGCCTGGATTCATAGATATACATTGTCACAGTGACAATACTTTGTTTGATTATCCCTTGGCGGAAAGCAGAATTCTGCAGGGCGTTACAACAGAATTAGGCGGTAATTGTGGAATTTCTCCTGCACCTGTGAACCCTGACAAAGTAAAGCTGCTCAAAGATTATGCAGGGCATTTGGAATACAATTGGCAGAGACTCTCGGAGTATTTAGGAATATTGGAGGATAAAGGTACAAGCACCAATTTTGGAACTCTGGTAGGTCAGGGTACCATACGGTTGGCCGTTATAGGATTTGAAAATAGAAAACCCACTGAAAAGGAAATGGAGGAAATGATTCAGTTGCTTAGACAGGCTATGGACGATGGTGCCTATGGCATGTCCAGTGGATTAATTTATCCTCCGGGATGTTACTCTGATGTGGATGAAATGGCGGAGTTGGTCAAGGAATTGAAACGATATGGGGGGTTTTATGCTACCCATATGCGCGATGAAGCTACAAAGACTGTAGAGGCTGTAAAAGAAGCCCTTGAGGTCTGTAAGCGTGCAGGTGTGCCCTTGGAGATATCCCATCATAAGATTATAAGGAAAACTCATTGGGAGCTTGATTGTAAAACAACCGTTGCAATGATTGAAAAGGCAAGACGGGATGGACTTGATGTTACTGCTGACCAATACCCGTATAACGCATCTTCTACAACCATGGACAGCAATGTTCCTCTTTGGGGTTTTGAAGGAGGAATGGAGAAAATGCTTCAAAGACTCCAGACTCCCGAGATCCGGGAAAAACTTAAAGCGGAGAGCAATGCAAGTCATGTTGGGAGATGGGGGGATATTTTTGTATCCTATGCCGAAAGTGAAAAGAATGCTTGGACCATAGGAAAATCAATTGCCGAGATTGCAGAGATCAGGGGAGTAGATCCCGCAGATGCATGTTTTGATTTGATTGTAGAAGAAAAAGGAAGAGTCAACGAAGTGAATTACGGTATGTGTGAGGAAGATATTGAGTATATTATGTCTCAGCGTTTTACTATGATTGGTTCCGATGGATATGCAGCTTCCCTGGATTATCCAGGGTTACCGCATCCCAGATGGTATGGAACATTTCCCAGAGTTATTTCACATTATTGCAGAGACAGAAGACTATTCCCATTGGAAACCGCTATTTATAAGATGACAGGCTTGCCCGCATCACGAATTGGATTACCCGATAGAGGGCTTATTAAAGAAGGTATGTGGGCTGATTTAGTTCTGCTGAACTTTGAAGACATTAAGGACACTCCGGATTACAACTCACCAAAAGCCGCATGCAGAGGTATTTTAAAAGTGTTTGTGAATGGTGTATTAACTGCAGAAAACGGAACTCATACAGGCAAAAAATCCGGAAAAATATTGAGGAAAGGAACAAAAGAACGTTAATTTCCTAAATAAGTCGGGGCTGTTACATGGTTAAATTATGTAACAGCCTGTTTTTTGATAAATTTTCCATAAGGCTGGGTAATTATATAAAAAAGTGTGTAGTATTAATTTGAAGTGAAAAAAGCAGTAATAATTAAGTGAATTATGTAGGTTGATCTACCCATGAGGCATAATTAACTAGTTTCTTTCATAGATGTACAATAATAATGATTTTAACTATTGGAAGGTTATATCATTCAAATACCATATTTTTGAAAACATTATATTGGCCAGGCCGTATGAGTACAGCCTAAGACAGTAAGAAAGATCTTGATGAAGATAGGAAAACTATAAATGTAAGAGTTATGAATACCTTGACACAATTTTGGATAAGCTGTACTATTATACGTAGGACCATTCTTACAATAATTAAGACTTTTCACTTAAGAAATATTAGGTTATAACTTACACATTTTGAAGTTATATATTCCCGACATAGTATCACAACCTATTGTGTTAGTAGTTATGCTCGGATTGATATTTCACATAACACAGTTAAACTATTATATGCCGGATATGATGCAATTGATTTTTAAGATGCCAAAGTATGGAGAACTTTGAGTACGTTAAGCAAACGTTTTACCAAATGGTGGGTTGTTCAAATTTTGAGTTGGAGGAATACATAATGGATGAGCTAGTTTCAAATGATTTATTGAATGAAGTACTCAATATGTCCAACGAAGGTTTTCTTATAGCAGACAAGGACGGCGTGATTAGGAATGTCAATAAGGCCTGGTTAAATTTGTGTGCAGACAGCGTCCCTAACAACCTGACCATCGGGTCGAATGTGCATGAAATGGATGAGTATATAGTAGACCATGTTACAACTCGGTCTGTTGCCAGCTGTGTCCTTGAAACGAAAAAGCCCTATTCATGCGTATACTCTCCTATGGATAAAAGGGTAATTTGGTCAAATGGGAAACCCATTTTTGACGATGATGGCAATTTGACTTTCATAGTAGTCAATGTCAATGATATCAGTGAAATATTAAAGCTGCGGGACCAAATTGAGGATTTTGACACCATTCGAAAGCTTTATAACGAGTTTATGCGGTCCCATGTATTAGTTGCGCAGAATCCCGTGCAAGCTGACCCCAAGATGCAGGAGCTTTACAAGAAATGTTTGACGATCAGTAACACTGATGTTACTGTCATGCTAATGGGTGCATCCGGCGTTGGAAAAGAAGTAGTGGCAAACTTTATTCATAATCATAGCCAACGCAAGGGCAAGCCCTTCTTGTCTATCAATTGTGGTGCCATACCGGAGAATCTCATTGAATCAGAATTATTCGGATATGTTCCGGGAGCGTTTACAGGTGCAAATAAGGGAGGTAAGAAAGGTATCTTTGAGGCTGCGAATACAGGAACTCTTTTGTTGGATGAGATTGGTGAGATGCCGAAGGATATGCAGGTCAAACTATTGCGAGTGCTTGAGACGAATACGGTTACCCCTATAGGGTCAACCAAAGGAATTCCCTTTGACGTTCGTATTATTGTTGCAACGAACCGTAATCTTAAAGAAATGGTTAAAGTGGGAAAGTTCCGCAGTGATCTGTATTACAGGATCAATGTAATCAATATCTTTATTCCTCCTTTGTGCGAGAGGCCAGACGATATAGAGGCGTTGGCTTTATATTTCCTACGCATATTTAATCTTCAATATTACAGCAACAGCAATATAAAAAGCCTTTCCCCGGACCTTATCCAAAGAATGAAATCCTATTCCTGGCCGGGCAATGTCCGGGAGCTTCGTAATATTATAGAACAAATGGTTATTCTTTCAAAGGAAGACGTTATAGAGCAGCGGTTCTTTGATTCCATTATACAGAGTAATGTTCAGGTGGAAAGCCCTTCAATTGTCTCTGTACATCAAATTGCAAAGCTTGACGACATCATTGAGGAAAGCGAAAGGCAACTCTTTAAAATGGTTGCAAAAACAAAAAAATCTACCAGGGAGATTGCTAAGTTGCTCAATGTATCACAGACGACCGTTGTACGGAAGCTGAGAAAATATTCGGACGAAACTTCTACAGATAAAGGCTGAAATGATTTAAATATGGTGCGGCGCTCTTCCACATAGTGTGGGAGTAGTGCCGCAATTATTCTATGGATGGACCTTTGTATTTCTAGCTCGCTGAAGAGAAAACAGTGCGGCACCCAGTGCGCCCGTTAATTGGGGGTTGGGTGGTATTACCAGCTTTTCTTCTAATTCTCGTTCCAGCGAGCGTATGATTCCGGTGTTTTGTGCTACCCCGCCGGTAAGTGCTACTTTGGGTTTTATACCATTACGAAAAGCGAGTCCTGCAACACGTCTGGACACAGATTCATGAATCCCTGCGATGACATCCGGAATGGCACAGCCTGCGGCTAATTTTGAGATTACTTCCGATTCGGCAAAAACCGTACAAGTATTGCTTATTGTCAATGTTTTTTCTGCAAGAGCGTCCATATCACCCATACTGGATATGTCAACGTCAAGAACTTTACTCATTACATCTAAAAATCGTCCAGTTCCGGCAGCACATTTGTCGTTCATTGTGAAATTTTGCATGATACCTTTGCCATCCACCCGAGTGACCTTGGTATCTTGACCGCCGATATCAATAATCGTACGGACTTCCGGACAAAGGAAATGAACCCCCTTGGCATGGCAAGAAATTTCACTGATTTGTTCATTTGCCCCACCAAAATGAACCCTGCCGTATCCGGTGGCTATTATCCAGGTAATGTCCGATTGTTTCAAGCCGGTTGATTTGTAAAATTGATCGATAGCCTGATCAACACCCGACGTACCTGTGCCAAGCTGAACCACACTGCTTCCTACAACATCTTTGTCTTGATCAATGGCGACGAGTTTTGTTGCGGACGATCCTATATCAATGCCTAAATATACCATTCATTTTCCTCCCAAATTTGTAAATGTGTCTACTTCCCTGCGGTGATTAGATGGCCGTTACCCGAATCACTTAAATATTGATGGAATAGGGGGGCACCGCCTTTTTTTATATGACGAAAGCTTCCCCACGTTCCATAAGTCCCATTTGCTATAGCATCTCGTAGATACCGGCCGCTCCCATGCCGCCACCGATACACATGCTTACAATTCCTTTTTTCCCTTTTCTCAGTTCACGTCTGCGCATCTCGTAAAGCAGTTTTACCGTCAGAGCCGCACCGGTGCAACCGAGAGGATGACCCAATGCGATGGCGCCTCCATTAACGTTTACTTTTTTCATATCCAGTTTAAGAGCTTTGATGCAAGCTACCGCTTGAGAGGCAAAAGCTTCGTTAAGCTCAATCAGATCAATATTGTCAAGGGCCAGGCCGGTACGTTTGAGTACCTTTGGAATGGCATACATCGGCCCTATACCCATGGTCTCGGGTGGAACACCTACAACGTTGAAGCCTATGAGCTTTGCAATAGGTTTATAACCAAGCTCTTCAGCTTTTTCTTTTGACATAAGTATACATATAGCAGCGCCATCACTGGTTTGCGACGAATTACCCGCTGTCACACTTCCATTAACTTTAAAACACGGACGCAGTTTAGCTAAAATTTCTAAGGAAGTTCCGGGGCGGATTCCTTCATCTTGGTCAAATATTATTTGCTTGGAAACTGTGTTCCCGTTGGCGTCCTTAGTAATGGTATCGGCTTTGACCGGTATGATTTCCTCCGCAAATTTACCACTTTCCCGAGCGGCCAGTGCCCTCTCGTGGCTGATAACTGCAAGCTCATCTTGCTCCATGCGGCTGATGCCGTATTTTTCCGCAACGTTTTCAGCCGTTATACCCATTGAATCATAAACATGCGGGTTATTACTTGCCATATATGGGTCTGGATCTGGAATATTACCGCCCATAGGAATCAGGCTCATGGATTCCACACCGCCTGCAATAATAATATCACTTTGTCCCATGGATATAGCGTTGGATGCTGTGGCAATTGCCTGAAGACCGGAGGAGCAGAACCTGTTCACAGTTTGGCCAGGTACTTGATTACCAAGCCCGGCTTCCAAAGCCACAATACGACCCATGTTCATTCCCTGTTCGGCCTCCGGGAAAGCGCATCCTAATACAAGGTCATCAATTTGATCTTTTGGCAATCCGGGTAGCCGGTTGATAACACTTTTTATTACTTGAGTGGCAAGATCCTCGGGACGTGTGTATTTTAGGGTGCCCCTGGGTGCCTTCCCAATAGCGGATCTGCCTAATGCGACAATTACTGCTTCAGACATAATATCACTCCTTTTCTTAGTTGCGTATAGCATGATGTGTCTTCACCATGCCGAAAATCCGTTCCTGGGTTTTGGGTTCTTTTGTAAGCTCACAAAAACCTTCACGTTCCAGTCCTAATAACTCACCTTCTGTAAGCAGGGTACCCTTAGGTACATCACCTCCTGTTAAAGCTCGTGCAACCTTAAGGCCGATATTACAGTCGGTTTCAGAAATATATCCGGTATGTTGCATCGTTTTGAGACTAATCTCGGCGTTTGCAAATCCGCTGCGGCCGGTAACCTTTATTAGCTGTGCTGTTTTTTGGCGGTATCCGTCTTTTGCCATTTGAAGGACTTCTTCTTTGGCACGCTGTGCAAGATCATCAATTTGCATAATGATTATATCTGTCGGCTG
>DHDL01000036.1:67590-68258 GCA_002399345.1 Thermoanaerobacterales bacterium UBA4877
TTTAATCCGCCTCCCGACGGTATCAAACCTACACCCGGCTCAACAAAGCCCATGTATGTATCCACATGTGCGACGATACGGGAAGAGTGCATGGAGAATTCACATCCGCCTCCAATGGTCATACCATGAATTGCCGCAACAATCGGTTTTTTAGCATACTTTAGTCTCATACTGACATTTTGGAATTCTGCTACGCTGCCTTCGGTTTTATCAAATTGTTGTGCTAATAAACCCTCGACCATCTCTTTAAGATCCGATCCCGTGAGGAAATTTGCCTCACTGTTTAACAGCACCATACCTACATAATCGTTATTATTTTCGATTTCATCTATAGCCGATATTATTTCTTTACGCATATGAGCTGTGACACAGTTACCCGGCGAATGAAACTCCAGGCCGGCAACCCCGTCTCCCATATCCAGCAGTGTAGTATGAACGAATGACTTAATCACAGGATATACCGTATCAAACGAATGGATATCTGGATCTTTTTTATAGAAAGGCTCTCTTGCGGAGAGGCGTTTTTCCACCCAATTCGGTAATTTTTTACCTTCTTCTTTCATGCGCTTAGCTGATTTTTCAAAACCGATAAGATCCCATGTTTCAAAAGGTCCTACTTCCCAGTTGTAACCCCATTTCATTGCGTTATCGATGTCCTCATAGCTATC
>DHDL01000036.1:68542-73529 GCA_002399345.1 Thermoanaerobacterales bacterium UBA4877
TTTTTCAGGGTCCCATACAAGATAAGATTTTTTCCCGTTTTTGTCCCTTGTTTTTTTATAAAATCCGCCGCCTGTCTTATTGCCGAGCTGTCCGTTTTTAACCATCTTTCTTATTACATCGGGCAGTACGAATGAACTCTTTTCATCAGGGTCATCCAGCAATTCCACAAGATTATCGTTTACATGTGTCAGTACGTCAATGCCGACCATGTCTGCGGTACGAAAAGATGCACTTTTAGGATGACCTATAAGTTTGCCAGTCAGATAATCCACGGTCTCAATATCAAAATTGTATTTTTTCATAAGCTCCCATGTACATGGCACTCCCAGTGAACCGATACGGTTGCCAATGAAATTAGGAGTATCATGTGCCGTTATAACACCCTTTCCAAGGATATTGCGGCAGAACTTTTTCATATAATCCACAACTTCGCTGTCGGTTTTTTCTGTCGGTATGACTTCCAGTAGGTGCATGTAACGGGGAGGATTGAAAAAGTGTGTCCCGAGGAAGCGCTGCTGGAGATCAGGCGGCATTTTTTCAGATATTTTGGAAATAGGGATACCGGATGTGTTGGTAGAGATAATCGCATCCTTTTTGATATAAGGAGTAATCTTTTGGAACATGGATTGTTTTATCTTGAGGTTTTCAGCCACGACCTCTACAATCCAGTCGCAATCACGGATCATATCAAGACTTGTATCTAAATTTCCTACCATAATATAATCGGCCATTCTTGGTGTCAATAAAACACCATTTTTTTTATCTGACACTCTGTCTTTGCCCGCTTGAGCAAGGCGGTTAAGGTGAGCAGGGTCGTCTTTTGTAATACCTTTTTTCAGCTCGTAATCATTCAAATCTTTTGGTACGATGTCGAGCATAACAACTGGTATGCCGGTCCCTGCTATCCAAGCAGCAATGCCAGCCCCCATAACACCGGCTCCGACGATGCATGCTTTCTTAATGCCATATTTCAATAGACTCACTCCTTTTTCTACTTTTAAATTAAAAACGGACATTGATAAATAGAAACAATAGCCCGTTTTTAATTTTATAAATCAATACTAGGCAGTTATCTTATTACTCTGTCTCCAGATTTTTGCTTTCTCTGCCGCTTTGATTATATCCTCCCGGAAATCGGGATGCGTGATACTAATAAGTTTTTCGACCCTGTCCCAGGTGGAACAGCCCTTCAAATTGACAACACCGTATTCTGTTACGATATAATTTGTCATGTTGGCAGGTACGGTAATCTGAGTTCCCATGGGGAAACTTACAACAACATTTGAAGTGACATTACCTTTCCGGTCGGTTCTGGTTGAAGGAAGACAAATGAATCCCTTGCCTCCTTTGGAGTGCATGGATGCCAGGTGATAATCCAGCTGTCCGCCCGTTCCAGATATCTGGCGGTAACCGACAGATTCAGATGAAACATTGCCGAGCATATCCACGGAAATACCGCTACAGATAGAGTACACTCTATCATTTTGCGCGATGACACTGGGGTTGTTAGTGTAGGTTACACTCTTACAGGCCATGTTTGGGTTTCTATCTATATAACGGTACATCTCTTCGGAACCCATTGCGAAGGTAAATACACTCTTGCCCACATCGATTTGTTTTCTTTTGTTTGTCAGTCTTCCTGCCTGTTCAAGTTTCATATATGCATCCACGTACATCTCAGAATGGCAGCCCAGATCCTTGAAATCACTATCCGCTAGCATTTCGCCTACAATATTAGGTAATCCACCTATACCAAACTGAATACAGGCGCCATCCACCATTTCGTTCATTATTAACGTTGCTATTTTTTTATCTATTTCTGTTGGCCTGACTTCACCAATAGGAAGTGGTGGCTGACCTTCAGCATTTTCAATTACATAATCGATTTCTGAGATATTTACAGTAGTATCTCCATAAACATAGGGGAGTTTAGGATCTACTTCTGCAAGTACTTTCAGGTTCCTTTTATATCCTCCTCTTGCTTTGATACAGTCCATAGTAAATGAGCTTTCCGGACCTAGATTGAAGTTTCCGTTTTCATCCATAGGTCCTACGGCAAGAAACAAAACATCTGCATTTTGAGCTCCCGCCGTAAACTGAATACCGGATTCATGGAAAAGAGAGGGAACCGCATAGATGGGTACACCCATACTTTTAATACCTCTTGTTACTGCACTAAAACTGCCGTCTGTAAATTTAAATACCTCACCCTCAGGATCAGCTTTTACAATTTCAGGCATATAGGTTAGGGTTGCGAATAGAACCGTTATATCATGCAATTCCATTTTGCGAAATGCTAATGCCTCATCTAAAAGTGACGTTTTCACCGCAAAAGGAGAATATACGATCATATCTCCGTCTTTAACCACCTTAACCGCTTCAGTGGCTGTTGTAAGTTTTTGCTGATATTCATCTACACAGTTACTCATATACCGATTGCCTCCTTATTTAATCCACCGATTTGCTCATTGAATGCCTGCAGTCTTGTTCTTATTTGTTCCGTGGAGTCTGTCAGCTGATCCACATCAATATTAAGTACCGGGACATTGACTTTTTTGCATGCCTTTACTATAGATGGATAATCAAATTCTTCAGGATCACAGAATTTCATCAGGCAGTAAATAACTGCATCAGCATTCTGTTTGGCTGCCATGTCAGCAATATGTGCGGCACGTTTTCTTTCGGAATCGACGATAACAGAGCATGCCTCTCTGTCCTGCCACTGCCTGGCCAGGCGCTCTATAGGATCCTTTCCGGCTGGAATAGGAGTACGGAACTGGCGGCTTTCCTGTGCCAACTCGTCACCCACGACAGCCATTTTATATTCGTCAAACAAACTTAACAGATTATTTGGCTCTGCAACATAACCGGAAAGTATGATCTTTGAACCAGTCCAATGGGTATCCGGCTCTTTTTTCAGAAGTTCATTAAGTTCTTTAACCAGAGCAGTATGCTCTTCTTTGAGCATGAAGTAGCCTGATTTAATGACATAATGCCGGTTGACCGCAGAAACAAGTCCCGGATTGGCGGCAGTAATATTACAAAAATCCATCATGGCAGTACTGTGCTCATTATATATTTTGATACTCCTCGTAATATCATCATCGGTAATTTTATGGCCTGCGACTTCTTCAAGCTTTTCTTTGACCTTTGTAAGTTCTTTAACGGTATAACGTACGGCCGCTTCCAGCTTGTTGTTTTGCGGATAGGTGAGTATAATGACCTTCTTGTCCGGACAGGAATAAATCAGATCCTGAGAAACTGCTTTCAGCGTGTCACAGGGAGTCGATACCACAAAGGCGTCAAGTCCGCCATATGTACCATCCTCGGCAAATTCCATGACTGCCTGCATAATTGTGCATGCAAATGGTGGGAAATACTTAGCGGCTTTGGAAATCGTAGTTGTGCCGCCCCAACAGCCGATCGGGAACATACCTGCTGCGTGGATGAGTTCTTCAGGTGTATAAACAGGCAGCACACCTACAACTTTTTTACCCTGCTTTTTTTCAGTGCTGACCACCTTGCCGATATTTTCAGTGACGTAAACCATTTGATCTAGAATCTCGTCGATGCGGCTCATTGTACCTCCTCCTTTTCCTGAGCATCCATGTTCTCTACCAGGCCTTGAATTCTGTTTTCAAACTGTGCTTTTGAGAAGTTCTTTGGATCACTTTGATCCCCATCAAAAGAAATATATGGAATGTGTACCATGTCATAAATCTGGCGCCGCATTTCAGGCTGCATGAAGTCCATGACCTTACAACTGCGGTTCATATGATACACCACGCCGTCGCAGTTACATTGCTGCTGTATCATAGCCCGAGTATCCGACTGATATGCCATACAACGGTTATTGCCGATACCGGCATATACAGCGGCAAGTTCATCCATATTGCCGACATCATAGACAAGCTCCCAAGCTTTTGGATATGTTGAACCACTGATAACGATTCCATTTTTCGCAAGAGTCGTATAATTATGTCTCAAATATGGCCAGCAGGCGATGCCGTCCCACATAATACGGTGTTGCTGCTTAAACGGGAACTGGCTCTTTCCTTCTTTCATATTCTCTTCCATTTCCTGTGCAATGAGCTCATAAAGTCTTACAGAGCTTTCTTTTCCGCGCATGCATACCATCAGTGCCATGTAGTTGAACATATTGAAGCCGTCCAGCGGAGACGGAACCTTCTCGGCATACTCCATTGCTTTTGCCCAGGCCTTTCCGCAGCGGTTGGAAATCTCCATGACTTTGTTGAATTTATCATAGTCAAATTTTTTGCCGCACATTTTCTCCAAAAATTTAATGAAGAGGTAGAACTGATCTTTTATATAATCAATGCGTTCTTGTGTAATATCCATTACAAAATCTTTATAGTGATTCTCAATATAGTTAATCTTATGCTGCGGATCATTATCCGGAAATTTTTTAGCAGCATCGTAATCGTAATTGAAAGGAACATCTATCAGGAAAAACGGAACATTGTACTGTTCGGCCAACGCTTCATACCATTTGACCAAAACACTGCAGATATTATTTGTGCATACGACAAAATCTGGTTTAGGCAGATTAAATACTTCGTCACACTTTAAATCTGCGTATGCGAGATTAATACGTGCATATGAACATATGTCGTTGGAATAGCCCATCTCATCCGCATGGTCAATATACTTCATTGCGCCCTTCTTAGCTGCTATCGTTGCCGAATGGTTTTCAGGATATGCCACTGCAATATCCATAGCCTCCATAAATTCTTGTGGTACAATTGATGAAGCCCATGCTACTTTTCGGCCGTTATACCGGGCTTTATTCAAATCAATGTAATAATCCAGAGTCATTTTCTTAAGAAGTAACTTAGACGGAATATGTTTTGCCTTTGATTCCATAGAATCACCCTTTCTTTTTATTCTCCGGCCCAATGAGTGCATAACCCAAATTTTTAAATATATTTACCGACCTCCCTTGAAATTGTTTTGCTTACATCATGT
>DHDL01000036.1:73681-73957 GCA_002399345.1 Thermoanaerobacterales bacterium UBA4877
TGAGTAACTTACCTCTTCGTATATACTTAATAAGCAATTTTTGGTCCAAATTATAATTATTGTTCATATGATATAATTGCGGTGTCCTTTTTAGATGTGTAAATGCAGATGGTTACTGCGCCTTATGAGTGGCAATATTAATAATTGTGACCTATACTGCCTTATGTAAGACCTAAGAAAGTTGAAACAAATATGAATCATTTGTAATTAGACAATTTTTGACAAATGGGCTATTCCTATGCTTATATTGGAGATTCTAGATTTTTTGCATATAAA
>DHDL01000036.1:74114-79477 GCA_002399345.1 Thermoanaerobacterales bacterium UBA4877
TTTGCATATAAACTAGAAATCAAAGAAGTGCCGCTATATTCTGGCATCTACTAAAGATGAACCAATCAAGAATCAAAAAGAGTCAAATAAATTTCAGCATATCAGAAGACTGTAAATGCTTAATAAAAACTTAATAGCTATTATATGATATGCTAGGAATGCCGCCAATTAAGCAATATTATTGTTTTTTCTCTATGCTGTGTTGTATAATGAACACAAAATACAAAAATTCAAAAAAAGGAGAAGGAAACCATGACTGAAATTGATTATGAAGACTATACGGACTACATCATGTCTACTGTAACAAAACTTCTTTCTATTAATAGCCCTACGGGATATACTGATAATGCTGCAAGCTTTGTCTTACAGGAATTTACCGCACTCGACTATGAACCTTTTACCACAACAAAGGGCGGCGTTCTTGTCTGTCTTGGCGGTAAGGACGATAAGAACGGTGTTTTGCTTGAGTCACATGCAGATACGCTTGGTGCAATGGTATGTGAGATTAAGGGAAATGGCCGCCTGCGCGTGAGCCCGTTGGGTGGGTTGGAGCCGAACAATACGGAAGCCGAAAATGTTCACGTTATCACAAAGTTCAGCGGGGTTTATGAGGGGTGTTTCCAACTCAACGATGCTTCTGTACATGTGAACGGTAAGTACCATGAGGAGAAACGTGCCTTTGACGGTATGGAAGTTGTGCTGGATGAGGATGTACATAATAAAGCAGACACGGAAGCACTTGGTATATCAGTGGGAGACATCGTTTGTTTTGAGCCGCGTACTAGGATGACAAAGTCTGGATATATCAAAAGCCGTTTTCTGGATGATAAGCTCAGCGTTGCAATTTTACTTGGCTATGCGAAGTATCTAAAGGAGCAGAAGATTGTTCTGGAACGCAAGCTCTGGGTGCACGTTACTGTTTATGAGGAGGTCGGTCATGGCGGATGCGCCTCTGTTCCAGCAGGTGTGACAGAAGCCATTTCAGTGGATATGGGATGTATTGGAAAAACGCTCACTTGTACGGAAAAGCAGGTCTCCATTTGTGCAAAGGATAGCCGCGGACCGTATTCCTACTCTGTTGTAAAGGGACTTATCGAAGCGGCAAAGCATTCAGGGACCGACTATGCGGTCGATGTGTATCCATTCTATGGCTCGGATGTCGAAGCAACGCTCACTGCCGGCGCCGATGTCAGGCATGGGCTTATTGGTGCCGGTGTTTATGCTTCTCACGGATACGAGCGCAGTCATAGAGATGGTGTGAAAAATACTCTTAAACTACTTACTGCATATCTCGGATGAAATAAAGTAAATTAAAAGACCCATTGACGTCCGGTAGTAGTGGATTAGGAAAGACAGAGGAAATACTACATTCACTATGCCCAGATACAATTAATTGGCTTCCCGGGAAGCGCTTCAGTAAAAATGTATCTAAACGTGAACTGGCAGGATGGTTAGAAAATCTTTAATATTTGTTAAGGTATTGTAAAGCTCTATACAATATTGTATACATTTATACATAAAAACTGTTATCTTTCCAATTAGTTGTATGAAATATTTTAATAAGATGACCTTTATTGCTTAGTAATACCAGTATAATGCGGCCGATGGCCGCATTTTTGGCATGTTTTTTGCTGCATATATGATTGCCCATAATTATTTTGGCAGAGCTGTTTTAGCATGTGGCATTAGATTATTTGGTTTATGAATAAATTACAACAGAAAAAAATGAGGTGTCATTTATGAGGACAAGATTACTAAACGGCATAAAGGTCATTGATATGTCGACATTTGTTGCTGGCCCCTGCTGTGCGAAGATTCTTGGAGAATGGGGCGCAGAGGTTATTAAAATAGAGTCTCCTAAAGGTGATTTATGGCGATACAATGGAAATGACAGTGAAGATGAAAATCCGATTTTTGCAACTGATAACTATGGAAAAAGGTTTCTTTCTGTTGACATGAAAAAAGATGAAGGTGCTAAAATTGTATACCAACTTCTGGGTGATGCTGATATCTTTATTACGAACTTTAGGGAAGAAGCCTTAGAAAGACTTAATTTAACATATGGACAGCTTAGTAAGAAATATCCTAAGCTTATATATGCTCATGTTCAAGGCTATGGGAAAGAAGGGCCGCTTAAGGATAAACCGGGTTATGACAGTACAGCATTTTTTGCACGCAGCGGCATACTTCTGGATATAGCGGATGAAGGAAAGATCCCATGCAATTCTCCGGCCACGGTTGGAGATCATGTTCTGGCCCTATGTATACTCTCAGGCATTCTTGCCGCCCTGTATAGCAGAACAAAAAATGGGAAAGGGGACCTGGTGACATCGGGCCTTTATCAGTCTGCCATTTATTTGCTGAGTTCAATGCTTGTGGAGAATCAGCTGGGGATTGAATACCCCATGTCCAGAAAAAAAGCTATTAATCCATTGTCAAATACTTATCAGTGTAAGGATGGTCTATGGCTTATGGTGGGGGGGACAAATTACTATGCCTATTTGCCTAATTTTTCTCGCCTGACGGATTTGCCAGAGCTTATAGAAAACAAAAAATATAATTCTCCTATGGCAGGTTTGCTTTATACTGAAGAAATAACGGCGATTATAGAAAAACGGATACGTACAAAAAATAGGGATGAATGGATAAAAATCTTTGAAGATGGTGATTTTCCTTGTGAGATTCTTCAGCATATCCCCGATGTTTTGAATGATGAGCAGGCCTGGGACAATAATTATTTAAGGGAGGTTACATTTCCTACTGGCAATACCAGAGTCTTTGCAAAAACGCCGGTTGACTTTGCAAGTCAGAATACACCGGAGTTTAAAAATACTACAAAGGTAGGCGGCAACACTCGGGAAATTTTAAAAGAAATGGGTTATACGGATGGTGATATAAACGCCCTGCAGTCTAAGGGTGCTATTATTTGCTAAAAGAAGGCAAACAAAGCTTACGGGCAAGTAACATTTTATTGTTTTTTTCAATATTATAACCTAGAACTATGTAAGCAGGAGGTTAACATAAATGAAATATCAAATGTTACTGTCCTGGAGTCATTTGAACTGGAATTTTCCAAACGAAAATACGAAGTGTCAGTTTGAAATTAATGAGTTTTGGAAACACGCTCTACCTACCGGAATAAAGGTGGACCAAAATGGTATCATTTATGTGGCTGTTCCTCGATGGGCCGATGGGATTCCGGCAACATTGAATTATATTATGTTTAAAAATGGTAAACCAATTCTCAATGCATTCCCGAATTGGGAATGGAACCAGGCCGGAAATGTTAATGCACTGCAATCTGTCATGGGATATGAGATAGATGAATATAATAGGATGTGGATTTTAGATCAGGGCAAGATTGCATATAACACATCTAAGCCGGGCTCTCAAAAACTTATCATTTGGGATTTGAATTCTAATAGAATGATCGATTGTGTGAGAATTCCCAATGATATTGCACCCTACCGCACATCATTTTTGAATGACATTGTAGTAGATAACAAAAATGGTTTTGCGTATATTACCGATTCGGGGAGTGGCTGGCCGGATCATCCTATTGTGGGTGGAATAATTGTCTACAATATGAGAACTAGAACATTCAGACGGGTTCTAAGCAGACATTATAGCACTCAGGATTTTCCCGGTTTTATATTTGATATTGATAACAGACGGGTATATAATGATCGGCCTATTAAGTTTGGAGTTGATGGGATAGCCCTGTCGGCCGATAGGGCCACACTTTATTATTGTCCGCTGACAGCCCGTAATTTATATTCAATCAACACGTCACTGCTTCGTGATTTTGCCACACCTTCTGAAGTGATAGGTGCAGCCGTTAAATGCATTGGCAGCAAGAGCACTACAACAGACGGTATGTGTGCAGACAATAGGGAAAATATCTTTTACACTATGGAAGAAGGAAAGGGCATAGGAATTTATTGCCCGGGAAACAATCAATTCACGAGGCTTGTATCCGATGACCGTATGATATGGGTAGATGGCGTGGCCTTTGACCAAAAGGGTTCTATCATCTTTAATAATAATCGCCTTAACCAGATTTTTGGAAATCCTCAGAGTATTGATTGGAATTGTCCATACAATCTGGTTGTCTGGAAGGCCTTTGTTGGAAAAGGTGTAAAGTCCTATTTATATGCATAATACCAGGCATAACTAAAGGCATCAGACATTGCAGTCTTGATGCCTTTAGTTATGCCTCTGAAGCTAAAGATTTATTACAAAACTGATAGTGCAGGAATTATATAACTGATACAGTAAAGTAATAATTATTATTAAGTATGAGAATTAATAAAAACTAAAGATAAAAAATTTTATTTATGATATAATAATGTTGATACATATACAAAATCTTTATATTTTGTAATATAATAGGTTATTTTATTCTACAATTCATATCAGAGATCTTAAAAACTCATAGCTTAATGCCGATATATAACTTATAGAAATTATGATAAATCTTAAAGCCGGTATGCTTAGGACAATAAATATTTGATGTATCTTTAGTATTTTGGAGGTGAATTATGAACAAGGATGCAGTAATTACAATAAAACTACAATCTCTTACGCCTGTATGGACAGGCAATGCGTTTGGTAAAACAGAAGAAATAAAAGCAAGCAGTATACTCGGAAGTATAAGATGGTGGTACGAAATTATATACAGAAGTCTGGGAAAAAGGGTATGTAAAAATAAATGTAAATTACAACAAAATGATTTTATTAAGGATTTGTTAGATGATAAAATCGTAGATAAGGCACTGGATAATCAAAACATATGTCCTGCATGTAAATTGTTTGGATGCAACGGCTGGGCAGGGAAAATAAAGGTAGTAGTAGATGATAGCGGAAATAAAAGAATGCATAAAGTTGAAATAGGGGCTAGGGAGAATGAAAGAGCAAAAAGAATTTTAGATGGACTGATATTTACGAATCAAAAATACCTGAAACTATTGATTTACCCTGTTAAAGAATTAGAACCGAAAGAAATTGAGCTTTTGAGGATTGTGCTAAAAATAATTAGTGAAAATGCTGCAATAGGAGGCAGAACTGCTCAGGGGAATGGAGTAGTTAAACTAATTCCAGAGGGGGATAGAAGAAAGAACAATATAAAATTAGTTGTAAAGGAAGAGTTGGGAAATAAGGAATATCCAGCTCTAGATAACGTTTTCTTTTTAAAGCTACATTTGAAATTTGATGAGACTATAGATTCTATTATAAGAAATAATTGTTTTTGGACAGGAAATAGCACTGAATCTAGTGACTGGGAATATAATTGGAGGCAATATGGATTTATACCGATAGGATTTCATATTAGGGACACGATCAGAAGAATAAAAAAGGATGTG
>DHDL01000036.1:79795-82902 GCA_002399345.1 Thermoanaerobacterales bacterium UBA4877
AATTCTGGATGATATAGATAGCAATCTGTATTTTAAAGGTAAAATTTTAGATAGAAAATTTCAAATGGCAGAGGATAGAAATTTTAAAAAAGACAGACAAGGTGATGTTGATAGTTATAAGAAAAATTGTGTGAAGTATTGTTTAAATAACAAAATCAACATAAGCTATATAAACCATATATCGGGGCTTCTTAATAACGATGCGGGTATGCAGGATTATGTCAATACTTTAATCCCAGGTTCATTTGGTATGAGATATTTATTTACTCTTAAATCTCCTTATTTTTCAAGAGACACAGACGAGTTATATATTGTTCAAAATCCTATACTAAAAGAATATACCACAAAGATTCCCATGATCAGAGGTGCTGGATGGAAGGGCTATCTTTCATCTGCGGCATTGAAGATATTAAAGGAAAAATCAGAGGATGACAAGTACAATATTTCTTGCATAATTAAAGACTATTTGAGCTATACCAGGGTCTTTGGTACAGGCTCGAAAGACTTTAGATCTATGAAGGAAATATTGACATCTTCATTAGAGAAAGGTAATGGAGATTGTGAAAAAGCTTTAATTAGCTATTGTCTAAAGGATTTAGGGATAAACATAAAGTTAAGTAAAAATGGTACAAGCATTGTAGGACAGCTAGTGGAGCAGATACTTAAGAAAAAAGAAAAGGCCAGGGATGTATTCTCGGTAAATAAGGGCAGGGGGATATTTTATCCCACTTACTTTAACAAAGTTGATTATGAGATTATAAATCCTCAAGATAAAGGAAAGCGTAAGGGAACAAATCCTATTTTTTATGAGGTAGTGCCAAAGGGTTCAAAGGGTACTTTCCAATTCATTTATATTCCATTCAATGGGATTTTGAAAGATACCAAAGAACTTAATAATGAAATAAAAGATGATGAAAAGTTTATTAAAGATATATTTCAATATTGTTTAAATGATAAAGGCATTGGTGCTAAGACGAAATTAGGCTGGGGGTTAGCTGAGGATTTCAAAAACGAGGATCTTAATATTATAAGCTTTAAACGTTAGTTGGGAGGTATGAAATGAAAAAATTAAATTTGCAAAACCTTAGGGGTAACCACAATGATATATTAAAATCGGAAATAGGAGCATTACTGTTTAATTTAGGAAAGACACATATAGGTTTTTGGGAGGAAAAAGATGGTGTAACCTATTTTAATTTAGATAAGACCTATAAAGACCAATTTAAGAGGGAATATGGATATTATTTTAAGCATTATAAAGAATATTTCGAAGGGAATGACATATATAAATACCCTTTTGAAATTGATTTGGAGAAGGTTGGAAAGAATATTAAGCCTTTGCTTATGGATACGGAGATTAATCTTAAATTTGGTACAAAACCTATAAAGTTAAAACTTATTAATGTGATAAACGGTGATGCTAAAGTTTTTAAAGATCAATATCATTTTATAGAAAAGATAATGTCCAGGGGCTGTGAAAATATTAATTCGGGGATTGATAAAGGTTCTCCAAAAAAGCAATTAAGAGATTTAAAGATTGCAAACGCATTTGGAAGTATAAAGGGAGTAATCACCGATCGTGATACAAAGGAATATAACTACGATATTTATGATAAAAGAAGAATTGATTTTTTAAGAAAGCTTGATAAGAGTAAGATTAACTTTGATGATGGTATAGTGAATGCTCGAGAATATGTTCAAACTGAATTAAAAGAGTGGTACAGTCATCTCTTGAGTGATTCCAGATATCCAATAAATGATGTAACCCTGTGGGATCAGGCCTACATGACCTCTTCTATGTTTAAGGCAGCACTGGCGGCAATGTCTCTTGATGGCACTATATATGATGAATGTATGAGGAAAAAAAAACCAAGGAAAATAAAATGGTCAATACTGGGTGTGCAGTATGATAAACTAGGCCTGGCGGAAAAGGCCATGAATCCATATTTTATCAAATGGTATAGAGACAAAAGCTGTGAGGTAGATGAAAAGGTAAAACAATTAATAGAAGTAAATTATGCCTTGGGTAATGAGATATATAGGGACGAAACAGGGATTTATTTTATTGTCCCTGAAAACATTTGCAGTAAGAATAAAGTAAATAAGAATGATACAGAAAAACTTTATTATTTGGATGACAGCCTTATTGAACTGCAGGATGAGATAATAAAATGTTTTGAGGATTTTAATGGGGAAGTTTTCCCTGCAATATTTTTAACTGAGCCCTCAAGAGGCACTATGAATATAGCGTACCTTCTGGAAAACGCTAAAAAGAATTTCCTTAGTCCCATTTATCCTAATACTGTAGATAATAAAAGTTCTTTAGAGATAAAAGAACAAGAAAAGTTTAAACCAATCTGTGATGTATGCAGGACAAGGCTTGCTGAAAAGAAGGTTGGGGATTTAAATTTATGTAGTACTTGCGATAAAAGATTTTCTATAAGAAGAAAGACAGAATTAAGGAATGACAATGATAAAAAGGAAACCGCATTCACTGGAGAACTTCAGGATAGCAATGGTAGTATAGCTTTGGTGACACTTAAATTTGAATTAAGTGAGTGGTTAAACGGTGATATGCTGAACCTGATGTTAAGGAATAAAAATATTAATAAGAGCCTAGACAGATTAAAAAATAACATAATAGATAATTTAGGTTGTAAAGAAAAAGGATCAGTTATTAAGGATTTAGTATACGATAAAGATTTATATGGTGGCGATACCGTTAAAAATTATTGTGAGAGGATTCTTATTGAACGTACAATCGGTGATGATTGGGAGAAGTTATTAAAAGAAGCATTGGGAGATAAGGTGGATTTTACAAATAGAACGATTAAATGGGATGAGTTGACAGATTCTGATAGAACATTATTATCCGAGGTATTGATTCAATTTCTAATAAGAAAAAATCCATCACCTGCAAGATTCAGAAGAATATGGGAGAGTACGGAGGATTTCTTTATGAGACTGCAGGATGATTTGTCTGCCATATTTGATATGCCAGCTTGGAGAAATAAACGATTTAAATTTAGTAATATAGTAGATGAACAACATAAAAATATGGAATTCGAATATAAGGGGCTGAATTTTATAACTAAAGACAGGGATCT
>DHDL01000015.1:0-37458 GCA_002399345.1 Thermoanaerobacterales bacterium UBA4877
ATCATCTATCATCTATCATCTATATTCTTATCCCGTCATTTAAAAGACCGGTAAGCAGCTTCACGCCGCCCTCCATATCGGATATATCCACCATTTCACTGTCAGAGTGCATATACCTGCATGGTATGGAGAGACATCCCGACGGCACCCCGCTCTTGCTTAGGGCAACAGCACCCGTATCCGTGCCGCCTGCTTTTAATACCTCCATCTGATAAGGCACACCCAGCTTCTCTGCTTCATCTATCATGATATTTTTAATGGCAGGATGAACCATAACCGACTGATCAAATACCTTTATGGCAGGACCCTCTCCCAGCTTCACCGACATCGGCTGGGACTTGGGGGTATCCCCCGTATCCGTTACGTCCACCGCTATGCAGGCAGAGGGCTCGATGGCAAATGCAGCGGTGCTAGCTCCGCGGCTGCCCAGTTCCTCCTGAACCGTGAACACAAAATATATCTCATGAGGAGAGTCCTTAAGGTTCTTGATAGTTTCTATGAGTACGGCGCATGAGGACCTGTTGTCCAGGGCGCAGGATGTCACGCGATCGCCGTTTCCACCGAAGGTTGTATAGTATACCGCAGCATCACCCTCCTGTACCTTGGTCAAGGCATCCTCCCTGTCCTTCGCGCCGATATCAATATACATATTGTTTACGGTAACATCCTTGATCTCCTTGATCTCATTTTCATAGCTCACCACGCCTACTATGCCATTACCGAAGATCACCTTCCTATCTATCAAATCCGTTACGTCAAAACCGCCGGCCGGAGCAAACCTCAGAAAGCCTGTATCATCTATGTAGGTCACGACCAGGCCTATCTGGTCCATGTGTGCGGCAATCATCACCTTGCTGCCGCTTCCTTTTTTCACCGCTATGAGGTTCCCCAGGGAATCGGTTTTTATCTCGTCAACGCAGCCCTCTATCTCCTTCTTTATGATCTCTCTTACAGTTTCCTCGTTTCCCGACGGCCCGTATGCCGAGGTCAGCTTTTTCAAAAGTTGCTTCATTTACAGCACGCTCCTTTTTTTAAAAATTCCTTTATCAGGCTTACAGTGTTCTCAAAATCGGTCACGTCCATTATGGCCGCCGGGGAGTGAATATACCTTACCGGCACCGAAACAACCCCCGTCTTTACACCCTCATGGGTACGTTGAATCATGCCGGCGTCGTTGCCGCCCGTCATCGTCCTCTTCATCTGATATGGTATGCCGGCATCCTCCGCCGCGTCTATAAGACCATTCACTATATCCTTGGAAGAGTATGAGCTCCTGTCTATAATCGAAATGGCAGGACCGCAACCCATGACCGTGGAATACATGTGCTCATCCGCGCCTGGAACATCCGAGCATGTGGTACCCTCCAAGGCCAGGCCGATGTCGGGGTTTATCCTGTATGCAGCTATTCCCGCCCCCCTGAGGCCGGCCTCCTCCTGTACGGCAAAATTCACATATAAATCATCTGGGTAATTATCCTTAAGCACCTCTATCAAAACAGCACAGCCCGCCCTGTCATCCAGAGCCTTGGCCTTAATCCTGCCGCTGCCAATATCCTCGCACTCCGTCGTGAATGTAGCATAGTCGCCCAGACTCACCAGGCCCTCTGCCTCCTCTTTAGACCTTGCACCTATATCTATATACATATCGTCCGCCTTCACCACGCGATTACGCTCATCTCTTTTCTGCAGGTGTATGGCCTTTATGCCCAGCACTCCGGGCACCCTGCCTGCAATCATCACTCTCTTGGATAAAAGAACCCGCTGATCTATACCTATAACACCGAATTTGAGCATGCCGTCATCACAGATATGGGTTATGATAAGCCCTACCTCATCCATATGAGCATCAAGCATTACCTTTTTAGGATTTTCAGCGCTGCCCTTTTTCACTGCTATGAGGTTTCCCATGCTGTCTGTTATCATTTTATCCACATAAGGGGATATCTCCTTCTTTATAAACTCCCTTACCCGGCCCTCGTCACCGGATACGCCGTCGGTCTCCGTAAGACTCTTTAATAATTGAAGCATTCGTCCGCCTCCTTCAGTGAAGAAATAAACAGAGCTATCAGCCTGCCCGCATTCTTTATATCATTTAAATCCATCGTCTCAACAGTGGTATGCATGTATCTCAAGGGAACCGACACAAGCACCGTCGGTACACCGCTCCTCGTAACCTGCATAACCCAGGCATCCGTCCCGCTGTGGCCGGGTATAACCTCCGGCTGGTAGGCTATACCGTACTCTTTTGCCATATCCATCATCCTGTGTGTAAGCTTGGGGTGCATATTCGGGCCCATGCCCACAGCCGGACCCTTGCCCAGTATACATGTCTGCTCCTTGGGAGCATCGGGGGTATCCCCGTGAGTGACGTCGATGGCGATGCCTACATCCGGTAGATTGTCATATGTACTTATCTGCGCGCCGCGGCTTCCCAGCTCCTCCTGTGTGGTAGCCACAAATCGAACCTCCGCCCCGTAGTTTAAATGATCCAGTTCCTTCATGGCCTGCACCATAACGGCAACGCCCGCCCTGTCGTCTAAAGACTTGCCTGTTATGCGGTTCCCGTTCATATGAATGACTGGGCTTTTAAAAGTAATGGTATCCCCCACCCTCACAAACTTCTTTACGTCATCACAATCCATAGCGAGATCAATGGCCAGGTCTTTTATATCCACAGCCTTGTTCGCTTCGCCCGGCTTTTGCAAATGAGGCGGCTTGGCTCCTATCAAGCCCAGAAGCTCTTTTCGGCCGTGTACCCTGACCTCCTGTCCGGGCAGTATCCTCTGGTCCAGTCCTATACCTTCGAAACTTAGGAATCCCTTATCATCTATACCGGTTACGAGCATACCCACCTCGTCCATGTGAGCAGCCAGCATCACCCGCGGGTTCCTGCCCCCACCCATGGACTTTTTGCCCGTGACATTATAGAAGCTGTCAACGGTAACCTCATCACAGTATTCCTTAAAAATATCCGCCACCACATCGGACACGTTCTTCTCGTATCCTGAAATACCGGATAGGTTATTTACCCGCGACAAAAAATCAAATATATCCATTCGTAAACTCCTTTCCATCTTATAGCAGTATTATATCATAACATCTCACCTCAAGGAGGCGGCATTTCTGTGCTGAGCAAAAAAGATGTGCAAAAAAATTAGAGAGGTCAGAAAAGCCCCCTCTAATATATCAACAATCATTCCATACCCAACGGTGTTTTTTCCGTTGGAGGCAAAAACGTTTTGTCGATTTTCCTCCAGTCTTCATCAGCAATGGAAATGTGAAGTACTTCCGCGTTCTTCCGAACATGAGCAGGCGAGCCTGCCTTGGGAATGGCAACCATGTTGTCCTGCCGAAGGACAAAAGCAAGCAAAAGCTGCATTACGCTGATCCTGTACTTTTCCGCAATTTCCACAAGAACCGGGTCCCGCCGCAGATCACGTTGTGATCTCTTAAGAGTGCCGGCCTGCGCCAGCGGACAATAGGCCATGGCTACAACATTATGAGACTTAAGATACGGGATCAAATCATATTCGATTCCCCTTGATCCCAGATTATAAAGGACCTGGTCCACTGCACAGTTTTTGCCGTCCGGTATACTTAAGAGTTCCTCCATATCGGATGTATCGAAGTTTGAAACGCCCCAGCGGCGGATTTTACCTGATTTGACCAGCCTCTCCATGCATTCCACTGTCTCCTGCAGAGGTATGCTGCCCCGCCAGTGCAGCAGATAAAGATCAAGGTAATCAGTATTCAGACGCTTTAGCGTCGCGTCGCAGCTTGCGAAAATGTTGCTTTTACCGGCATGATGCGGATAGACCTTAGATAAGAGTAAATATTCCTCTCTCTTTCTGCCTCTCAACGCCTTCCCGATCAGCTCTTCTGATTTTCCATCACCATACATTTCCGCCGTATCGATCAGATTCAAACCCAGGTCCAGGCCTAACCTAAGTGCGTCCATTTCATTTTCGGCCTTCTTCAGATCCTCCCCAATATGCCAGCCTCCCTGCCCAAGGACAGGGAAAGATAATCCGTTTGCTGAAACGGTTGGAATTGGTTTGTCCATTCTTTACCTCTCCTTTACGTGCGTAAAAACACAAAAATCATATAACGCTGCACATACGGTAAACAGAAATTATGTTAATGACGCCTCATAAATAGAATTAATCGATTTTAAAAGTATGGCATTGAATTCTTCATCCGACTGCTGTACATTAAGTCCCTGGGATAATGCCCGGGAAAAGCTTGCTATCAACCCGTGGTTACGCGAGAGCTTTTCATTGGCCGCACTCTGAGTATATCCGCCTGATAAAGCCACAACCCTTACTACATGCTTATCGCTTATCAGGTCGCTGTAGAAGTTATCCACCGTCGGTATGGATAGCTTAAGCATGACTTTTTCATCCGCTCCGAGTTTGTATAATTGCTTTAAGATCTCATCCTTGAGTATTTTCTCGGACTCCGCCTTATCCTCGCTGTGAATATCGACCTCCGGTTCAATAATGGGGAGCAGTCCGGCATCTATAATTTGCTTGCCTAACTCAAACTGCTGAGCGGCTATTTCTTTAATTCCCTCGGGGTCGGCCTGCTTTATGACGGAACGCATTTTAGTTCCGAAAATATTTCTCTTAACTGCTCTCTTGAGAAGATCATCCAGGCTGGGAATGGGCTTCATGAGCTGTACACCGGCTGTGAGATTAGCCAGGCCTTTATCAACCTTCAAGAAAGGAACAATTCCCTTCTTATTCCAAAGATAATCAGCTGTAAGCTCACCATCTACCGTGCGCTCCATGGTATTCTCAAATAAAATGGCACCCAAAATATGCTCCGAGGTGAATGAAGGGCTTTTTATGATGCGCGTTCTCATCTCATGCACTAAATTAAACATTTCTTCATCATTTTTATATTCATTTTCCTTAATTCCATATATCGCCAGCGCTTTGGGGGTGCTCCCGCCGCTCTGGTCCAATGCCGCAATAAATCCGCTGCCGTTTTTGATACGATCAAGCTGAGTGCTGTTCATTAAACCATCTCCATAATTAAAATAAATAAATAGCAATCTTAGCTATATTTTAACACATTTGCAAAACCAAATACATTCTATTACTTTCTTATCCTTTGAATAAAAATCGGGATATGGAAAAAAATAATACCGGAGGTGTATATATATGCCTGATGTCAATTCACTAAATGTAGTAATAGGCAATCTAAAAAAAGCACAATGCGATCTGGAGAATTTCTCAAAGGAGACTGATGAGAACAGCCTCCAAAAGACCTACAGCACATATGCAAATCAGCTGGACACCATGCTTAAAGGTCTTCAGGGCAAGGTAGATGAAGGAAAGTACGGCATAGACAAGTAATAAAAAAACTGCAGAGGGAATGGCCTCTGCAGTTTTTTATCCTATATTCTTACCCCGAATATGCACCCAAAAACTGGCTCTTATAAAGATCGGCGTAGAAACCGCCTTTATCAATCAACTCTTTATGAGTACCCTGTTCTATTATACTGCCATGATTCATAACGAGTATGTCGTCGGCATTTCTTATGGTAGACAGACGGTGGGCAATAACAAAACTGGTCCGGTCCTTCATAAGCCTTTTCATGGCGTTCTGTATATATAGCTCGGTGAGGGTATCGACATTGCTTGTAGCTTCATCCAGTATCATTATATCCGGGTCTGCCAGCATTGTCCGTGCAATGGTCAGAAGCTGCTTTTCGCCCTGGGATATGTTGGAGGCATCTTCATTTAAAACAGTGTCATAGCCCCTGGGGAGCGCCTTAATAAAGTTATCGGCATGGGCCGCCTTGGCTGCTCTTATTACCTCGTCATTCGTGGCATTTTGGTTGCCATAGGCTATGTTATCCCTGATCGTACCGTTAAATAGCCATGTGTCCTGAAGAACCATGCCAAAGATGCTCCGAAGGTTATCCCTCGTAAGGTCCTTGATATCTACATTATCCACCTTGATGCTGCCTGAATCTATTTCATAAAACCTCATGAGGAGGTTTACTATGGTTGTCTTGCCGGCACCTGTCGGCCCCACAATAGCTATCATCTGGCCGGGCTTTACATCTATATTCAGATCATTAATTAAAGGTTCATCCTTTTTGTAACTGAAATTCACGTGCTCCAGCCTTACATATCCCTGCACGTCCTGGATATGTGGCGCATCCTCTTTGTCCGGTATCTCCTCTTTCTGGTCAAGTATCTCAAATACCCTCTCCGCTGATGCAATGGTGGACTGAATGACATTGGCTATGTTGGCAGTCTGTGTTATCGGCTGGGTAAACTGCCGCGAATATTGCACAAAAGCCTGAACGTTACCTATAGTTAAGCGCCCGTGGGCAACCATAATACCCCCAACTACACTTACAAAAACATATCCCAGGTTACTGATGAAGTTCATTATCGGCATTATTATACCGGACATGAACTGCGCCTTCCAAGATGCCCCAAAGAGTTCATCATTTATCGATTTAAATTCATTTATGGAATCCTCTTCACGGCCGAATGCTTTTATGATATTATGGCCGCCGTACATCTCCTCCACATGGCCATTAAGGTTACCCAGCACCCTCTGTTGCGCCGCAAAATATTTCTGTGAGCGCGAGGCTATGGACTTTATCGCTATAAGGCTGAGCGGCAGGGTTATGACTGTAACCAGTGTAAGAAGCGGGCTTATGGTAAGCATCATAACCACCACGCCTACAAGGGTGACAACAGCCGTAATGAGCTGCGTTATGCTTTGCTGAAGCGTACTGCTTATATTATCCACATCGTTGGTTACACGGCTGAGCACCTCGCCATAAGGGTTAGCATCAAAAAACTTAAGCGGCAGCCTGGTGAGCTTATCCATGATATCTGCGCGCATTTCCCTTACTACGCCCTGTGCCACGCCGGCCATCATATAGTGTTGTATATAAGTAAATATGGCACTTACCACATACAAAGCCAACAGCACAAGGAGTATATGGCCTATATATGTGAAATCCACACTAGCGCCGGGTTTTTTATGAAGTATATCCATGGCGCCCTCAAACAACTTCGTTATGGCCAGGCCGTTTATTCTCGGTCCGAGTATGTTAAAAACAGTGCCGAGAGCCGCCATAATAAATACTATTATGATTGTAGTCATATACGGCTTTACATATTTCATCAATCTTTTCAGGCTGCCTGAAAAATTCTTGGCCTTTTCACTGCCCCTGGCAACCGGAGGGCCGCCGCTTGTCGCTCCACGTCTGCCACCTCCGAGGGTGTAGTCGTCTCTTTCGTTGTCTTCGCTCATGCTATCTCCTCCTCGGAAAGCTGTGACAGCACAATGTTTTTGTATGTCTCACAGTTTTTATAGAGTTCCTCATGTTTGCCAATGCCGGCTATACGGCCTTCATCCATCACTATTATCTGATCCGCATTCATAACTGTGGCCACCCTTTGGGCCACAATTATCCTTGTGGAATTGCCCGTGTCCCTGCTCAAGGCCATTCTGAGGTTGGCATCCGTCTTAAAATCCAGTGCGGAAAAACTGTCGTCAAAAAGATATATACCGGGCCGGCGTACAATAGCCCTGGCTATACAAAGCCTCTGTTTCTGTCCTCCCGAGACATTCGCGCCGCCTTCCGAAAGCATCGTTTCATAGCCGTTTTTCATATTGTTTATGAATTCCGTAGCCTGCGCCGTCTCCGCAGCGCGGTGTATCTCATCATCTGTTGCATTATCCTTGCCGTACCTGATGTTTTCAGAAATCGTACCGGTAAATAATACCGACTTCTGCGGCACATAACCTATCACGGAGCGCAGTAGCTCCTGGGGTATATCCCTTACATCGGTGCCGTCTATGGTTATGCTTCCTTTGGTTACGTCATAAAACCTCATTATCAGGTTTAAAAGCGTGGACTTGCCCGAGCCGGTGGCTCCTATTATTGCTGTCGTGCAGCCTGGCCTGGCCGTAAATGATATGCCTGTAACAGCAGGCTCTGCGGCATCAGGGTAATTAAAACTCACATCTTTAAACTCTATTGTTCCCTGTAAATCATCAGGTTTAGCGGGATTTTCACTATCAACTATCTCCGGCTCCATATTGAGTACCTCGTTTATCCTCTCTGCGGATGCCACAACACGCGGCATCATGATAAAGACTATGGACATCATCATGGTAGAGAACATAATTTCCATGGCATATTGTATGAATGCCGTGAGATTTCCGACTGCCATCTGCGATGCATTTACCTTAAAGCTGCCCAGCCATACTATGGCAACAGCCGTTACATTGAATATAAGCATGATAAGGGGCATCAGGACAGCCATCAGCCTGTTTACCTTAACAGCCACATCGGTAAGTTCAATATTGGCCATACTGAACCTCTTCTTCTCAAAATGTAAGCGGTTAAAGGCACGTATTACCCTGGAACCGGTAAGATTCTCTCTCATTATCCTGTTTAACTTATCAATCTTTCTCTGCATCGTTCTGAAGAGCGGCAGTGAAAGATGTGATATGGTCATAACCACAATAGCTATTGTCGGAATGACAATGGCAAATATATAAGACATGCTGGGCGCCGTCGTTATAGCCATTATTATTCCGCCTATAGCCATCATGGGGGCCATAACAACCATCCTGAAAAATATCATTGTAACCATCTGCAGCTGTGTTACATCATTGGTGGTCCTGGTTATCAGCGAAGCAGTCCCTATCTTGTCAAACTCATGCAGGGAGAAGCTCTCCACCTTTTCAAACATGGCCTCACGCAGTGATTTACCAAAACCCATGGCAGCCTTGGAAGAAAAAAAACTTGCCATAACGGCAACAGCCACGGTACACAAAGATATAAGCAGCATCTTTACTCCAGTAGAAAGTATATAGCCCTTGTCACTGTTTACAATGCCGATATTTATAATGTTGGCAGACAACTTAGGCAGTATAAGCTGAGAAATTGACTGACCAAATATACATAAAAGCGCGGCTATTATATAAACCTTATATGGCTTTAAATTATTGAAAATCTTTTTCATTAAAAATCTCACCTCAAACTATCCATAGAATACTTTAAATTATCCCTTATATTCATTAAAAACCCGTTCAGTGCGTCGCTTTCCTCATCGGAAAACTCACCAAACATAATATCATCTATTGCCATTGTTTCATTATACACACCATCACATATTTTCCTCCCATAATCTGTTATGTATACATGGGTTACACGCTGGTCATTTTTGTCCTGCTCTTTTTTGATCATACCTGCTTTTTCCATTCTCTTGAGCATAACGTTGACGGTAGGCGGAGCCATCTTGAGGCTCTTCGCCAGCTCTGTCTGGCTCACACCGTCACTTTTGTATAAATTAAATAGCAGTCGGGGCTGTCCGGGATAGACGCCCAACTTTTGAAAAGCTATCCGTGTATTCAGATAGTGCAGTCTTGTGATCTCCATAAAAAGTGCATAATTTGAATCAGGGTCCAGACAATTCATTACCTCACATCCCACCTTTATTAGACGGCTAATAAATTATAATTATACCATCCTCAAACAAAAAGTCAACAGTCTGCGGCAATTTTTTTCCCAGTATACATGTGTATAAAAAAAGATGGGGCTATTCCCATCTTGATTAATTATATCGTCAAAACTCTTTTATTGATATTACACGCAACACGGCTTTGTATTATCATATCAGCTTTTCAAATTCATCCAGCAGATCTTTGAAGAAGTCCAGCGCCTCGGTTATTGGCTGCGGCCTGGTAAGGTCTACCCCCACCTTCCTTAGTATATCCATGGGGTAGCTGCTGCCGCCGCTCTTTAGAAACTGTGTGTATCTTTCCACCGCCGGGCTGCCTTCCTGAACTATCATCCGGGATATGGCAATGGCTGCGGAAAACCCGGTGGCGTATTTATAGACATAGAAGCTGCTGTAGAAATGGGGAATTCTAGCCCATTCATAGTCTATTTCCTTGTCTATGACGACGTCCTTGCCAAAATACAGCTCGTTGAGTTTATGATACTCGCTGCAGAGGGCATCTGATGTTACCGGCCTGCCGCTCTCCGCCATTTCATGGGTGATCTTCTCGAATTCAGCAAACATGGTCTGTCTGTATAGCGTGGATTTAAACTGATCCATAAAGTGGTTGAGAAGATACATCCTCTCCTGCTTTGACTGTGCCTTATCCAAAAGATAATTTATAAGCAGGGCTTCATTGCAGGTGGATGCAATCTCCGCCAAAAATATAGGATAATCCTTGTACACATAGGGTTGGTTTTTCTCCGAATAGTAGGTATGCACCGAGTGACCCATCTCGTGGGCCAGTGTGAAAACATCATCCAGCTTGCCCTGGAAATTGAGCAGCACATAAGGATGAACCCCATAGGCCGATGAGGAATAACCCCCGCTGGTCTTGCCGCGTGTTTCATATACATCGATCCAGCCGGAGTCAAAACCCTGCTTCACTATACCGCGGTATTCGTCCCCCATTGGGGCCAGGCCGCTAAGCACCATTTCCTTGGCCTGTTCGTATGTAAACTCCTTATCGTAATCGGGTACCATGGGCACATACATGTCATAGAGATGTATTTCATCCAGTCCCAGCACCCTCTTCTTTATGTCCGCATATCTGTACATCAGCGGAAGAGCCGCATGCACTGTATTTATGAGGTTATCGTAAACTTCTGTGCTTATATTATCATCAAAGAGCGCAGCCTGGAGGCAGCTTGTAAACTTTCTTTGGTTTTTATAGAATACATCAGCCTTTACATTGGCCCGCTGGGTAGCTGTGATGGTATTTATATAACTTCCGTAGGTATTATGAAGTGCCTCAAAGGCATTTTTCCTTACATCCCGGTCCGTTGAAGATATAAGTCGGGAGTACCTTCCCTTGGACAGCTCAATCTCATTTCCTTCTTCATCCTTTATCTTGGGAAATCTAATGTCGGCATCGGTGAGCATTGTGTAAACATCATCGGGTGCGGATGCCATGTCCTGCGCTTCTGCCAATATCCTCTCGCTGTTCTCATCCAGTATATGCTGCTTTTGCCTTATCAGGTTATCTATATAGTGGGCATAGACCTTGAGCTCCTTGTCCTGCTTTACTTTTTCCTTCAGTTCATCCTCAGGCAGGGCCAGTATTTCCGGCTCCAAATAGGCAAGAAGACCGGATGCCTGCACCAAAAGGCTTATTGCCCTGTCGGTAAGACCCTGATACTTAGCGGCTGTATTATCCGCATCCTTGGCCATATGTGCATAGGAATACAGCTTTTCTATAATCATGACGGCCTCGTCCTGTGTCTTCAGGACCTGGGCGAGGTTATTAAGCGTCACTTTCCCTTGATATGCCGCCGCCTTCTTTATTAGTTCACCTGCCTTTTTATAGTCCTGCTCCCAGAGGTCGTCGCTGGAATAGATATCATTAAGATGCCATTTATATTTATCATCTATATCGCTTCTGGAAGGTAAATCATTCATGTAATCACTTCCCCTTTCTATTAGTAGTCCATTTATAAGCTATTTCATAGAGTTCATCATAACCGGGCTCCCCGCCCGTCCATATCTTAAATGACCCAATGGCCTGGTATATGAGCATGCCCAGGCCGGTAAGCACATCGCAGCCCAAATCAGCCGCATCCCTTAATATGCCCGTCACCGGCGGGTTATATACCGCATCACATACCAGCTGGTTTGCACTTAAGATATCCGGAGGAAATGGCCTGGCCTGCGTATTGGGATACATTCCCACCGTCGTGGTATTTACTACTATGTCCGACCTACGGGAGGCCTCCTTAAGTTCATCATAATCCAGATGCAGGGCCTTGGCCTTTCCTTTAGCTGCCCTGTTTATTTCACCGGCCAGGCCGGCCGCTTTGCCGTATGTCCTGTTGGCTATGTACACCTTACTGGCACCTCTTAAAACAAGGGTAAAGGCTATCGCCCTGGCCGCTCCCCCACAGCCTATAATGAGCACCTTAGCACCCTCGGGATCTGCCCCGGCGTTTTCTTTAAGAGACATCAAAAAACCTTCCCCGTCGGTGTTATACCCGTGCAGCCTGCCACCCTTATTGGATATGACATTCACCGCGCCTATCATTTTAGCACTTTCGTCTATTTCATCTAAATACCTCATAACCTCGGTCTTGTACGGGGTAGTGACATTGGCGCCGGCTATCCTGAAGCAGTCAAAACTGCCCATCGCCCTCTTTAACTGATCACTTGTTAATTGGAAAGGAATGTATATATAGTTCAAACCCATCCTCTCAAAGGCAGCATTCTGTAATAGCGGAGATATAGAATGGCCTATGGGATTTCCAAAGAGCGTTACTATTTTCGTATCCTTATCCGCCTTCACCGGCTCTCGCCCCTTACCAAAAGCATGTTGTAAACCATATGTATCGCAATAGCCGAGCAAAGGGCAGGGCCAAATCCAAACCTCATTACAAGGAACGTAACCCCTCCAAAAACAAGATGGCTTACCATACTCATGATAGCAGCACGCATGTTTATACTGCCGGGTGATGCAGCATAGTCGTGGACCGCCTCGGCGGCTCCGAAGACCACATGGGATGCCATAATGTCCCCTGCAAAAAGAACGGCCAGGCCGCTTTTAAGCAGTTCCTCTATGGCCGGTGTTAAATAGCACACCGCTCTGCTCCCACAGCGGGAGATGAGGAAGGTATTAGCAAAATATGCAATAACACCAGCGGCCAGGCCGGATAATACACCTTTTAGCAGCAGCATTTTACCTCGTCTATGCCCAGGCCAGGCCCGCCTGAAAACAAGATTTCCGGCCCATCGTATCTTATGCCGCCCGATACCGGGTCTTCAGCCAGAAGATATGCGGCGTCCAGATCAAGCATCGTCACATTGTGAGTCGATGCTGCAAAATGAGCAGCCGCAGTGACGGAAACCTTGCACTCCATCATACTGCCCACCATGCACTCCATACCTGCAGCCTCTGCCATTGCATTGATCTTTACCGCATTGTGTATTCCTCCCGCCTTCATCAGTTTTATGTTAAGTATGTCGCAGGCCCTCATGGAAATCAGCTTCAAGGCATCATTCATAGTAAAGAGAGCCTCGTCGGCCATCACCGGTATGGACACTGCGCCCGTCACCTCAGCCAGGCCTTCTACGTCCCATGCGGGAACAGGTTGCTCCACCAGCTCAATATCATACTTCTCCAATGCATTCATTACCCTGATCGCATCCTTGGCATTCCAACCCTGGTTGGCATCCAGCCTTATCTTAATATCTGGCCCTACAGCCTCCCTTATCGCTCTTACTCTTTCAATATCCTGCTTGTACTCTCCGCCCACCTTCGTCTTTAATGTATCAAAACCTTGTTTTACTGCATCTACAGAGTCTTTAACCATTTCGTCTATACCGTTTATGCTTATGGTAATATCTGTCTTAAGCCTGTCCGTATACCCTCCCAGCAGGCGATACAACGGTATCTCATAATGTTTTCCCAAGATATCATATATCGCCATATCTATAGCCGCTTTAGCGCTGGCATTATGCAGTATGCATTTGTCTAAAGCCAGAAACAACCTGTCTGTATCCAATATCTCCATACCCATTATCGCAGGCTTTATGTAGCTTTCCACGGCGTCCTCAATGGATCCCGTTATATCGCCTGTAATCACCGCGGTGGGGGCAGCCTCACCCATCCCAATAAGACCGTCGTCCGTTTCGACATACACGAGTACGTCATCCACGCTATCCACTCTCCTGAGAGATGTCTTAAATGGCTTTTTCAGTGCAGCCTTTATAGTCGATGTCTTCACATCCTTGATCTTCATTACCCTCATCCCCTTTGATTTTTTGCATCATATATATTTCAGTATAGCACCTTTTTAAGGTCGCCGCCATGCATATTCATTGAAAATTAAGTATATATTGTACAAGTAACAACAAAAGTTTATAATAAGGGCATTAAGTAATCAATAGATGGAGTGATGTTATGGAAAAAGGCAACAATAAACCGTTTAATATACACTGGCTTACACGCACAGCGCTGCTGCTGGCAGTAACACTGGCCTTCCAGATGCTGGGCTTTCCCCAGATGGTAACGGGCCCAGCCGTGAATGCCATGCTGCTGATATCCGCCACATATGCAGGACCGACCGGCGGCATAATAATAGGTATCTTAACCCCGCTCATAGCATTTTTGAGAGGCACACTGGCGCCTGCTCTTGCACCCATGATCCCATTTATAATGCTGGGAAACGCTGTATATGTCCTCATAGGGGCATTTTGCCGGGTTCTTATTAAAAATGTATATGCAGCCTCTGTCACCGGCATAGTTGCAGGCTCCGCGATAAAGTTTTTCATACTCGCTTCAGCGGTTAGTCTGCTGGTAACCCTGCCCCTCGCCATATCCCATGCCATGCAGTTGCCACAGCTTTATACCGCTTTAGCCGGAGGAATCATTGCTTTGGCTATAAACAAAGCACTTGCCGCCGCCTTTAAAAAAAGCGGCAAAAAATAAATAGCCTCACCGGCGGCAGCAATAATTCTGGGTTACCGTTATGAAACAATATCCCGTTATTTTTCCTCATTTTTAGTATAAGTCCAATCAATAGACGATAGTCCGCCTTGGTACAGGTCTGCTATCAAACCTATAAATTGTGACACCGGCAAATCCTGCCCCCTGCGTAGCCATAATCTAAATAATGATAATGAAATTGAAAGATGGAACTCCATCAAATATGGTTTTAGCGGATGACCATCCGGCAGATTTAGTTCCGGCATATCAAGATTGGGCTGCGTCTTCAGTTTCTCTATGAACCTGCTGCTCCCGAATTCTCCCAGCAGTGCATTGATATATAATGTTTTAGTTTTATACAATTCCACAAGTTCATTCTCGAATGAATTACTTCCCAACCCAACCTTGCTTCTTTTTTTACAAATATAATCAAGAATAAAAAGGGTCTGCCCGCAATCGGAAATTGTTCATCCCTTTAATTACGGTATTTCTAAAAAGGATAACTATAAAGAATGGATTCGCAGCATTCAATAAAGATCATAAATTTAAATCGTGTATCTTAAAAGTAAAGCACTTTAAAAATTTGTGCTTTGCTTTTTTATGTATTTCAACAAAAAAATATGCGGGCATAACACCCGCATATAATAAGCTTTATTCTACTATGCAAAGATCCTTGCTATATTTATTGAGAACCTCACAGCCGTCCTTAGTCACTACTACAAGGTCCTCCACCCTTACACCGAAATTACCCGGCAGGTATACACCCGGCTCGATAGAGAATATCATGCCTTCGTCCACCTTGTTCTCGTTTACCGATGATACGTCGCCCACCTCGTGGTCTTCCAGTCCTATGGAATGGCCCAGCCTGTGAGTGAAATATTTGCCATAACCCTTAGACTCGATATAGTCTCTTGCCGCAGCATCGATATCGCAGAAACGTACGCCCGGCTTAACCTTGTCTATGCCTTTAAGGTTAGCATCCCTTACGATGTTATATACCTTCTTCTGTTCTTCGGATGCACGTTTATAAAATACCGTCCTGGTTAAATCGGAGCAATATGAGTCCTTTTTACAACCAATGTCTATAACAACACTGTCGCCTTCCTTAAGCTGTGATGTAGCATCCGTTGTGTGATGCGGATCTGCACCGTTCGCTCCGTAAGCAACGATAGGATCAAAGGAGAATTCTTCCGCCCCCATCGAACGGTATGTCTCTAAAAGTATTTCTCCCATTTTCTTCTCGGTATATTTTTTAGGGACAAGCTCAATCATCTTATCAACGGCTATATCATTTACTCTGGATGATTCACGCATTAGATCTATCTCAGTTTTATCCTTCCTCTGCCTTACCTTGTCCGTAATATTGGAAATATCCACAAACTTAGTTACACCGGTGAGATCCATAAGCCTTATTAGGAACCTTGCCGGCCAGTTCTTGTCAACGCCGATAACGTCGTTCTTATCGATATAAGGTGCCAGTACTCCCACGGCATCCTGGTTATCATTAAGTGTTATGTTCTCTGTCCCGAGATCCTCATGAATGGGGAACAGTTCATTTACAAACAATTTTGCACTGCCGTCTGTTTTAAGCAGCAGAACAAGCATCCTCTCACCGGGGAATATCCATTTACCCGTGAGGTAAAAAATGTTTACAGGATCGGACACAATCATTTGAGGTACTCCTGTATTCTTCATTTCTTGTAAAATCCTGCCCATTCTTTCTTTATTCATGATCTTACCTCCCTATAATATATATCAATGTTTATTTAACATTGTCATATTTATTTTCATACCTTTTCCACAGCAGCATTCCCAAGCCTATAATTATCGCCGCACCGCCGATCATCTCTACTTCGTAAACTATATTTGATTTAAGAGTAGGCATAACGGGCGTAGCTGACAGAATTATACCTGCAACTGTAACGACCTGTACCATCTGCGCAATATGTATTGCGGTAGTTGAGTTAGCGGACATCTCATAGAAGTCAGAGTTTCCTCCATTTTCCCTTCTCAGTTTGATATATGAAGCATACAGCAGTACATATGGAAATAGTGATGTAAGAGCCGTCATTGTAACCAAAAGGTTGTAAATAACATCCACCGATGGGAGAAGGCTGGAAAATATTAATAACGCACTAACAAGTACCGCCTGTATGATAACAGAATTATAAGGTATATTTATATCATTTACCTCTGTCATTGACTCGGGGAATATTCCCTTGGGCACACTGCTAAAAAGCATTTTAAGCGGTGATGCTATATAAAGTATGACCGCACCGAATATAGATACCGTCACACCCAATGCCACTAAACTTACAAGCCATTTGCCAATACCTAGGTTTTTTGCCACAGCATCGAATGCAGCCAATATTCCCTGTGAAGCCGTGATCTGGTCTGCGGGTAGTATCATGGTTATTGCAATGGAACCCAAAACATAAAGACCTCCGACAATCGCTGCCGCTATCATAATTGCCTTAGGAAAATCCCTTCTGGGATTGTCCATCTCATTTACAAAGTTTGCACATACTTCCGCTCCTGCCAATGCAAACATTATGGATGATATTGCAGACAGTGAATTTACATTTATCTTGGGAGTCAATGTGGCTACCGTGTACACCGAAGCAGGCTTGACCTTAAAGATAAAGACAGATACAAAAGCCAGTACTATTAGAAGCACCGTTGGTACAGTAGAACCTAAAGCACCCAGATTTGTAAATATCTTGGCAGATCCCATTCCTCTCATGCTAACAAGTGATAAAACCCAGAATACTACCAGGGATACTATCAAAACAAACATCTTGTTTTCGGCTAATTCCGGTTTCCCGACCGCATACGATATATTTACAGCCATAAATGTTAAAAACGATGAATACCAAAATATTTTGGCTGTCCAGTTAAGCCAAGAAACCATAAAACCCCATTTTTCACCATAGGCCACCTTAACCCACTCATACATCCCTCCGTCATTAGGGTATTTTGAAGCCAGCTCTGCACATATCAAGGAACTGGGAACAAAAAATATAAAGGAGAAAAGTATCCATGTGGGAATGGAGCCTAAACCCAACCCAAAGCTTGAGGCAGTGGACTTGGCTATCCAACGTATACCATACAATGCGGATACATTCATGAATACCAGGTCCCAGAGCCCGATTTTTTTATTCATCCTAATCCTCCTTAACTTAATAAATAAATATTCCAGTATAATTTTATTTTAACACTTTAAACTATTACTTTAAACATCATTATCCTAATCGACTTTTATTTGGTCATTAATCTCGCTTTGTTTATCTTTCTTATTGTTATCTTCTTCATTATTTTTATTAGAGTCTTGAAGCAAACTGTAGGATGTATAAAGTACAACTACAATTACAACCCATTGCAGTGCGCCCAGCGGTATAGACTTTACCAGAGTAGCGGCAAGAATGACCCCTACCGTACCGAGAGTTGAAAACATTATCGTTACTTTTCTATTATACGCCCCTGATTTTATAAACCTTATGGATGCTACCGGCATAAGCATGGCGCATGAGCCCATCATAATAGGGAATGCCACGCGGGGTGATATACCCAAGGCATACACAAGAGCCATGCATGGTGCATAAAGCCCCACTCCGCATGTCATCAAAGCACCCAATATAAAGTTTACAGCCACGCCTATTACCAGCTTTATACCAGTCAAACCTATGGCTGTTCCGCCGGCAGGTACTAAATCAAATTTGCCTGCTATCATCATAAGAGCTACCAAGATAAGTGCAAGACCCATCGTCTTTTGTATCTTCTTTTTAGATAACTTAACCATTACCCCTGCACCCAGCCAGGATCCTAAAACTGCAGAGGCTATCATCAAACCTAATGTAACCGGTTCAACCTCAACAGATGAAATAAAGGTAAGTGCCTCCAGCATAATTGATATGAAGAAGGCAACATTCAGTGTACCGGGCAGGTCCTTGTCATCCACCTGTTTAAAAGCTCTTAAAAGAGCGGTTCCAGTAGCAAAGTTGCCTATCCCCAGTGTATCCAGGAAACATATGATAAAGCCAATTACACCGGTAACCGGATAAGATGTATCCTCCTTAGCTATTTTATCTTTGTTTTGTATAAGGTCTCTGATTAACACAATTAAAAAGCAAACTGCCATTAAACCTAGTATAGTAAATATTACTTTAGTCAGAACTATCTCCCCTTTTAGTTTTCCTCATCTTAAGCTTCAAAAGCGCCACTGCCTTTTCTGCATCGATTTTTTGGATAGTATTCTCTCCCACTATTTGTGTTTCTATACCCTGTTTTGACTTATTAAAGTCAACCATGGTATCCATATATTTATTATTAACCACGGGCACCGCCTGTTTGCCGGTAAATTTGAGGCCCACAGCGGGTATACCTCTCTCCTCAAGCGCACGCAGCGTCTCTGCCATATCTATATCCTGATTGCCCCAACCGTCCATGGATACGACGGCACCATCTGCATCAAAAGCAGATGCCCACGTGCCGATGCGATCGGCTGAGAATACCTTTTCATCATTGTCTTGCGATGTGCCTGAAAAGATGATACCTGCAAGATCAAGGTCGGTATCACCGGAAATCATTTCTGTAAGAGGATCACGGAAATGGTGCAGCGTGGTTTCCTTTGTCGAAGGTCCTATACCCATATCTAACCTCCTATTTTTATAAGAATTTCATTACCTTTTCATTATCTGAATTCAATTCCCGATTGAAAAATATCCTGCGGTTCCAAAACCAGGTTATTGTATCCTGTTATAAAGGCCTGGCCGGAAATCCGGGGTATGATTCCTTCATAATTATCTACCTTAGTCTTTTCCATGACTTTGCCTTTAAACCTGCTTCCAAGTATACTCTCGGAGATGATCTCATCACCTAATTCAATCTCGCCATGGCGACATAATAGAGCAAGTTTGGCCGATGTCCCTGTGCCGCAAGGCGACCTGTCAAACTGGTTCTCGCCAAAAATAACTACATTTTTATAACCTTTTTCCCCGGTCTTAAGCGGTTGATAAAATTCAACCAGATCGACGGTGTTAATATATGGTTTGAGGGGATGAACAATATCATAATTCGAGTTTACATAATCCCTTATCTCTCTGCCTAAGGTTAAAAATTTGTCAATGTTTTTCATACTGATATCTATACCCAAATCCTCGGCAGACATCAACGCAAAAAAATTCCCTCCAAAACAAATATCGGCCTTTGAATCACATCCGTCCACATGGACATCAACGCCCTCCTTATATACAAAAGCCGGTTGGTTTAAAAAACTTATATCATGCACAACACCGTCTTCATCCACTGACGCCTTGACCTGGATAAGCCCCGCCGGCGCCTCCATCTTGAACTTCGTAAAGGGGGATTTCTTTTCCACTATGCCTGTTTCCATGGCTACCTTGGATGTGCCTATACTGCCGTGCCCGCACATATTCAGATATCCACCGGTATCCATAAATATTACTCCCAGTGCGGCGTCCTTATCTGCCGGTTCGGTTATAACTGAACCAAACATATTCTCATGCCCGCGCGGCTCCTTCATTAAAAATGTCCTCAGGTAATCATAGTTTTTTTCAAGATATGCTTTCTTCTCAGCCACGCTACCACCGCATAATTTAGGAAAACCACCCACTACTACCCTTGTAGGTTCGCCGGCAGTATGGGAATCAACTGTAAAAATGTTTCTAACCGTCTCCATCTATTTCAACCCTCCTCCGAATCTTATGTCATTGCCCTTATGGCACCGTCACGATATTCATTAGGTGTCAGCATTATGGGGATATTTCCCATATCTATTATTGATCTACCGCCGGCAAAACCACTGGGTTCACTCGGCAGAACGATATTGTCATACATTGCGCCCTGACCGGCAATAAGCTTTACAAGCACAACCTTGCTGCGGCCCGGCCGTCTGATATTATAATATTCGTGTCTCTCATCGGCTGCCGCGGCATCCAAATTCTTAAGTACATGCCTTAATTCATCAACAAATTCGTCCGCCGTATGATGAGCGGCTAATGTGAGATCCCTCCCAAATGGGAGCCCTCCCTGCACGGTCACATTTATACGCACTATGAAATCATTCGGTGCAGGAGTTCCAGGGCGGCCAAGCATCAGATGGTCCTTAAGCAGACCATCCGATGAGCCGCAGTCATTAAACTGCCTGCCCTCTTCAGTAATACCGGTGAGCATAACGTATACGCCGGTCAGCGTATGCGTTATGCCCTCACCTATTTTACCCAAAGCCTTTGTGGAGATCGGTATTATATCCATTATGCTGTTCACATATATGTCGTGTCTGTGGGGATATATAATATCAATATCAACCTTTTTTACAAGCACTTCATCTTTACCTATTTTGTTCGAAATTTCCTTGTCAATAGTCAGCCTGTGATCAGATATACTATTTTTCTCACCGAATACCACGTCTTGGATATCAAAGCTCTTAATTACAAGCCTTTCGTTATAAATATCTTCCATTTGTCCCAGCCTTCCGCATTAACTAAGGTCGTTAGATCTTAGCAACATACTCATAAGGCAGTGAAGCTATGGTACCCGGCGTCTGTATATCTACCAAACTCTTTAATGTAGCTCTTACTATGTCCGTCTGCATTTCTTTATTGTTCGGCTCACCGGCATTAGCACCCATAGGAACCTTAGGTGCTGCAACTCTCGGTGACCCGTTTTGCCGTGCTACCGGCGGCAGCGCTGCAATGAGTATTGTAGGTATTCCTGCACTTTCAATCGTTCTCTGCACAATCACGGCAGAGCGGTGGCAGGTGCCTCAGCCGGCTGTGAGGATAACCGCATCAACACCGGCATCCTTTATTTTTTTTGCTATTTCCGGCCCGGTGGTGTTTGTAAAAGCATTAACATCGCCGCCGCCTCCCATAAACCCAATATTTATCGGCGATATAGACTTTATAAAGCCCTCGTCTGCCAGCTCTCTTAACCTGTCTATGGGGAACATGCAGTTAATATCTTTATTTACATCACTGTTATCATATCCGCCGTGAGACACCATCAGGTCTTCGGTTTTTGTATCACCGGGAATAATCCTGTAAGTGGAATCTCCCGCCAGATTAAATCTCTTATCGGACTTCAAGTGGACACCCGCTCCTGTGACCAAGGCAACCACCATTTCATTCAACGGTTTGGTTACCGGCGCCCACACGGGCTGCGGGGTAATGGGAACATATACCTCGGACTGAAGTCCCTTAACCACAGTCATACTCATGTCTTTGCCTCCCCTATTCATTATTTAAAACCTCCGGATAGCTGAGCATAAAACCAACCTTGTCACCAATCTTCGGCTGATTTTCTGTTATTACCATCCTCCTTGCCAGCGCAAGGCGGCCCAGCCTACCATCCATTTCAATAGTTATTGCCATATCCGTAATGTCAGTAATTACTCCTTCATAATACTGCTCATTTGGAGCATAAACTATTTTTTTCATATAGGTTATGCATCCTTCTCGTAAATTTCTTTTCTCTTTTTACTCATTTTAAGTGTGGTTTCATTTGGTGATATATCTATTTTTCTGTCTGTCGCCTTTTCGATTAACTCTATATTGTTTGTTTTTACATTGGCGTTATACTTTCTTTCGGCCTTCTTTATCTGTGCTCCGGACATCTTGGCCTTAAGCATATACATGGCGCGTATGGCATCCTCTTTTGTGATACAGTTATTCTGAAGTATCTCGTTTTCTATACCTTGACGTGATTTATTTAAGTCTATCATTGCATCCATGTATTTATTGCCTACAACAAGCTGTCCCTGTACACCAGCAAAGGTCATACCCACAACGGGGACGCCTCTCTTGCCTATCTGCTCTATATGGCTGGCAAAGTCTATGTGGTTATTGCCGAAGCCTTCCGTCGTAACTATGGCACCATCTACATCCATGGCCTCCACCGTCATACCCAGCATTTTTGACACATAGAATTTTTCACTGTTTATCTGAGGAGATCCGACAAGCACCACAGCTGCAAGATCAATTTCCTCATCGTTCATTGCTTCAAGCACAAGCGGTTCTCTCCAATAATGCCGAGATGTTTCCTTGGATGCCGGTCCTATGCATGTCAGTGCATGTATGCAACCGTCTAATATCTGCAGAGGAGAGACCACAATCGGTACGTTGCCTAGGTCCACATTGGCTTTGGCACCAAGTACTCCCACAGGCTCGTCCGGCATGATAAAGTTATCATGCATTGCGCCCTGTCCCATGATCTCTTTTACAATGACGACCTTCTTCTTGCCCGTATGGCGGGTCTGCTTGAATTCTTCCGTATCCGACACCTGATCGTCGGGAACCTCTTTTAAAGCCTCCCTAATCTCTTGTGTTATCACATCGGTTGCCCGGTGAGCTGCCATTGGGCCTGGCCTCTCCATGTTTGTCTTTGCCTTAAGCGTAATCCTGGTCATTATGAGTATGTCGCCATAATCAGGTGAACCTGGACGGTTAAACATGACATTTCTGTCCATCTCGCCCTCCGAGGAACCAAACTCAGATACCTGGAAGCCTCTCTCATCAACACCGGTAACCACCATGACAGCACCATCTATAACCCTTGTGATGCCCTCGCCGATCTCTCCTTCTTCCTTGACTGCGATTGGCTGCACATCCATAAAGGTATCGCTGTAATCATCATAGTGCTCCGGGGTTATGATTTTAAGATCCATATCTATTACCAGATCCTGGCTTTGAGCGGCTTCTTCCACAATGTCTTTCCTTATATAGAGTGTACTGCCCTCTATCTTTGTCTCATCACCCAGCTTGACCTCATCTATTTTAAAATGCTTGCGTGTGAGCTTCCTTATTACCTTATCCTGTCCAGCCTTGTCCTGCCCCGCTGCTTCTTCATTACTTTTTTTTTGTAAATCCGCCTTAGGCTGAGTGCCTTGAACTACCGCACCGGGCACCCCATTAGAAAACATTGGAAACGTAAGCTCTATGTTCTTGCCCTCGCCGATTTTTATCTTTATATTAGATCCGGCAGCAGCCGACGATGTAACAGAGACCTGCTCGTCCTCGGTATTTTCCTCCTGAGGCTTGTCCTCTTCAACAGCTTCGGTCTCATCCTCCGGCTTCTCATCCGGCAGAGTCTTTGCATTCTCCACATACTCGGATGTGAGCGGTGTAAGTGCATCCACCGTCTTTATTAGCTTGGCTCCAAGAACCTCGCCTATCTTTAAACAATTATCCGGGATATCCAAAAGACCTGAATCAGCCAGATCAGGCAATATCTCCGGATCCTCTAACATAGAAGGAGCAATATCTCCCCCGCCTTCAAACCTGCAGCATGTAACAGCATAATCATTTTGATGCGCTTTCGCTGTTTCCATATCAATCGACATGTTATACCACCTCCATTAAGGTTTAATTTTACGATACAGCTTATGACCATAAGCTCTTAAAAGATGATCCGTACTGTGATAAACTGGAACTCCCAACCTGGGAGCTACATCCATTATGGTGTTTGTTCAGTGCTGGCAGCTGCCGACAAGCAGCACCTGCGCTCCCATCTTTTTAAGCTGAAGTACGGATTCGGCCTGGCCGGGACACACACCCGGTTTATTACACCTAAGCCTTCCCTTACCTATGTCTTCCATTCTCTTACAGTTGACCGCCGCTACAACCTCGGCACCCATACCCTTGGCTATCTCTTTCAGCCTGGGCTGCTGTGCGCCGCACTCGCATCCCAATATGCCAACCTTTCTCTTTTCATTGGGGAACGGCATGGCAACTCCTACTCCGCCTAAAGTCTTTGTTATAGGCATATCCTCGCTGCCATGTTTTCCGGTAAATGCACCGCCTGCAATAATCTCTCCATGCGGCTCGACATAACCTCCGCATTTATCGATAAGCACCTTCGCAGGAATGCCTATCGGCACATCCAGAAATACCTTACCGGTTTTAGCATCTTTCAGTCTGCCACCCGCCGTCACATCCTTAGTAATGACCGGCCGCCTCTCTTCAACGGCACGGGCAATATTTTTCAATGTCTCTACATTGCATATTACCGCGCCCGCCTTTAAAGGAAGCTCACCCGGTGTAAGATCTATGCCAAGTATTTCACGTACTATTACCCTTTCATCTCCTGCAGGGTACAAGTCCGGTAAAAACTTTATCTCGATATTTTTTTCGTCTTTGACGGCGGCCTCTAATGCTCGGACAGCCTGCGCATGCCTGGGCTTTATAGCCACAATTCCCTTCTTGGATCCGGTAACCTCCATTGCATACTTAAGTCCCCTTATAACCGTATTGGGGTCTTTTTCCACAAAAGTGATATTATGATGTAATGTAGGCTCGCACTCTGCGGAATTGGCAATCACGACCCCATCTTTTAAGTCTGCCTTAAGCTTAACATGGGTTGGGAAACCAGCCCCGCCGGCTCCGATAACTCCGGCCTCTTTGATGGCCTCGAGAATATCGTCCGTCGGCTTAATTTTCACATATTCATCAGGCTGCTCACTGGCTGCGTCTATAGTTATCGCATCGCCTGTAACCTCGCTTACCGTACCGTACACACTGGAGTGTATATTAGCACCTAAGCCGGCCGGCTCTGCGATCAGCTGGCCTTTTTTAACCTCATCACCTTTTTTAACAATCGGTGTATCCGGGGCACCTATATGCTGCTTAAGCATTATTTTTACAACCATTTAATCACCTCTTTCCATTTAAAGCTGTTAATTTAATCACATGCCCTTACGGCGAGATCATGAGCAAATATCGTGCCAAGCCTTTAAAAAAGCAGGAAAACCGTACAATAAAAAAGACAGCAGGCTTAAAATATACCCCCTGTCTACTAATATTCGCCGATAAATTGACATTATCGTCAGCTTTTCGTCACATCTATATCATAATTTCCCATTTTGTAATATAGTGTGGAGCGCGGCAAACCTAATTTCTCAGCTGCTTTGGAAATATTACCGCCGGTATTCCGTAATGTTTTCATGATTAAACTTTTTTCATACCTATTTATAGCCTCTCTCAAGGTGGTATCTTCTTCAGGTTGCGCAGCCCGACCCGTTGATACGCAGCCCATTATTTGCTCCGGTATATCCTCGGTCGTTATCGTGCTTTTTTGGCATAATATAGCCATGCTCTCAGCTACATTTTTAAGTTCCCTTACATTTCCCTTCCAAGGGTATTCCGTCAGGATCCTGACAGTCTTCCTATCGATGCCGATATTTTCCCGGCCTTCCTTCTTACAAATTTCATTCAAAAACAATCTGAGAAAGGAGTATATGTCTTCTTTTCTCTCCCTAAGCGGCGGAATTACTATTTTTATTACGTTGAGCCTGTAATAGAGGTCCTCCCGGAATGTGCCTTTTTTAACACACTCCTCCAGGTTTTTGTTTGTTGCAGATATAATCCTGACATCCACATCTATATACCTCTCACCGCCCACTCTTTTAATCTTCATTTCCTCTACCGCTCTTAAGAGTTTGGACTGCATAGACAACGGAAGATCCCCTATCTCATCTAAAAAAAGAGTTCCTTTATCAGCCATCTCAAAAAAGCCGGCTTTGCCCTGCCTGCTTGCACCGGTGAATGCACCGGACTCGTACCCGAAAAATTCACTCTCAAATAATTCGGCGGGTATGGCACTACAATTCACGGGAACAAAAGAACCCTTCATACCGCTTTGAGAATGTATCGTTCGCGCAAATACTTCTTTACCCGTACCACTTTCACCGGATATCATTATAGAGGCCTTACTGGGGGCCGCTCTTTTGGCAACCTCCATCATATCCTGCATTTTTTTGTTTTTACTGTAGATATTCCCCCATTTTCCTGTTAAACGATTTATCTCATTCTCCAGGAAATCTGCTCTTTCCCTTGCCTTTTCTAATTCACCGTTTATCCGTTTAATCTCGCTTATATCCTTATCTGTACTGATTACGCCTGCACATTCGCCGTCAATCATTATAGGGGAGGCACTTATAATTATATTAGTGCCTTCTCTAGGAGAATGGACAACATCTTTTACTATTTTTTTTGATTTCAATACCTTTAAATTGATGGCGTTTGGGAAATAATCCCCAAGGTTGTTCCCTAATATTATATCCTGAGGAAGATCGTAAAGCCGTTCAGAACTATTGTTCCAGAAAATAACCCTTCCACTTTTGTCTATTATGCACACGGCCTCCTGAATATCGTTTAAAACCTTGTCAAACACTTTGCTTTCATTACGGTATTGCTCTAAAAGATATCTTAAAATATCTAAATACCAAACTACACCTTTTATTATGCCGTCTTTTACTATTGGTATACTTTTTAATAAGGATTGCTTCATAATCTTTATACAGTCATTTATATCCGTATTTTGGCCGATATACTTGAAGTGCGTATCCATAATATCCACAGCGATGATATTATATCCCGATACATCCAGGCCTAATTTCTTTATCTGCTTAAATACCTTGTCCCTGTGGATCACTCCCACAAGCTTTTTATCTTTATTGTTTAATACATAAAGGTCTTCTATGTCGTTTTTTATAAAGCATTTAATCACAAGGCTGATGTCGGCATCCAGCGGCAGCACCGAATACTCCTGCGTCATTACTTTTTCGACACTCATATCGTCTATATAAAACATTATTAACAACACCTTTAAAATTAAGCTTTATATATTATACATTTATTTATCAAATGCTTCAAAACAGTTAATTTAAATTAACACCGGTAGATGATAATCATCAGTATATCTCCGGGTTATTAGCTAAATGCGGAAAAAAAACATTTTACCATCCTGTACGTTGTTTGATATCTCACCTTCATCCAAAAGAAATGAGACGAAAGCTTTTATACCGGCCATACATGTATAGTAACGCTTAACGTCAATTTCTATATCCTTAAGGATGAATACCTCAGAGGCCAGGCCTTCCATGGTCTTGGGCTGCTCTAAAAGCTCCAGTATTATCCCGATATATTCATCCAGGTTGTCTTTGTTTCGCTTTACAAGCGGCCGTATGTCCTCGTATACCTCGTCCGCATGTCCCAAAACAAAGTAATCCGCCTCCGTCTTTTCCAGCGTGCCCAGGGTTTCATACTCCGACTTTATATCATAGAGAAAGGGGACATACCTGGAAAGTCTCTTATCATCAAAGATAGAATCCCCGATATATGCAACACCGTCATCCGTTATTATGCCGATCTGTCCCATGGTATGTCCGCGCAAAGGGATCACCTGAAACTTCCTGTCGCCAAACTCGGCCGTACCCGGCAAAAGAGTGCCGTCTATATGAAACTCCTTTGTGAAAAACATTTCATCCCGTATGCCTTTATACGGCCTGGCCCCGTAAAGCGAATAACTTTCCAACTCGTTTATCTTCATAAACGCCGCCTCTATAGGAGAGGTATAAAAAGAAAGACCGGGGTATAATTCCGCCAGTACCCTATTGCCGCCGTAGTGGTCGGTATGCGAATGGGTATTTATAAGATACCTGGGCTTTAATCCGGCACCGGCCAGGCCATCCGATATCTTTCTGCCCGTGGTATTGTTTATTCCCGAATCCACCAGCAGGCAGTAACCATCCTTGTATGAATACACCCCTACATTCGTATTGCCAGGTATATAGCCGCTGTGTCCGTTAATCTTTATAATATCCAACCGATAGCACCTTCCTTTAATCGTCTTAAAAGATTATAACACAGCTAAAACATCTATAACAAAAAAGCAGGGCCTTATGGGCCCTGCTTTTATTTATTTCTGTTCCTCCATTATATCTATTACCTCGGCATTGTTTGCCTCTTCCGGAAGCTCAATTACTATGTCCGGGTTACCATAGTCATAATACCTTACCGTATCGCTCATCACCATTGAGGACATAGGAAGCGGCTGGCCGGAAATCTCAAACTCCTGATTTAAATCCATTCTGACATACATCTTTGCACTCTGGATAAGATTGGTCTCCGGATCTATATAGTAGGTCATCCTACCGTGCATACCTTTAAACATATCTCCTATATTTTGTCCCTCTGTGATCTCCTCACCGGACTGTGCCATCATCATAGAATTCAATACATCGTTAATAAAACTCATATCATTCAGGTTTATAAATGTATCTATCCGCCTTACCTTTTTCCCATCTATGGTTGTCTCACCCATATCCTTGTATACCGTACTCTTATCTACATATTCCGTCTGATCGGGTGATATCTGTGGAATTTTATTTAAATCAGGCATGGCCTGGCCCTTTATGACCGTCCACCTCTCTTTTCCATTTTCATCCTTGGCTTTTTGATATGTACCATCCTTAAGTATATACTGTTCTATGCTTTGGTCGGGCTCACCTTCTATAACCTGGTGGATTCCCGTTGCCATATCGAACTCCGTCTTAGTAGATAACTTCATAGTGATATCCTCCGGAATGTCCTTACCATTACCAAAAATTCTCACCACTGCATCATTGTCAAACCGAAATGTATCAGTATTCTGATTATTTACTCCCTCAACATACTTTTTTGCGGCATCCGAGTTTGTAAAAAGATCGTCTATTATTCTTTCCGCTGCCTCCGGTGTAACCTTTGAATTACTATCTGATACATCTGCGCCTAGCAGCCCATATTCTGCAGCATGCGCATATTCTTTTGCCGGGTCATCCTGCTTGTCATCCAATGATGAAAGGCCCAGAAAACGCGACAGGATTATTCCCGCAGTCTTGTATGTAAGCGGGTCCTCCAGCCCCAAGTTGTCTTTTGTATTGCCCTTCAAAATCCCGTTTTCCCGTGCATAGTCCACGTATGTTTTGCCGCCCAGATCAGTATCCGCCTTGTTTAAGAGCAGCTCCAGATAAGCGCCCTTGGTGACAGCCGCTGGCTGCTGTGCCATGGCTGCTACAGGAAGCGACAGTACCATAAGCAAAACCAATGTCGTTGATAAAACCTTCTTCATTACAAACCTCCCCTTTCAAATCAATGTAATTTAATTATATCATATTAAAAGTATCCTGAATACGGACTTCTCGCCTTTCTTAAAAACGCATATACAAGGCCTGTAATCAGTGCATCCGGAATAGATACACCGATGGGAATTTTTAAATCCAGTATAACATAGTAAAGAACCACACCTATCATCCATGCGGCCATAGCCTCCACAGAAATGTTCGTATCTCTCATATCAGTCTTAAATATAAAGTAGTCTGTAACAAGCACAGCAAACAAGGGAGCAAAAACAGAACCAATGGCATAAAGGAAGTTTTGATACTGGTCCATAGGAAATATAAGAGCTATCACCACGCCGACCGCACCCATAACCAAGGACAGCCGTCTTTCATCCCCTTTTATTATGTTAGCTAAAGAAGATGCAGAGGAATAGACATCCAGGAAGGTGGTGGTAACAGTCGACATTATGACAATCCCCATTGCGATAACACCCATTCCCGCCGCCAACATCACCTGTGTTGGATCATCTACACCATAGGCCAGGCCGGTTGCCAGGCCTATTATATACATCCAGGAGCTGCCCAGGAAATAACCCGTCCAGGTGGCAATCGATGACTTTTTTTCCGATTCGGCCATCTTAGTATAATCCGACACCATGGGCAACCACGAGAGAGGCATTATAACGGCCGTTTCCACACCTTCCCCGAAGCTCATTCCACCCGCACAGTCTGAAGGAATACCCCCTTTAAATATCACATAGCTCATTACAAAACTGAAAATAAAAAGCATGACAACGGCGATATTATTAATCACATTAAAACCGTAACTTCCGGAATAAAGCCAGAGTATAACCAATAAGCCCGTCACAATAACCCATAAATAATAATTGTCGAAGCCCCATAAATTATTTGAAATGGAATTTAATGATCTTCCGGCCACAATCAGCATAATAGCCGTCCAGCCCATGAGCTGTAAAACATTTAGTGCGGAAAAAAGATATGAACCGTACTTTCCAAAGGCATAACGTGTAGTCTCCATTGAACCGGCCTTTTCCCTATATCCTATGATGCCCGCTGGCACTAGAAAACTGCAGCCCAGGGCATGTCCTACAAGTATAGCCACCAGGCCGCTTTTAAAACCCATGGGAGCATATAGCGCCCCTGTCATAATCTCTGCCATTGATACAGCAGCCCCAACCCACAGCATAAACATGCTGCGGCTTGTAATCTTTGTTTTCACCTACATCACCTCCTGAATTATTTCCAAAATAAAAGGTGCCCCCAGCAGGGCACCTTTTAACTTTCCTACGCAGGTATTATCCTGACAGGTTCAAGGGTCGGGAAATAATTCCCCTCTCAGCCGCAAAGGCTCCCCTAGTATCCATCTATTCAACTCTATATATATTATACACCATAAAAGTGAATATTAAAGATATATTTATATGTCTCTTTTAATTATATCCGTTATAAGCAGATCCTGACCTCTCTGCCCAAAGGTAAAGGTCACTCCCTTAGCCGGGCCGTCCATTATTGTAAGCGGGCCGTTTCTTTCCGCATCCTTTCCGTTCAGCTTCAGTTTCCAGCGTTCATTGAGCTTAGGCTGGATCAATTTGCAAATTTTGGCCTTTTTGATCAAGGCTGGATCAGAGACCTGCTTCTTTGCCACATCATCGTCCCCCTGTGAGATATTGAACACAAACTCCACCAATGTGTTATAGGCCGATGGATCGGTTTCATATTCCGTGAGCTTATAGCTGTCTTCCATTCTCTGCCATTTATCTACAAAATGACGCCGCGGCCCGCCGTTTCTTTCATCAAATATATTGTTTTTGTTGTCACTCACCCTGCCGGAATCGCCCCAAAGATTTAAGCTATCCAGGCCTGGCCCGTTAAATCTGAGCGTCCCGTTATTGTTCCTCCATTTATACATGGGAGGGCTCCATAAGGTCTTCCAACGATCATCTTCAAGCTTAAGCAGCGTATAATAAGGTCTGGGCTCCTTATTCCCCAGATATGCTGTGTCGGCTATAATCCCGATCTCCGGCAGTCCATCGCCGCCTTGTGCAGCCCGGCATCCGGTCACCGCCGAGGTAAAGATAGACTCCATAGAAAACTCATTGGAAAAAATAAGCTGTTTTTTGAGTGTACCCCTGTCCCACCAAAATATCTCATGGGCCTTCATAAGTCCCTCGCTGTAATAGTCAACAAAAGCAATACGATTTATTCCATTTATATTTGTCTTTAAATCTTTGCAAGACAATATGATACCATTCTCTTTTGCCCAATCCACAAATTTTTCCCCATTAAAGTTTCCCGATTTTAAGTTTTTAACGTGGTTTTCCACAATATCCACAGCTTTATACACAGGCAACCTGTTGATAGCTCGTCTAAATTCCACTTCCATGGACTTTTTCTGGGCTTTCTTATAGCACTCCTCCGCCATATCATAGTCGCCCCTGATTCTGAATACCTCACCCTTGCCGAAATAGGCCATCGCGATGGTATGCGCATCCTCGGGCTTGCCGGAATGGAGCAGTCCGTCATATATATTGTAAGCTTTTCCTAGTTTATACGTATCCTTCAATATATCCGCCCTGAGAAGGGAAAATTCAGCATCCCCGAGATGACCGCCGGATAACTTTATACCGGAATCCACACTATCCAGGGCATCCTCATATTGCCCTGCTCTGTATTGCGCTATCCCCAGATAATACCAGTAATAGCGGCTATTTGACATAGTCTTGACTTTATCCTCATAGTACTTAACCACTTCCGGATAGTAAACCTGATAAACATCCGGCGCGCTCTCAAAATCCTTATCCCTCTCATTCCATCTCATCACCTTGACGTCGTATGCTTCTCCTGTATCTTTGGTCCAGAATGCTATTTCAGCAACATTGTCTTTGCCGTAATAGCCGTCCATATCCTCTACGTCTATCTTGTGATATGACGTCCTGTATATATTTTGCAGCGCGCCGCCTCTCCATGAAAACACGTCAAGGGCATTACCGGCTGAAGAACCTATGGTCCAGCCAATGAGAATATCGGCCAGGCCGTCTCCCGTTACGTCGGCAACCTTCACGGTATCAAACCCATAACCCTTGCCCACATCCGTCCATACCGTATTATAACCGCTGCCGCTCTTCTTTAAAAGCAAAGCTCCCACCCTACTCTCGTCCAGTCTGTATGTGACCAGGTACTCGGGTTTTAAATCTCCATCCACATCCACCAGGTATACCGACGTGTTGTTTACATCCTCCAGTTTTGCCCCTTCGGGAATATATTTTGACGCCATCTTTTTATAGTCCGGTCCCTCGCCTCTTTTTTCCTTAGGGACAGATGGCGGCTTCATGGTGGCCCCGGGCATGGGTATATTGGAACAGCCTGACAAAAGCATTAGGATTAAAGCAAGTACCAGGCATATAATCTTTTTGCGCATGATTTGTCACCTCCCGCTTTTAGTTGGCTTTATATAACCATATGTTATCATTTTAACTCTCCCGCGGGAAGTTCGATTGTTACTGAGGTCCCCACCCCCGCTTTGCTCTTTATGCTTAATTTCCCACCGTGCAACTCGATTATTTCCTTGGAAATAGCCAGGCCGATACCGCTGCCTGAATGCTTTGCCTGAGCGGTATAGAACTTCTCCGTGATATGATCTAAATTTTTACGTGGTATGCCTTGTCCTGTATCTTTTATCACTATACTCACCATATCTGCTTCTCTTTGTGCATGAACATCAATGCTTCCCCCACTATCAGTAAACTTAAGGGAGTTATCCAATATATTAATCAGCACCTGTTTAAGTCTGTTAAAATCACCCTTAATGGGCGGCATATCATCTATGTCCGTTGCAATCGATATGCCCAGCCGCTGTGCTCTCGGCCGCATCTGATCCACAGTGGAGTCTATAAGGCCTTTAAGATCCAGCGAAGCAACCGCCAGGGTCATATTATCCGACTGCAGGCGGCTGAAATCCAGCAAGCTGTTCACCAGCACGGTAAGCCGGTCCGTCTCCTTCTCTATGATTCCTAAGCCTTTATCAAGCAGCTCTTTGTCCGCCCCCTCTTTTAAGGTCACCGACCATCCTTTGATTGACGTCAGCGGGGTCCTTATCTCATGGGAAATAGAGCTGATAAAATCATTCTTCATAGCATCCAACTTGCCCAGCTCCGCCGCGGTCTGGTTTAATGTTTCGGCCAGTCTGCCTACCTCGTCATCATATCTCTTGTTGAGCCTTATCTTGAAATCACCGCCGCTTATCTTTTCGGCCGCCGCCGTTATCTCTTTGAGCGGCCGTGTAAGTGTGCCGGAGATCAATATGCCTGCCACCGCTACCAAGGCAACCACTGCGATTCCAGTCTCTATAAATAGTACAAGTACTTTATGCATCACATCCTCCACACCGCCCAGCGATGTCACAAACCGTACTACACCCACCACCTTACCGTCTCTAAGGAGAGGTGAGGAAACCGCCATGACATTTTCACCGGTACCGAGATAATCACCTTGGTATGTCCCTATCTTACCTTTTTTAGCATCCTTTATATCCTGGGCCTCTACATAGCGGAAATTACCTATGGAGTCACCCAGCACGACACCGGAGCTATTCATCACCTGCACCTCTGCATTGGAAACCTGCGCAAAGTCATCGGAGATGTCCCGGGCCGCATATTCCAGCTTACTGTCCGACATATAATTTTTAAAGAAATTATCCGCCAGCTGAGCCTGTTGTATAAGTACATCCCTTATGTTTCCAATATAATACTGCCATATCGATTCGGCCATTACGGCCTCCAACATAACTATCGCAATGATAGTAAGGAGGATATAGGTTGATACCAGCCTTCCCCTTATTCCTTTAAACATCATTTTCCCCCATTACAAATCGATACCCGACACCCCATACGGTGGCTATATATTTGGGATGAGCGGGATCATCATTAAGTTTCTCCCTAAGTCTTCGTATATGAACGTCTATGGTCTTTGTGTCCCCATAAAAATTCGTATCCCACAGCCGACTCAGTATCTCATCCCGCGATACCACATCGCCGCCGGCAGTAAGCAGCAGCATGAAAAGCTCATATTCTTTGTTTGTAAGCTCGATATTCTTGCCGCCTACGGTGACTCTTCTCTTGTTGGTATCAACGGTTACGTCATTAACCTTAATCTTCTTTGCAGGGCTTTTTCTCCTCATCCGCCGCAAGACGGCCTTAACCCGAGCCGTGAGTACCGACGGATTGAAAGGCTTTACAACATAGTCATCCGCCCCCAGCTGAAGTCCCGTCACTTTATCCGTATCCTGGCCCTTAGCAGTAAGCATGATAATGGCCGTACCCGGACGCTGTACCTGCACCCTTTTACAAACCTCATAACCGTCGATCCCTGGAAGCATAATATCAAGGACTATAAGATCCACGGGACTGAGCCGAAGTTTATCCAACGCCTCTTCCCCTGTCGCAGCCTCAATAACATTAAAACCGTCCCTCTTGAGGTTGATTATTATAAACTCTCTTATAGAGTCCTCGTCCTCTACCACCATGATGTTATCCATGCCCCATCCCCCTCATTTGTTTTTTATTATTATTATCGTTTAGTCTTGTATTACCAATGCCGATGTAAGATGGCCTAAAAAAGTCTGCCCGTCGCTTCTGGGAAGATCCACTCCAGTAACCGCGACCTCCATGGCAGGCGCAGAAACATAGCCCCCCTGCCCGGTCTTTTTGCCATATGTGGCAAAATCGTGTATTATATAATTCCGTCCTTCTACCCTGCCAAGGTACAGCATGGTGTGGCCGGGCATATATAATAAAGCTCCCGGTTTTAGATCCGTGAGTACGGTTGTTTTCTCCGCATCAGATTTATTCTTAAGGTCGTACTTAATGGCATACATCTCTTCCTGCTCACCTGTATTGCGGGGAAGCTCAAACCCAAATGATAAAAATATGTCCTGCAAAAACGATGAGCAGTCGTGGCCGCCCGACCTACCTCCCCAATCATACCTGTCGCCTTGCATTTTGAATGCCTGTCTTATGATATTCGCCCGGGTATAAGGCATATAGCCGACTGTCACATCCTCATGGCTGGGTATCATGGCCTTCTTTATCTCCAGCCGTCCTTTTGCATCCCTTAGAGGCATCAGAACGGTGAGGTTACCTTGACCGGCCTGGCCGTCTAAGTCGGCAGGCGGATTAACTACCAGCGGCAATCTGACACCCATCTCCAAGGAAACATTGGATACAGCCTCATTATGGGGGCTGTGTCCCGTCTTTACATGATTTCCCGTAACCACCGCAAAGGGCTTTACACCGGCAAAGTGTAAAACATGTTTTTTATCTCTTATGGCTACGTCACCGGCCGCTACCCAGCCGCGATAGCTTGCGGCCTGGCAAAAGTACCACTTTCCGTCCAAGCTTGTATGGAGTACAGCCATCGGCGTACCTAAATGCAGCGATGTCTCCTGCAGGCTGTCAAACTCAATATCCCCGGGTTCGCTCATCAGTAATTCATCCGTAGGAAAGCTCCTCATATTCGTACGATTAACCGTAAGCCCAAATCTTACGGGATTTACCTTCTTTATATCCTTCAGATTCCTATTTTCAAGCAAAGAATTAAAATAACTTTCTTTAAGCTTATGTCCTGCTATATTATACTGCGGCATACGGGGCAGTTTATACTCTTTTATCTTCTCTCTCAATTCCTGATGTGTCAATACATTTGGATAACTTTCCAAATCAGCCACTGCATTCACTGACTTCCTTATATTTCCATTATAATTCTCTATCTCCTTTTGTGTCATGATAACCTTATCTGCATCATCCAGCTTGTTTGCCCAAAAACCGGGATAGAGCATCTCCTCCGTAACATTGGGTATATCCCCCTTTTGTTTCGGCCCTTGTACCGAAGTAAACCCACAGGCAAAAGTAAAAACTACAGCCGTTAGAAGAGCAATAAGTCGCCAGCTTTTCATCAATATACCCCCAATTCTCAATATAAATTTAACACACTCACTGTGTTTTTAAAACCTTATGTATATAATATACAAAATATATAGAGAGAATATAACGGGTATAAAAAACAACGCCGTCCAAAATTAATTGGCCGGCGTAATAATAAAACAGGATTGCCCTAATGCATTGCACTAATCGCGTTATAGGCAACGGCTATCTCGGCACCGAGACAGGCATTGTTATAAACAAGATGCATATTTGCTTCCAGGCTGCTTCCCTTTGTTTCTTCAACTATATATGATAATAAATAAGGAGTAACATCCTTGCCGTGAACATTCTCCTCTTTCGCTTTTTGTATCGCTTTGTCAATCATTGAATCAATATATGATTTGTCCATGGAATACTTTTCGGGAATGGGATTTGTCACCAGGATTCCACCCTTAAGCCCCAAATCATCCTTAGCCTTGACCATCTTCGCAATATCAGCCGGCGAGTCCATCCTAAGCTGCAGCTTATAATCGCTCTCCCTTGTAAAGAACTGTGGCAGGGTATCGGTTTTATAACCGACAACAGGTACACCCTTCGTTTCCAAATATTCCAGTGTACGCGGCAAATCCAGAATCGACTTGGCTCCTGCGCATATCACCGTTACACCCGTCTGGGCCAATTCTTCCAGGTCTGCCGATACATCCATGGTCTCTTCATATCCACGGTGTACCCCTCCTACGCCTCCTGTAACAAAGAATTTTATCCCTGCCATTTGAGCGCAGATCATAGTTGCCGCCACTGTGGTAGCACCTGTTTCCTTACCGGCTATTACCGCAGCCATATCCCTGCGGGAAACCTTTTTTATGTTCTTCGCTGTCGCGAGGAGCATGAGCTCATCTTTATCTATTCCAATCTTAATTCTGCCATTTATAATAGCTATCGTAGCAGGCACTGCGCCGGCATCCCTTATTATTTTCTCACACTCGTTCGCCGTCTTTACATTCTGGGGATAAGGCATCCCATGGGAAATGATAGTAGATTCCAGCGCCACAACGGCTTTGCCTCTTTTAAGCCCCTCATCCACCTCTTTATTAAAATCAATATACTTATTAAAATCTGCCACTATTTTTCCTCCTTCATACCGGTAGTTTGCAAATAGCCTTA
>DHDL01000015.1:37718-40582 GCA_002399345.1 Thermoanaerobacterales bacterium UBA4877
CAGCTTACCGCCTTCAAACCTTGGTATGGCATATGGAATATATCCTGTTACGAATGCCTGCCTCCTTCTGATTGGAGGATAGTATTACAAGGTAGTCACCCGGTCTTATCATCGTGCTGCCGGATGGGACAACCTCCTTAGTTCCCCTGTTTACTCCTACCACCAGCGAGCCCTCCGGCCACTCAATGTCACTTATCCTTCTATCCGCAGCCATGCTTCCCAATTCGACAGGGACCTCCATCAGGCCGCCCCTCTCCCGGACGGGCAGCTTATCTTCATTTTGCCCTACAAACCTCCCCAGCAGTGCTTCATAGATGGGATCGACATTTAAAATGTCGGATACAAGCAGGGCAATAAATGCACATGCGGCCACCGGCAGCATGTGAACCAAAGAACCGGACATTTCTGCGGTAAGCAGGATGGATGTGACCGGTGACTTAACCGATGCAGCGAGCCCGCCTGCCATTGCGCAGACCACAAAAACAGGTATATACCGGGCGGGAAGTCCCGCACGTGTTGCAAGGATTCCAAATATGCTGCCTGTAAGTGTACCCACAGCCAGTATGGGCATAAAGATGCCGCCCGGAACACCACTGCCAAAACTCGTACTGGTAAACAGCATCTTTGCAGCCAGCAGGATAACAAGCATTAAAACACCGCTCTGCGCATTCTCGGCAAATTTTATCAGATTCTGTCCGCCGCCTAGTGTAATAGGCAAAAGCATACCGCACGGCAGCGCAATCAGAAACGCTATAACCGGCCGGGATAAGTCAGGCAGCCTGCTATAAAGCGTTTGGAAAGCAAGGAGGGACTTATTCATAAGCGAACCGACAAGCCCAGTTACTATGCCTAAGGGTATAAGCCAAAGATACAGATGTATAGGCAGTTGTGGTATTGCCGTAAAATCAAGAACAGGCTTAAGACCGAAGAAATATTTTGATATAAAGTCTGCGGTCAGTGATGCAGTGGCCACTGATAGCAGTATAATAGGGGAAAAACTCCTATGTACCTCTTCCAGTGCAAATATCATCCCAGAGAGAGGAGCACTAAAAGCAGCAGAAAGACCGGCCGCTGCGCCCCCGGTAATCAAGCAATCTTTCTCTATACTGCTATCGCTTATTTTTTCCGATACGGCCTGGCCGCCTGCCGCTCCAATCTGTATGGAAGGGCCCTCCCTGCCAAGAGAAAGCCCGAAAAAACTGCATAAAATTCCGGCTACAAACCTGACAGCAAGAATCATGCCCCATCTCATTTTTAAGCCATAAAGGGCGACTCCTTCCACCTGTGGGATACCGCTGCCTGCAGCCATTGGTTCAATCCTGTCAAGCCAGGCCACAAAAAGCCCTGCCGCTATCGCAACCGCTATCCATGGGATTATGTAGACTGGATGGACATTAAATATTTTATAGATATTGCCTGCAATCCCCGTGCCGTATTCTATACCAAGACGGTAAAGCACCGCCAGCATTCCTGAAACACATCCAATCAGGATGCCCTTGCCGGCAACGTTCCATTTAAGTCGGTTAACTCCCCGTAACATTTTATATATTTTTGATTTTGATTTCTTCAATGTCTAAAGCCTCCATGCTGTAGTCATCATATATTAATATTATAACATTTTTCCTTATGTAACGACACTTAAGGCTCGTCTTGTTTTGGATCTTTGACACTTTAAAGATTATAAAATTACCATATCCATCATAGGACACGCTAGGTGACTTTTTATATTTATCTCTCAGTCTCTTTCGGTAGCAGCCTTTATTGCATGGTAGCCTTCCCATGCAGCAGTTAAAATTTTATGGGGCTGTACTGCATCTCCCACCGTCACTATTTTCTTTACCTTATCATGAAGCTCATCCTCCAGCTTGTTATTCGGTTTCATTTCACAACACTGAACGGTGGGAAATGCCTGCCCAAATCAATAGATTTTCGAGAAACACAGAAAACAAAGAGCTATCTTGAGCTAAATCAAAATATTGTTGAGGTTGACGTAAAAGCGGCATATCTTAGATATGCCGCCATTTATTATATAATACTGGAAGTCTTAAATATTAAATATTGTAAGCCACGTCGTAGGCATCTTTTACAACACTCATGACATTACCTACTTCTTTACAATCACCTATGGAATATACCTTCTGTGCTATATCCTTATCAGTATCCGGAAAAACGATACGGTAGGGGTTATAACCGGTGGCTGTTATCGCGCTATCCGCCGGGATGAATGTCTCTTTACCGTCTTTTTCAATGGTTAAGCCTTTGGAGGTTATCTCCTTAGCCTTGCAGCCTTTATGAACCTCTATGCCATAGTACCTTATGAGCTCCAGCAGCATGTTCTTATTGGCTGCGCAAAGGCCTTGCACCTCGAGTATATTGTCGAGCATTTCCACAATGACGGGAGTCTTGCCACTCTTAGCAAGGTTGTATGCTATCTCACATCCGGTAAGTCCGCCGCCGATTATCGCCACTCTGTCACCTACCTGCTTATAGCCGCGCAGATATTCTATCGCCTCTACAGCATTTTCAATACCCTTGATAGGCAGCTTCTTAGCTGTCGCACCCGTCGCCATGATGACCACATCTGCTCCGAATTCCTTGATGGACTGCGGTGTAACCTCGGTGTTCATGCGGACATCCACATTGTCCTCCTTAACCTTTCTTTTATACCATTCGATAAGTTTCTTGTCTGCTTCCTTGAAATCAGGCACTGCTGCAGCGATAAATACTCCACCCAGCTCATCCGTCTTTTCAAAGAGTGTGACCTTGTGACCGCGTTCCGCCGCAAGCCTGGCCGCTTCCATACCGCCTATTCCGCCGCCGATCACCGCGACCTTCTTAGGTTTATCAGCCTTTTTCAGCCTGTA
>DHDL01000015.1:40753-63032 GCA_002399345.1 Thermoanaerobacterales bacterium UBA4877
GTGGCAAGGCAGCCGTTGTGGCATGCAATGCAAGGGCGTATATCATCGAAATTGCCCTGCTTCACCTTGTTTACATAATCGGGGTCCGCAAGTATGGCGCGTCCGATACCGATCCCGTCGAACATCTCGTCTTCAAGGCATTTTACCGCCAGATCGGGGTCATCCATCCTGCCTGCGCAGATAACCGGTATATCGACGAATTTCTTGATAAACGACACCTCGGGTATGTTGCAGCCCATCGGCATATACATCGGCGGGTGGGCCCAGTACCATGAATCATAGGAACCATTGTCCGCATTCAAGGCATCGCAACCGGCCTCTTCAAGTATACGGGCAGCCGCGGGGCTCTCTTCCATTGAGCGGCCGAATTCCTTGTAGGCCTCACCGGGTAGAGCACCGGCGTTGAACCCTCTCATCTTGCTGGTAACACTGTAGCGTACTGTTACTACAAAATCTTTGCCGCAGGCTTTTTTAACCCCTTTGATGATCTCGCACGGAAAACGCAAACGTTTTTCCAGACTACCGCCAAATTCATCCGTGCGCCCGTTAGTCGCTTCAATAGTGAATTGATCGATAAGATACCCTTCGTGAACGGCATGTATTTCTATACCGTCAAAGCCCGCTTCTTGCGCCATCTTGGCCGATTCGATAAATGAATGTATGTATTGCCATACCTCCTCGGTGGTGAGTCCGCGGTGCTTTACTTTGGGATTCCATACATTGGGCAGCCCATCAGTCGGTGCAACAAAATAAGTATCGGGGTCCAGTCCATATTTTTTTAATAACTCAGGACTGCCGGGCAGTGTACGTCCGGAACCTCCGGAAAGCTGGAGAAGTATCTTTGAACCATAGCGGTGAATCTCTTCTGTCATTTTCCTGGTAGGCATGAAGGCATCCTTCTGTTCATGCAACCATTTGTCCGTTCCCATGGGTGCTACTAAGGTAGCTCCAGTGACCAAGAGGCCAATACCACCCTTGGCGCGCTCGATGAAATATTCACAGCCTTCCTTGTCATAGCTGCCGTCCGGGTTGAATACGTGACCACCGCCTAAGGCTTCCATAACATAGCGGTTCTTAACCTCCATACTGCCTATCTTCATCGGGGTAAACAGAATATCATATTTCCCTGACATGTTTGATTACCACCCTTCTTTTTATTTTTTTAGATAATAGTATGAAGTTTAGTATGAAATAGGCGTCAAATATTGTTATGATAATATTATAACAAGGTTTATATTAATTGTACTGCAGTATAATTTACAAGTCAATAAGTCTAAAAAAATTTTTATTTAGTTTTATTTATGTTATCATAATCATGGTGATGAAACGTAATGAGAGAAAAAACAGATAAATTAATTTTAAAAACAGCAATTGATTTATTTAAACAAAAAGGCTATTCCAATGTCACAATGCATGAGATCTGCACAGCGTGTGGGATTTCTAAGGGGACATTTTATAATCATTTTAATACAAAAGAAGATTTGATTTTAAACTATTACCAACTGCTAAGCAATGATATGATGCGCATAATGCCGGATCTTCTGGAAAATAAGCCGATCATAGAAAAAGTATGGTCATGCCTGGAATACTTTATAGATAACACCATAAGCCTGGGACCTGATCTATTGAAAAATTTAATTGAAATTGATATGAATTCCGGCTGCAGTGTATTTTCTCCCTATCCGGAGGAACGTTCCGCTTATGAAAGGGTATTTATCAAAATGGAACTGGAACTGATCTCACAGGGACAAAAGGCCGGTAAAATTAGAAAGGATATAGACGCTAAAGACCTGCTATGGCATTTTTCCGCCACACTGATGGGCATAGCCATGCACTGGAGCTCTTCGGGTGGAAAATATGACGAAAAAAAAGAATTAAGAAAACTATTTGACCAAATCTTTATAAAACCTTTTTAATTTCAATTCCTTACAGGCGTATATTAATTTAACTGCCATCCTGTATATTAAGTAAACACAGGACAGCAGTTAAATAAGCACATCTTATCCCAATATTTCTTTTTTAAATTTCCTTCCTGTAGGCGTATCAGCCAGGCCGCCCTTGGCTGTCTCCTTAAGCTCATAAGGTATGGACTTTCCCACCTTATACATGGATGTAACCACCTCGTCATAGGGTATGCGCGACGTAATCCCCGCCAGTGCCATATCTGCCGCTACCAATGCATTGGACGCACCGAATGCATTCCTCTTGACGCAAGGTACCTCCACAAGCCCGGCCACTGGGTCACATACCAGCCCCAACACCGCCTTCAGTGTGAAAGCCGCCGCATTTAACGCCTGCTCCGGGCTGCCGCCGGCAAGCTCGGTCACAGCTGCCGCAGCCATAGCCGCAGCGCTGCCGCATTCCGCCTGGCATCCGCCCTCCGCACCGGCGAGGGTGGCATTGCTAGCTATGGTTATACCTACACCTGATGATGTAAACAGCGCCTTTACGATATCCTCATCACTGCTTTTAAGTGAACCAGCGGCTGTTAAAAGTGCCCCGGGGACGATTCCGCATGAACCGGCAGTCGGTGCAGCCACTATCCTTCCCATGGATGCATTTACCTCTGAAACGGCCATGGCACAGGCTACAGCCTTAGTCATGATATCTCCCGAAAGGCTGTCGTTGTTTTCCGAATAATTATAAAGCCTCTTTGCATCCCCGCCTGTGAGGCCGCTTACAGATTTTATTTCTTTAGTGAGGCCTTCTTTTACTGCATCCTTCATTACAATCAGATTTGTACTCATTTTTTTGGTTAATACACGCATACTACTACCCGAGACTTCAGCCTCACGCAGCATGGTTATCTCGCCAATTGACTTATTATATTTTTTACACAATTCTATTAGCTTACTTCCTGTTTTAAAATTATACATATGTTCACCCCTATACCGGATCTATCATCATTACTTGACTCATTCCCGGAAGTTTCTTTATTTCATCCACGGCCTGGCTGGAAAGGGCACTGTCCATTTCTATAATCATGGTTGCCCTTTCCCCCTTTTGATTTCTGAAAACCCTCATAAAAGCTATATTTATATTGTACTTATTTAATATCTTTGATACCTTGGCTACGACCCCCGGCTTGTCCGTGTAAGAGGTAATAAGCGTCGGATAATCACCGTTAAACTCCAGGTTAAAATCATCTATTTTGGTGATGACGATATTGCCACCTCCCACTGATGTGCCCGTCACTTTCATTTTACCGCATTCGCCATCCATCTCAATCATAACGGTATTGGGATGTGCACCCTCTATTACCGTAGGTACGAACTTAAAGTCTAAGCCCTTATCCCTTGCGATATCCTTGGAACTTTTAAGCCTGTCGTCGGAGGGATCCATTCCCAGTAAACCGGCTAAAAGAGCCCTGTCCGTACCATGTCCCTTATAAGTCTCTGCGAAGGAGCCATGTAAATAAAACGTGACCGATCTGATCTTGCCACCATATATCTTCCTCGCTATGTTACCTATCCTGGCCGCGCCTGCCGTATGAGAGCTGGAAGGCCCGATCATTACTGGTCCCAGTATATCAAACGAAGAAAATTGTTTCATATTTCCCACCTCATTTGTTTATATAAATACGCATCAATCATGCACTCTTTTTAACTGCCCTGTCTATTGCCTGAAGTTCTTCTGCCGAAAGTTTATATCTGGAACTTCCACCTTCTATGGGTTTTGCATATGTTACGGTATCATCCCTTCCAAATATACCGGTTATGACAACACCGTCATCATCCTGATTTAAAAGTGCTATGGAAAAACTCTGATCGGAACCCATACCAGTAAAGGCATTGTATCTTATAATTCCAACCTTTTGAAGTGAAAATTCCATACGTTTTTCCAACTTACCCATTCTCTCTTCAAAACCTGTGACCTTGTCAACATTTTCTTCTACGGTGTTAAGATAAGACGACAAAAGCTTGTCCAAGCTCTCTCCTTTTCTGCCGCCGGTAAACCGCTTGTAACTCTTTGCATAGTTTGACAACCTGACATGCAAAATTAATATCCATATAAGTTCTACAATAGCTGCAACTAAAATTCCGAATACTATGTAGATTTCATTAATATTACCTACAGTCTGAAGTAATTTGTTCATAAATATTCACCCGTTCTTATTAGATTCGCATATTATAAATATACCACGTTTGTGACCCAATTCTCAATACGAATATTCTAAAATTGTGATTTATGATTGTAAATCCCCGGGCAAGCTTATACCCGGGGACGGTTCGGCGGCTATTCTTTACCGCACGATTTTATTTACGGCGTCCAAAAATATCTCAGTTTCTCTTTCCGTAGTGAAAGGTCCCGTACTTACTCTTACGGCGCCCTGCTCAAAAGTGCCTATGGTTTTATGGGCCAGGCCGGAACAATGCAGTCCCGCCCTCACCTCTATATCGTAATCATTGTCAAGCAAATATGATACCTCGGTAGAATCCATATCACCCACATTAAAGGCAAGTGCCCCCGCATGCTCTTTGGGATCCACGGGTCCATATACCTTCACCCTGTCTATATCATTAAGCCCGTCTATTATCCTACCGGCTAGCTTTATCTCATGCCTTCTAATATTATCTATGCCTGTACTGTTTATATAATCTATACCGGCATCAAGCCCGGCCAGCCCCGGCGTATTGAGCGTACCGCTCTCCAAACGGTCGGGCAATATATCTGGCTGGGTAAGCATATCCGAGTAGCTGCCGGTACCTCCCTCTCTTATGGTGTTTAATTTTATACCATCAGCTACGTAAAGCCCACCGGTCCCTTGCGGCCCTAATAATCCCTTGTGGCCGGGAAAAGCCAGCATATCTATATTATCTGCTTTTACATTTATGGGTACATGACCGGCACCTTGAGCAGCATCAAGAAGGAACGGTATGCAATACCTCCTGGCTATGGCGCCCACCTCCCTGAATGGCTGAATGGTGCCCGCGACATTGGAAGCCAGTGTAAGGACAATTAAAGAGGTATTAGGCCTTATGGCCTTCTCTATATCCTCGGGATCAATACAACCCTCGCTATCTGCCATTACAAAGGTAGTTTCTATCCCATAGGGCTCCAGCGCCTTAAGCGGCCGGGCCACCGAGTTATGCTCCATGGAGCTGGTAATGGCATGCCGGCCGGGCTGTAGAATTCCCTTTATAGCCATATTAAGACTGTCTGTGGTATTTAATGTAAAAACTATCCTCATGGGGTCGTCTATACCGAAGAGTCCGGCTACCGCATCCCGGCAATCCAGCACTATCCTGCCCGCTTCAAGAGACATCTTGTGTCCGCTTCTACCCGGGTTGCCACCGGCTATATTTATGCAGTCGTACACCGCTTTTGCCACTCCATCCGGCTTGGGCCAGGACGTGGCGGCATTATCAAGATATATCATTTTATTCACCCCTTAAAAACAATAAGGTTTTATGCTTTTATATTATAATATATGATATTACCAGGCAACAGTTAACTGCAATCGGCTTACTGTACTAATGTTTAGTCTGAACGGTTTCTGTTACGGCTGATAACCGCCTATTACCTCTATAATCCTTTCCAACTCTTCATTGGAATAATACTCTATGTAGATCTTGCCACCCTTCTTACCCCTGTTAATCAAAACCCTTGTACCCAGTGTACGCTCAAGACGGCTTTCTATGTCCTTTATTATAGGATCTTTCTTTGCTTTCTTAACCTTTTTGCTTATCCTTTTATCTTCAGTAAGTTTATAAATCATCTTCTCCGTATCCCTGACACTCATTCCATCCTTTATAACCCTAATCGCCAGCTCATACTGCCTACCACTGTCAATTCCCAGCAGGGCCTTGGCATGGCCTGCGGAAAGTTTACCTTCCTCCACCATTTCCCTAACGCTCCCGTCAAGATTTAGCAGCCTGAGTGAATTAGCGATCGCCGGCCTGCTTTTTCCTATTATTCTTGCTATCTCTTCCTGCGTTAATTCGAATTCCTCCATTAGCGTCTTGTAAGCCGCTGCCTCTTCTATGGGATTTAAATCTTCCCGCTGGAGATTTTCTATCAAAGCCAGCTCCATGCTCTCCTCTTCCGAAATCGAACGCACCACTGCTGGTATACTTTCCAACCCCGCAGCCTTTGCCGCCCTATATCTCCTCTCCCCTGCTATTATCTTGTACCCGTCATCGTCCGGGCAAACCAATATAGGCTGCAATACTCCATACTGCTTTACTGAATCGGTAAGCGCATCCAGAGCCTCCTCTTTAAATTCCTTCCTCGGCTGATTATCATTTACTATAATATCTTCCATATCTATCTCGTTTACGGACCCGGATTCTGTTTCAGGTATGAGTGCCTGCAGACCCCGGCCCAGTCCTTTTCTCATTTTAATCCCTCCCTATAACTTCTTCTGCCAGATCCTCATAGGCCTCTGCTCCCTTGGATTTTGGATCATAAACCCTGATCGGTTTCCCGAAGCTCGGCGCCTCTCCCAATCTGATATTCCGCGGAATTATCGCCGTATATACCTTATTGCGGAAATATTTTTTAACCTCATCCACCACCTGGATGGAAAGGTTTGTCCTGCCGTCAAACATGGTAAGAACCACACCGTCTATAACAAGCTTCCTGTTTAATCCCCTCTGAACGAGCTTTATAGTATTCATCAGCTGTGTCAAGCCTTCCAGCGCATAGTACTCACACTGGATAGGTACCAATACCGAATCTGCAGCTGTAAGAGCATTTAACGTCAGAAGACCGAGGGACGGAGGACAATCTATCAATATAAAATCATATTCATTCCTTACTGAAGAGAGAGCTGTCTTAAGCCGGTACTCTCTTTTTTTTAAAGAAACCATCTCTATCTCCGCGCCTGCTAATTCTATATTTGCAGGGATAACAAACAGCCCCTTATACTCCGTTTGTTTTATACAATCACGTATATTCACATTATCAAGCAATACATCATAGATCGTATTTTCCAAGTGATCCTTATCCAAACCAATACCACTGGTCGAGTTGCCCTGTGGATCGGTATCGATCATGAGTACTTTCTTTCCCCTGGCACTGATACTGCAACTGAGGTTTACAACAGTTGTTGTTTTGCCTACACCACCTTTTTGATTGGCTATAGCCATTATCCTGCCCATAGAATTTCCTCCCCCAGGAATATACTTACGTAGTTTTTCATATAAATTATTAGCTATTAAGAAATGTGTTCTAATATTATGTAAGAGGTTATCAGAATGAAACTATCACCCTATAAATCTATATCTATCGGCGCCCTTTGGACATATATATCCTGGTTGCCGATTATCAGAGGCAATACGAACCCCATAATTGAATTTCTCTCATTCCCGTCCGATATAGGCATATTCCTCGAACAATATATTCATTTACGGGCCTCGTATCTTCCGTATGCCTTTTTATTTTCTTTAATTTTCTGCATTGGAATTTGCTTGTCTTTATACAAGATTATAACATTGTTTCTCGTGAAACAAAAGCATAATTCGGCGAAACGGAGTGATTGATTTGTTTAAAACGTTGATCAGTACTTTTGTAGTAGTGTTCCTCGCCGAGCTCGGCGATAAAACGCAGCTTTCAACCATGCTTATGGCTTCAAAGTCTGAATATCCAAAAGGTGTATTCATAGGATCGGCAGTTGCCCTCATTATGAGCTCCGCACTGGCTGTCTTCGTGGGATTATATATAAAAAAGAGTATTCCCGAACAGTTTATAAAATACGGCGGTGCTTTGATATTCATTATAATAGGAATATGCATGCTTGTGGATAAATGATCAAACATAGAATAAAAATAATAGCCACTATAAAGTGGCTTTTCGTTCCATGTGAAACAGTCTTTAGCTATTTAATCGGAACCTTTACCACGAATTCGATACAATCATCTGCATCGCGTTGTTCCAGGCTGGCCTTGATACCGGACTTTTTCATCATATCAACAGCTTGTTTGAAGGTATTTATATATATCCTTAGATCCTTTAAAGCTTTTTTGACTGTCTGTTTATGTTTTACCTCAGGATCTTTGCTGGCGCAGATATCATTTATATATTTATCTATAAGAGCTTCAGTCTGCTTGACATTGAGGTCCTTACCGACTACCTTATCCAGGATGTCAAGCTGTGTCTTTTCATCAGGCAGCTTAAGCAACGCTCTCGCATGCCGCTCAGTTAAACCCTTGTCGATAATTATATCTCTTACATTCTGCGGAAGCTTTAGCAGCCGCAGTTTATTAGCTATAGTAGACTGGCTCTTTGAAAGCCTTCTGGCCAGTTCTTCCTGCGTAATATTATGATCACGAATCAGGTTGTAATAACCCTCGGCTTCCTCAAGGAAATTTAAATCTTCTCTCTGCAAATTTTCTAGAAGTGCCAAAATAGCGGAATCCTCATCCATAATATCAACTATTATTGCGGGGATCTCTTCCAGTCCTGCAATCTGGGACGCTCTCAGCCTCCTCTCCCCGCTTACAAGTTCGTACACATCATCGGAAATCTTCCGCAGGGTGATTGGTTGAATAACACCATAATTTTTAATAGACTCAGAGAGTTCATCAAGGGATGCCTTAGAAATAAATCGCCTGGGCTGGTATGGATTCGGCCTTATCATATCTATGGGAATATAGCTGATTGACCGCTGATCGTTTGCTTCTATCAAATTACCCACCCCTTTCACCATGAACGAATATCAAATAATTAACGCAAAATAATAAGTATAAAAATATATAAAAACATCTACAAAGATTTCATGTATTCTCTATATTAGTTCGACAATAACTATATAATTCCTCCTTTTTTTGGAAAAAGATTAAATGAAACATTACAGCGGATGCTTTTTGATCTTGGCTGTTGGCCGGGGATATTCCTTAGGAGTACCAGCATTTTTCTTAATGACAACAAGGGTATGCTTTATATCAGTCGACGGCAGTGTATACTCATATACGTTGTCCATCTTACAATGTAATATTTTAAATGACTTAGTTGCCTTGTTTATTTCCTCTTCAGGATGCGGACCCTTATATGCAACAAGCATTCCACCTGGTTTAACCAGAGGGGTACAGTATTCCGTTAGGATATTCAAACGAGAAATAGCTCTCGCAAAAACAATATCATATTTTTCCCTTAATAATTCGTCCCTGCCCATATCCTCGGCTCTTCTAACAAAAACTTCACCATCCAGTCCTAAGACATTTATGATTTGATCTACAAAGTTTGCTTTTTTACCAACCGACTCAGCATAATCCATCTCTATACTGCCGGCTGCTATCTTGAGTGGAACACCGGGAAAACCGGCGCCTGTGCCTACATCTATACATTTCTTACCTGCGATGTTTAAAAAAAGGAGAGGTGCCAGGGAATCACATATGTGTTTGATTATAAATTCTTTCTCATCTGTAATTGAGGTTAGATTCATAACCTTATTTTTTTCTATTACCATTTCATAGTGTTTTTCCAGTAGTTCCACATGAAACTTATTGTTTAATCCCATATCCTTAAGGGCCTTGAGCAAACATTCACTGTTCAACAGGCATATCCTCCCGTCCGTAGCTGCATAAGCAAAAATGATATATCGGAAGGAGATACCCCTGATATCCGGGAGGCCTGGCCTACGTTTATCGGACGCACTGCATCCAGCTTTTGCCGTGCTTCTGTGCTTAGTCCATTAAGTTTCTCATAACAGATATCATCGGGTATAGATTTGTTTTCTAGCTTCTTAAAGGTTTCTACCTGCTGAATCTCCTTTTTAATGTAACCTTCATATTTTATCTCTATCTCTATGGATGTTGCAGCCGTCGGCAGGATATCATGCGGCCTGCCATAGTCTATTTGCGCAAGACCGGCATAGTTTATTTCCGGCCTCTTCAAAAGCTCATACAGGCTTATGCCGGAATGTATATCACTGCTGCCGATACTATGAAGATAATCAATAACATCTCTCGTAGGTGATACCCTGGTCTTCTTTAGCCTTTCAATCTCATCTTCTATCTGTCCTTTTCTTCCAAGATAACGACTATATCTTTCTTCAGTTACAATTCCGACTTTATGTCCTTTTTCCGTAAGTCTAAGGTCTGCATTATCATGCCGTAAAAGCAATCTATACTCCGCGCGGGATGTCATCATGCGATAGGGTTCATTGGTCCCTTTGGTAACCAAATCATCTATTAAAACACCTATATATGACTCGCTCCTGTCTAAGGTAAAAGGCTCCTCCCCCCGCAACTCGAGAGCAGCGTTCAATCCGGCCATCAATCCCTGGGCTGCCGCTTCTTCATAACCGGAGGTACCATTTACCTGTCCGGCAAAAAATAGTCCGTGTATATCCATATATTCCAGCCAGGGTGTGAGCTGCATGGGATCAATACAGTCATACTCGATGGCATATGCATCACGCATTATCCGCACATGTTCCAACCCCGCTATGGTCTTCAAAAAAGCATGCTGTACATCCTCCGGCATACTGGTGGACATACCCTGCACATACATCTCGGTGGTATTTAGACCCTCCGGTTCAATAAAAAGCTGATGTCTCTCCTTATTAGGGAATTTAACCACCTTGTCTTCAATAGAAGGGCAATATCTTGGACCTATCCCTTTTATCTTTCCACTGTAAAGCGGTGATCTGGATAAATTCCTTTTAATCAAATCATGGGTAGAATTATTTGTGAAGGTAAGATAGCAAGGCACCTGCCGTACATCAGTCTTGTCATGGATGTAGGAAAACGGCTGGGGCATTGAGTCACCCGGTTGAACATGCATCTTTTTAAAGTCAATTGTCCGCCTGTCCACCCTGGGGGGTGTGCCTGTCTTGAATCTCATAAGCTTTAAACCTAACTTCTTTAGATTTGACGTAAGCTCGGTAGCGGGATAAAGCCCATTGGGGCCGCCACTGTACATTATATCCCCAATTATGATCCTTCCACCCAGGTATGTCCCCGTTGTGACAATAACGGCTTTTGCACCATAAAGGGCTCCTGCCTTTGTCACCACCCCGGTGACATGTTTTCCCTCTACCTTAATCTCAGTAATCTCGCCTTGTATGACATCCAGGCCGGGGGTGCACTCCATGGTATGCTTCATTGAAGCCTGATATGATTTTTTATCACACTGTGCTCGTAGGGACCTAACAGCCGGTCCCTTACCTGTATTGAGTGTCCTCACCTGAATCATCGCCTTATCGGTGTTTATCCCCATCTCCCCGCCCAGGGCGTCTATCTCCCGTATGAGATGGCCTTTTGCTGGGCCTCCCATGGCAGGGTTGCAGGGCATCATGGCTATGCTGTCCAGATTTATAGCAAAAACTGCGGTTTTATATCCCATGCGTGCAGCGGCCAGGCCGGCTTCGCATCCGGCATGTCCCGCACCGATAACCGCAATATCGTAATCATTTACCTTAAACATTATAATATCACCTATCCCGAGTATAATCCTGTCTTATTTGCCTACGCAGAAATTCTCAAATATCCTGTCAATTACTTCTTCTCCTGCAGTCTCACCAGTAATCTCACCTAATGCGTTCACAGCATTTAAAAGATCCACCGTTACAAGGTCTACAGGTGTCCCACTTTTCAATGTATCAAGAGCACTTTCAGCAGCATCCCTCGCCCTTTTTAGACATGCAAGCTGCCTTGAGTTTGTTATGACCGGACTGTCCATAGTAATGCCGCCGGTGTATATCAACCCATATATATAATCGGTAAGTTCATTAAGGCCCGTACCATCCTTGAGGGAAGTTTTTATGAGCTTAGCGCCGGGAACCATACCGTATATATCATCCTCGCTTATTTCCTGGGCAAGGTCGGATTTATTAAGCAGAGCAATCGTATTTTTATCTTTAGCCAGATCTGCGATAGAATCATCCTCTTTAGTGAGACCGGAGGATGCGTCAAACATTAAAAGTACAAGGTCGGCTTGACTGATAAGCGACTTGGACCGCTCCACGCCTATTTTTTCCACCTTATCCTGGGTATCCCTTATCCCTGCAGTGTCAATCAGCTTTATTGGTATACCCTTTATGCTTATATAATCCTCTATTACATCCCTGGTTGTACCCGGCACCTCAGTTACTATAGCCTTGTCTTCTTTTAAAAGAGCATTCAAAAGAGAGGATTTCCCTACATTGGGCTTACCTATTATAACCGTCCGCAGCCCCTCCCTGAGTATCTTGCCGACTGCAGAAGAGTTTATAAGCTTAGCCATTTTATCCATACACTCAGTAATGCCGGGCTTAAGTTCGACAATTTCCTCAACATCATCATCAGGAAAGTCCACATAGGCGTCTATATGGGCCACCAGGTCGACAAACTGTGACCTGATAGAAGATATTTCCCGGGAAATATTTCCTGAAAGCTGCGCTACCGATGCTTTAAGTGCATCCTGGGAATTGGACTTAATCACGCCCATCACCGCTTCTGCCTGAGATAAGTCAATCCTGCCGTTTATAAAAGCACGGCGGGTAAACTCACCCGGCTGGGCAGGCCTGGCCCCAAACCTGAAGCAAAGTTCCAAAACACTTTTTAGCACGGTAAAGCCGCCGTGGCAGTTTATCTCCACCACATCTTCAACCGTGTACGTATGAGGCGCACGCATAACGGACACCAGAACCTCATCAACAGCCTTGCCGCTGTCCGGATCAATTATATGCCCGTAAACCATGCAGTGGCTTCTTGCTTTTCCCAGTCTCCGGCCAGCTGGGGCTGCAAAAAAGTTTTCAGCTATTCCAATTGATTTATCGCCGCTCATCCTAACAATCCCTATGCCCCCCTCTCCGGCAGGCGTGGATATCGCAGCTATTGTATCAGTCACATTCATTATTCTCACCCATAAACTATAGCTAATATAAAAAACCCAGCATACTATACTGGGCTCAAACCGATGCCAAAGCATTAGGTCGCGAAATGGTTCAGCAATTTTGCTTAGCCTCGTTGGCCGCACCTGCAAATCACAGTCACTACGTTTAAGTATTCTTGGTTTTTCACAGGTTTACCACCCTTGCATTGCACGATTTGCCACGGCCTTGGCAGTTGGTCTACAAACTGCTGATTACTTTAATGATATAACAACCTTTCTGTGCGGATCTTCCCCCACGGAATACGTCTCAACCAAAGGATAATCCTGCAGAGATTCATGAATTATTTTCCGTTCATAGGGTGTCATAGGCTCTAAGACCACATTTTTATGAATGGACACAGCCTTCTGTGCCATCCTTTCAGCTAGGTTTTTAAGTGTTGCTTCTCTTTTTTGCCTGTAACCCTCTGCATTCATAATCACATGAATGACCCTGCCTTCTTGTCTCTCCTTGTTAGCTACAAGATAACATAGATACTGCAGCGAATCCAGTACATCCCCATGATGACCGATTATAAGGCCGATGTTTGTCCCAAAAAATTCAACCTTCATTATATTCTCGTTTTCACTATAATCAATTAAAAAGTCCACATTTATATTGAATACCCTTAATATATCCTTTAAAAACTTCTTAGTCTCTTTTTCAGCATTATACTTTACTGTGACCCTCACCTTAGCATCTCTGAAACCAAAACCGAATAGACCCTTGCTGCCTTCATCAATAATCTCTATATCAGCTTCATCTGCTGTAGCACTAAGCTCATCCAAGGCAAGTTTAACCGCTTTGTCAACTGTTTTAGCAGATTTTTCAGAAACCTTCATCGGTTTGTCTCCCCTTTCAGACCTCCTGGTCTTTTATTTAAGAAATACTGCTGTACAATCTGAAAAAAGTTACTTACTACCCAATACACACCCAGGCCTGACGGTAATGTCGCCGTCATCCATATTATCATTATAGGCATCATGATATTCATCATAGTCTGGTTAGACTCGGAGTCTTTTGGAGTAACCATTGCTGAAGTAATATATGTTGTAACCCCTGAAAGAATTGGAAGAATATAAAATTTATCAGGTTTAGAAAGATCAGCAAGCCATAAAAAACTTGTACCGGCTAAAGCCGGATAATCTCGGAACATAGCAAACAATGCCCAAAGTATGGGAAGCTGTATAAGAAGAGGAAGACATCCCGACATAGGGTTGATATTATTCTTCTGGTAAAGCTCCATAACCTTCTGATTCATTGTTTCAGGATCATTTTTATATTTATTCTGAATTTTAGTAAGCTGAGGTTGTATATCCTGCATCTTCTTAGAAGACTTAATCTGCGGCAGAGTCAGTGGAATCAATATAAGTTTTATTGCCACTGTAAAAACTATAATGGCCAGACCATAACTGCCGGTAAATCCAAAAATATACTCAAAAATCGTACCCATAAATTGAGTTAAACCACTCAAATTCTAAACCTCCCTAGATAATTGTTTATTTCAAAGGGTCAAAACCACCGCGATTCCATGGATTACACCTGCATATTCTGCATATGGCAAGCCATGAACCTTTTACAGCACCATATTTCTCCAATGCCTCCAGAGTATATTCGGAACACGTTGGATAAAAGCGGCAGCTCGGCGGTTTCATAGGAGATATAAACTTCCTGTAAAATTTAACAAGGCTGATTAAAAACCTTTTCACTTTAAATCCTCCCCAAAATTCCTGATCGTTTAAGGAGCTTTCCCATACTGTGTCCCATCATATAATAATCAGCCTGTGCCGACATCTTTCGGGCAGCAATTACGATATCGTATCCAGTCTTTATATCAGGCTCCAGCCTTGCGTAATTTTCCCGCATCAACCTCTTTATCCTGTTTCTTCTGACACTGTTGCCCATCTTCTTACTCACGGAATAGCCTATCCTGTTATTATTACCTTTATTAGGGAGAATATAAATAACCATGACTTTATCGGCATAGTATCTGCCTCTTCTATAAGCCCTGTTAAAATCTGCAGTTTTTTTGATTCTCAAAGTAAATTTCATAAAGGACCCCCATAATGCACAAAAGGCCACCACACTGCGGCCTTAAGCAGAAAGTCTCTTTCTCCCTTTAAGTCTTCTCTTAGACAGTACTTTGCGGCCGTTAGCCGTGCTCATTCTATTTCTAAAACCGTGTACCCTGCTTCTTTTTCTTTTTTTTGGTTGGAATGTCATTTTCATGTAAATACACCTCCCGCTTAGAACCTGTACGATAACTATAATGATTATATCCTGCTTTATTATGCGTGTCAAGAAAAGTTAATGGGAGGTAGAATATAAGAAAATAAATTTTTTTAAATGCTTTGCAACTAATGTATATTTGTATTACAATCAGTAATACAAATATACAAGGGGATGAATACGTGAGATTAAAAATCGACATGTCGGGAAGTACTCCCATTTATCAGCAGATACGCAATCAAATCGTCTTCAAAATAGCTACAGGTCAGCTGAAGGCCGGCGACAAGCTTCCCACTATACGCCAGCTTGCCTGTGAGATAGGCGTTAATCCCATGACCGTCAGCAAGGCATACGGTATGCTTAAAGATGAAGGAGTTATCCTGATGGATCGAAGGCACGGTGCCCAGGTTAACCGCCCCCAGCCAAAGAAAAACGCTCTGGACATGGATTTTGACCGTGCAGCCATGCTCCTGATCTCTGAAGCATATACTAAGGGCGTTTCCCGGGAAGAACTTAAAAAACACATATTGAAGCTCATAAATAATATTTATGTGCAGAGGGAGGATCAGTCGTGATTGTAACTTATATCATAATATTATGGCTTGTATTTGGAGTAACGACAGCTGGATCACTGTATTTCGCGCAGTATCACGATCATCAGATACTGGGGGTCATACTGTCAAAGGTGTATTCTCAACATGAAGAAGTAAAGAAGATATTAGTCCATTTTGCCAAAACCTGTTGGATCGTTTTACTGCTTTCAGCTGCGTGCAGCCTTTTATTATTTGTCGAACCCATCAGGAGCCATGCGGATTTTATAATGATATTGATGATGATGGCCAATCTTTTTTCCAATTGGCTTGTCATTGGTCAATATCAAATGAGACTGCAGCATATAAAGGAACAACCGCGGCGCAGACTAATACCCTGTATCATACGATCAGCAGCTGGTTATCCAAATAAGTTTTATATATGACACCATAACAAAAAATACCGTATGGGCTTAATTCCCAAACGGTATTTTTATATACTCTAAACCGGATAAACTAACTATTCTGCATCTAATCTACAAAAAACTTAATGGACATTACCAACGCCATTATCAAAGTGCCTAACTCAGGCATTTTCGACCTGTCCATAGTGAATACATACTGAACAACCGAGATCACTGCACTTACTATAACGCCCAAAGCAACACCCAATACAAAGTCCCCGGTAAATGCCGTTGTAAGAAGCATGAAGGCCAGCGGGGTCCACTCTAAGGTGGTAAAGTCCACATCTTTTAAACCTTCCATCATAGATGCGCCTATCATAATAAGAACGGGAGCTGTAGCTGCATTTGGAATTATAAGAAATAAGGGCGAGAAAAACATGGAAAGCAGGAACATGACGGCGGTCGAAACAGCCGTAAGCCCGGTACGCCCCCCTGCCTCAATTCCAGCTGCAGATTCCACATAAGTCTGCAGATTTGTAATACCGAATATACCGCCTACCGATGTACCGATGGCATCCGTGAGAAATACTCGGCTTATTCCTTCAAAGTTCCCATCTTCATCCAGCATCCCTGCCTTACCGGCCAGGCCGAGGGATGTGCCCATAGTGGAAAAGAAGTCGCTGAGCAATAAAAAAATTAATGTAGGGAGGTTGGCAAACTTAAAGACTCCCTTTACATCCGCCTTGAATGCAACATCACCGATTGAGCTTAAATCAAAATTTACTATAGATGAGGGAACTTTTACGACACCCATGAAGATTCCTATTACAGTGGTCAAGATTATAGATATAAGGTAGGCTCCGCGAACCTGATACTTTTTACCATTAATATCTACGCGTATAAAGTTTAAAACCAGCGTAATAATAAGGCCGATTAATGCAAGCTGTACGGCGGGCTGAGAGAAATCCCCCAGTCCAGAGAAATCTTCCTTTACATATCCTCCGTTTACAACCGCCATCCGGGCAAGAAATATACCGACGGCCGCTCCAATGCCTATTTTAATATTTTTAGGCATCACGCGCACCATATCCTCCCGGACCTTAAAAAGTGTTAAAAGCGCAAGTATGGCACCCGTAACGACAAACATACCCACACCGACCTGCCAGGTGGCCTGGCCGGTTGCTACTATCGAATAAGCCATTATTGCATTGGTACCCATTCCAGGGGCCAGAGCAAACGGCACCTTGGAATAAAAAGCAGACACTAGTGTAAATATTCCAGACATAAGAGCGGTCGTGATCATTACGCCCTTGGGATTCATTCCGGCATCGGCCATCATTGAAGACTGCACCACAAGAATGTAAGACATTGTGGCAAATGTAGTGATACCGGCCACTATCTCTGTTTTTACATTCGTACCCCTCTTTTTTAATTCGAAATAGTCACTCAGCATTGATTTATGCTACCCCCTATCCATATTTATACGCTTTTTTATTCAAACACAGGAATAAATTCCTGAGTAGATCCGTCTACAATACCCCTGTCCGAAATAAGGGTACCCGGCACTACGACCAGAGCAAGTCCCGTAATTTTGGGAATAATATTTTCCCCGCCGCAAACATCACATATTGCCTTTATTACTTTATCTACCTGGGGAGCTAACTCTTGGACGGGAAGGTCAGACATTAAACCCGCAACAGGCAGAGCCGCTGTGGCTTTGACCTTACCGTTTAAAACAACCGTAATACCGCCGCCCGTAGCGCACAGCTCCTTAGCCGCCACATATGCATCCTCGGGATCTTTATAAATCACACAGAAATTATGCGAATCATGAGAAACCGTAGAAGCAACGGCACCAGCGGCCAGGCCGGAATCCCTTATCACGGCAACCGTCTTGTCATCGTTTCCGTGCCTGTTGCATACAGCTACATAAGTCAGATTAGGATCACGACTTAAATCCACTAAGCCTCCAGTTACAGGCAAATCCTCTAAAACTGCCTTGTTAAAAGGCCCGCCATTATACTTGCATACAATCACATTAGTATTTACCGAATCCTGTGCATCTTGCGGAGCTTTTAGCAGAAAATCTTCGGCAGACGTGATCTGCTTCATATTCATTGTATTTGGGAAAGAATATTGTTTTTTCTCCTCTTCCCCTTCACTGGGGATATAACTTCCCCTCTCTGCCACCAGCCGCCCACCGGCAAAAACAGCTACCGGCTGTTCTCCGTCAAGTTCTTTAACAAGCTGCATGTCGGCAACATAGCCCGGCGCTATTGCGCCCAAATCAGAAAAACCATACTCCCGCGCAGCATTAAGCGTAGCGCAACGTATAGCATCCACAGGATCAGTTCCCAGCTTTATCGCTTTACGCACCACACGGTTAAGGTGGCCTGTCTCAAGAATGTCCTTTGCATGAACATCATCGGTGCAAAGAGAGACAAAATCAAGATAACGCATATCCTTTAAACCCTCAAGCTGCTCCTTTAGAAAATCGGTCATTGAGCTGGACTTTAAATTAATATGAATCCCCGTGCGCAGCTTTTGGGCACATTCCTCGGCAAATCGGCATTCATGATCACTCTTTGGCCCAGCATCAGCATATGCCTGCATCTCTTTACCCCTAAGTCCAGGAGCATGGCCCTGGATAAACACATCCCTTTTAAGTCCCTCCTCTAATATATCGTGCATTCGCTGCTCGTTTTTTACAACATTAACATAATCCATAACCTCGGCTATTCCGATAACACCTGGGGTATCCAAAAGCTCCCCTATCTCCTTCGAAGTAAAAGAAGCTCCGGCTCCTTCCAGTGCCGGCACAGACGGTACGCATGACGGAGCAAGTACATACTGGCGCAGCGGGGTTTTCTTCGCGCTTTTTAACATAAACTTTATACCCTCGATACCCATCACATTACCAATCTCGTGAGGATCCGTTACTACGGTGGTTGTTCCCCACGGCAAAACTGCCTTGGCGAACTGCTCCGGAATCATCATTGTGCTTTCTACATGCATATGGGTATCGATCAAACCCGGAATTAGATAGGCACCCTGTCCGTCATATACGCTGCTGCTCTCTAAGGTGGTTTCTTCACCCTCCATGCGAACACGGACAATCATTCCATCTAAAGCATCCACACAGGCTGGATAAATTTCGCCGGTGATGACATTAACAAACTTTACATTCTTAATTGTTAAATCACACGGTATTTTTTGCATAGCCGCAGCAATAAGGCGGCTTCTGTCAGTAGGACCGGTTGTTCTCATATTATCTCCTCCGATTTAATAATAAATAAAAAAAGACAAGGATACAGTGTTCCTTGTCTTTTTATGCAATAATTAAAGAATCGTAGAATAATATAAAAAATTAAACTGCGATTTCGTTAAAGCAATTGAAAAGAACACCATAGCGTAGATGGTTTGCGGCCATCGCGTAGAAACGTCCACACCGTATTTGTGAACTTATATGGCAATCATATTCTCAATAATATTCAATTTTATAATTGGATTATACCACCTCTTGCTGATAAAAGCAATTATGATTCTTTTAAATATATTTTTATTTTTGTTGGTTGATAAACACTGGTCACAGCTATTTTGAATATATATATATTACCTCAAAATACAGCTTTCTAATAAATTATTCATTTTTATTTTCTTAAGGATTATTATTTTAATGTATATAACGTTAAAATTATATATTTTATACATATTAAATGAATAATACATATTTCTCATTACATGAATTATATTTGCGGCTGGCATGTCGGTTGCACTATGTAACTTCAAAACGCTTATTGAATATCTGTTGATAATTTGATATCATAATTGTGGATAACTTTTTTATGAAAGTATTTTTCCACAGACTGTTGATAATTTTGTGGATAATTTGTTTATAATTTTTGTTAATTACGCTTTAATTATAATTCACATCCTGTTAATTTGTTGATTAAATTTTCCACATACCATTTGGTCTTTGTAAAATACGAGACCTTAGGTTATACAAAACCGGATGGCCGCGGCAAATTATAAATAAAAGGCGGCAAACATGAAAACAGAAATATGCCCGGGGCATGTTTCCAAATTTACAGACATGACCAAAACAGCTATGTCACCAGTCTGTGGCCTCCTTACTCATTAAGGAGGCCAAAATATCTTATTAGGGGGACGCAATATGGATGAGCAACTTCAAAACCTCTGGGGCAAGGTAACTAAGCGTGTAAAATTAGAACTTACCGAGGTAAGCTATAATGCATGGTTTAAACTATTAATTCCACTGGACATGAATATAGACACCGTTACCTTAGGAGTAACCAATTCCTTTACTTGTAATGTTATAAACGAAAGATACATAGGATTTCTCACCAGTATTGTCGAATCTGTCGGTGAAAAAAAATACAAGGTTGAGGTCAAGGTAATTGATAAGAACGAATATGAAAAGCAAAATAGCAAGACGGATTTTCCTGACAACCTAATAAATTTTCTCAATCCAAAATATACGTTTGATACCTTTGTCATAGGCAACAGCAATAGATTTGCTCATGCTGCATCATTGGCAGTAGCACAATCTCCGGCCCATGCATACAACCCTCTTTTTATATATGGAGGCGTCGGCCTGGGAAAAACACACCTTATGCACGCTATAGGCCATTATATATTAAGTAATAACAAGAACATGAAGGTACTTTATGTTACCTCTGAAAAATTTACCAATGACTTGATAAATGCCATAAAAGATGATAAAAACGAAGAATTCAGAAACAAATACAGAAGCGTTGATGTTCTTTTGATCGATGATATTCAGTTTATAGGAGATAAAGAGCGGACCCAGGAAGAATTCTTCCATACTTTTAATACGCTTTATGAATCCAACAAACAGATTGTTGTATCTTCAGACCGACCGCCCAAGGAGATCCAGCAGCTGGAAGACAGATTGATTTCCAGGTTTGAATGGGGTCTCATTGCAGATATACAGCCTCCGGATTTTGAGACCAGAATAGCCATACTAAAGAAAAAAGCGCAACAGGAAAATATAGAAATCCCCAATGATGTTATGGTCTATATGGCTAAACAGATTCAATCCAACATAAGGGAATTGGAGGGTGCACTCATTAAAGTAGCTGCCTATAGTACTTTTATTGATACAGATATTACTGTAGATATGGCCCAGGAGGCTCTTAAGGATATATTAAGGCAAAATGCAAAAAGAGAAATAAATGCTCAGTTTATAGAAGAGGTAGTGGCTAAAAGATATAATATTAAGATCTCAGACATGAAATCCAAGAAAAGGACAAAGAACTTTACCGTTCCGAGGCAGGTAGCCATGTATCTGTGCAGGGAGCTTACAGATATGTCTCTTCCTAAAATAGGTGATGAATTCGGCGGAAAAGACCACACTACCGTCATACATTCCTGTGACAAGATATCTAAAGAAATTAAAAATGACAGTGAAATGAGGTCTACTATTGAAAGTATTAAAAAAGAGATATTAGGAGAGTAATTCACAGTTTACACGTTAATAACACCTGTGGAAAAAAATATTTCATTGCATCTTAATATTATATGTTTTAAAGTGTGATTTTAGAACTATTTTTTTAACACATTTTTGTACAAGCCAATGTGTCGTCTTATATTAAATTAAGATGGTTTTTAACAAATCCACAGCTCCTACTACTACTGTTAATAAAATATATAAAGAAAAGAGGAAAAGAAATGAAGATAACCGTAAACACACAAGAAATACAAAATGCTGTTAATAGAGTACTTAAAGGAATAAATACTAAAACAACCATGCCTATATTAGAAGGTATATACATAAAGGCTGCAGATAATAAAGTAACCATGATAGCCACTGATCTTGAGCTTACTATAATGACACATATTTCGGCCAATATATCAGAAGAGGGAGAAACGGTTATCAATTCGCGGATATTTTCCGATATTGTAAAGACAATGCCCGGTTCCGATATCATAATAGAGGTAAAAGATAACAAAGCAGTACTTAAAAGCTTAAATAGTGTATTTAACATCTCTTGTTTTAATCCTGATGAATTTCCTCAGCTACCGGAAATGCAGGCTGATGAAGGGATAGTATTGGATCAGGAAACTCTAAATTCCATGATTAAGGGAACAATATTTGCAGTTTCAACAGATATGTCACATCCCATATTAAACGGATCACTTTTGAAGATTGAAGATGGAAATGCGGTAATGGTTGCACTGGACGGTTACAGGCTCTCAATCAGGAAGTATAATATAGATAAGGATGTCAGTCTTAAAATTGTTATACCTTATAAGGCCTTAAACGAGCTCACAAAACT
>DHDL01000015.1:63216-67213 GCA_002399345.1 Thermoanaerobacterales bacterium UBA4877
ATGGGACATACCACTGTATATACGCGGCTTCTTGAGGGAGAATATATACAGTATGAGAATATTATACCAGACGAGAAGAATCTGGTATGCGAGATAAAGACGGAAGAGATCGTGGACACCATAGAGAGAGCCAGCCTGATTTCCAGTAACAGAAAGACTTTGGTCAAGTTTACTTTTGATGGCGATTATGTAGGTGTGGAGGCCAGGGATGAACGCGGCTACTTTAATGAAGGACTGGACATAAAGGCGGACGGTCCCGGTCTTTCCATAGCTTTTAACTCGGTATATCTTTTGGATGCGTTAAGGACGATAGAAGATAAAACCATTAAAATGGAGCTTTTAAGCGGGATGTCACCTTGTATAATCAAGCCGACGGCAGGTGAAGAATACCTATATCTTGTATTGCCAGTCAAGATGAAGGAGGACTGATTGTATATGGATTTAAAAATAGATTCGCACTACATCACGCTGGGGGATTTTTTAAAGTTTTTTGGCCTGGCCGCTACGGGTGGGGAGGCAAAAATGATAGTAAAATCAGGAGGCGTCCTGGTGAACGGAGAGGTATGTATGATGCGGGGTAAAAAGCTCACGAAAGGCGATACGGTTGAGTATGACGGCCATACATATACAATAAAAGAAAGTAAATAATCTGAAGTATAGAGGTGTGCAGGCCTATGTATATAGAGAAGCTTAAATTAGAGAATTATAGGAACTTCAAAAAGCTTTATCTGGAGTTTGATAAGGGAATTAATATGGTCCTGGGCAATAACGCCGTAGGAAAAACCAATATACTTGAATGCATATACCTGCTCAGCCGGGGTAGATCTTTTAAGACACAAAGATTAAATGAAATTATAAATTATGATGAAAATAATTTTTATGCAAGTTTAAAAGCTGTAAGAGGCTCAGGAGAATTCTCTGTACGTTATGGTTACAATAGGGATGGTAAAAAACAAATAGGGTTAAACGGTATGAACATTAATAAAAATTCCGAGCTGCTTGGGAACTTATATACAATACTCTTTGTTCCGGAAGATCTTTATATTGTAAAAGGAAACCCCAAGCAAAGAAGGAATTTTATTGATGAAGTCTTAATGCAGATAAGACCTAATTATAGGTATGATTTGATGAGGTACTACAGAACTTTAAAGCAAAGGAACAACCTTCTTAAAAATATTGCAACAAAACCCTCTTTGCGGTATACTTTATACTCGTGGGATCAACAGATAATAGCATATGGGCTAAAGATAGCCAGTATGAGGTCAAGATTTGTAAATATTATTTCCGGTATTGCGTCGCGCATTCATAAGAAATTAAGCGGCGGAGAAGAATTAGATGTTAAATATATTGTCAACTTTGGGAATAATAAAGATGATTACGTTAATTTAATAAAGGAAAGCGCGGATAAGGACATATCATATGGACTTACCACCATAGGACCTCACCGTGATGATATAAAAATACTTCTTGATGGAAGGGAAGCTAAAAACTACTCATCCCAAGGTCAACAAAAGACTATAGCCTTAAGTCTTAAATTATCAGAAATAAAAATTGTCGAAAAGGAGATTGGGGAGAGTCCAATATTTTTACTTGATGATGTTTTCTCAGAATTAGATGAAGAACGTAAGGGTTTTATAATAGACACTATAAGTGGAATGCAGTCTTTGATCACAGCTAACGAGCTGTATCTTGAAGGAGACTGGAATAAAATAAGGTTGGGGGTGGTATGATGTTCCTTCATATTGGGAGGAGTATTGTTATACCGTTAAGAAGTCTCATAGGTATAATAGACTATGATTCATTCATATCATCGGAAATAAATCAAGATTTTATAAATATATACCGAGAAGAGGGTTTTTTAAAAAATAAAATTACCAAAGATGTCAAATCTCTTGTATTGGTAGAAGAAGATGCAAAATATTATATTTATTGCTCTCCCATATCGTCCGTGACCTTATATAAGAGAGCTGCAAATCCGTATGAAATAACTGAATAGGTGGTGAATTAATGGATACGGAGAGATATGATGCTAATGAAATCCAGATCTTAGAAGGTCTGGAAGCAGTAAGAAAGAGACCAAGTATGTACATAGGGTCTACAAGCTCCAAGGGTCTTCATCATCTTGTATACGAGGTGGTGGATAACAGTATTGATGAAGCGATGGCAGGCATATGTACTGAAATAAACATTACATTAAATGAGGACGGTTCATGTACAGTTAAGGATAACGGCAGGGGTATCCCGGCAGATATACAGTCACAGGTTGGTAAACCTGCAGTAGAGGTTGTAATGACAATTCTACATGCAGGAGGAAAATTTGGTGGCGGAGGATATAAGGTATCAGGCGGATTGCACGGTGTAGGTGTATCTGTTGTAAATGCATTATCAGAGTGGCTGGTTGTAAAGGTCCATTGGGAAGGTAATGCTTATAAACAAAATTATGAAAAGGGAAAGCCGATAACCAAACTTGTTAAAATCGGACCAGTAGAAGATCATGGGACAATGGTCACATTTAAACCGGATAAAGAGATATTTGAAGATGTTAATTTTGATTATAACGTACTGGCAACAAGGATGAGGGAACTAGCTTTTTTAAATAATGGTCTTCGAATAACTCTGGAAGATAAAAGAAACGAAAAGAAAGAGACATTTCAATATGACGGCGGGATAAAATCATTTGTAGAATACTTAAACAGGTCTGCAAATGTTCTTTATAAAGATCCGATATATATTTACGATAAAAAAGACGATGCGGAAGTCGAGGTAGCTCTCCAGTATAACGACTCTTATAATGAAACTATATTTAGTTTTGCTAATAATATAGATACGCAGGAAGGCGGTACTCATCTCACGGGATTTAAAAATGCCATAACAAAAGTAATAAATGATTATGCAAGAAAATATGAGATATTGAAGGATGCCGATAAGAATCTTCAGGGTGGCGATGTTAGGGAAGGACTTACGGCGGTCCTTAGCGTGAAGTTAACCGATCCGCAATTTGAAGGTCAGACAAAGACTAAGCTAGGTAACAGTGATATCCGGAGTTTTGTTGAAAATGCGGTCTATGAGAAACTTGAGGCATTTTTTGAGGAAAATCCTTCCGTGAGTAAAACAATCCTTGATAAAGCAATGACTGCATCGCGAGCCAGAGAGGCAGCCAGAAAAGCGAGAGAACTTACGAGGCGCAAGGGTGCTTTAGACTCAATGCAACTGCCGGGAAAGTTATCCGATTGCCAGGAGAAAGATCCTGCTCTGTGCGAACTTTTTCTTGTTGAGGGTGATTCCGCAGGTGGTTCCGCAAAATCAGGTAGAGACAGAAAGATACAGGCTATACTGCCTTTAAGGGGAAAGATACTCAATGTAGAGAAGGCAAGATTGGATAAGGTATTGAGCAGTGATATGATAAAGGCAATGATAACTGCTATAGGTGCGGGTATAGGAGAAGATTTCGATATCAATAAGGCAAGATACCATAAGATCGTATGTATGACCGATGCCGATGTTGATGGGAGCCATATAAGGACATTGATACTAACTTTCTTTTATAGGTATATGCCCGAGCTTATAAAAGAAGGATATATTTATATAGCTCAACCCCCTTTGTACCGGGTTCTAAAGGGTAAGTTTATGAAGTATGTTTATAGCGATCAGGAATTAACAAAAATATTGGATGAAATAGGCCATGAAGCAGAAATACAGAGATATAAAGGTCTAGGAGAAATGGATGCCGAGCAGTTGTGGGATACGACATTGAACCCTGAGACAAGGACAATGCTGAAAGTAAATATGGAGGATGCAGTAGCCGCTAATGACATATTTACAGTATTGATGGGACAGAACGTTGAGAAGAGACGTGAGTTTATACAAGAGAATGCTCACCTTGTCAAAAATCTGGATGTATAAGGAGGCGGCTTAAATGGATGAAGAAAAAAATAATAATATAGTACCTGTAGATATTAAAGATGAGATGCAGAATTCCTATATAGATTATGCTATG
>DHDL01000006.1:0-57148 GCA_002399345.1 Thermoanaerobacterales bacterium UBA4877
AATGTATCCCTGTCTATCCATTGTTTTTTGTCTACAACCTCTTTTTCGATAAGAGGTAGCATGGCATAGCCTCCGCCGAGTGTGAAGGCACCTATCTTGAAAAAGGATAAAAACATTTCAAGGTATTTTCTCACAAGTTAACAACTCCTTAATAAATAAAGTCTACATGATTATTCCTGATTTAATAATTCCTCAACAACCATGGCCGCTGCACCCAAAGAGATGGAGTTTTTTGCGAACTTCCCTTCTCTCTTAAAGGTGATATTAGTTTTATCTTTAAGATGAATTTTTTTATATGCCGCCGATGTAGCCACATTATAATAAAGCTTGGAGTATCTGAATAATGGACCGCTCAGAATGACGAGCTCAGGTTTCAGGATGTTAACATAATTGTTAAGCGCCAGGCCAAAAATAACTGCGGAATCGGTCATGATTTCTTTTGCCAGCGCATCTCCTTGCTCGGCCATATTACATATATCTATATAGTCTATCTCATCCGGTGGTTTTGATGATAGATAGCTCCTTCCTGCTTTTGCCTTTGTTTTGAATTTCTTTGTTATTTTCAGGGTAGAGCAGTAACATTCCACACAACCGTAATTGCCGCAGGTGCATCGTTCACCATCCATATCTATCACCATATGGCCGAAAGAATCTTCGGAATCTGATGAGGTCCTTATAAGTTTGTTTGAAGACACAACCCCTGTTCGTATTCCCATCCCACAATTAAAATAGGCCATGTTGCTAAACTTTTTACCTATGCCGAATATGTGTTCACCCAATACGGCAGAGTTAGCGCCGTTGTCTACAAAGGTTGGTATGTCCATGATATGTTCAATAATATCTTTGATAGGTATATTGATCCAATCCTTGGAAGAAAAGTTCGTTGGGTTTAAGATGATGCCGTTTTCTCGGTCAAGAGGGCCCACTGTTCCCACACCGATTCCCAGTATATTTGATTTAGATATGGAAAGCTCGTTTAAGGTTTTTGTAATGGCATCGCAGATGCTCTTTATTGTTTGCTGCGGTGACGAGATAGGTAGAGCTTTCTCAGCAAACACAGTGCTTAAATTGAGATTTGTTATAACGAAGCGGGCATATGACCGTGATATGTCTATACCGATAAGATAGGGGACATTGGGATTTATATCATATAGAGCGGGCCGGCGGCCCCCGGTTGATTCGCCGATGGCAGACTCGATAACCAGTTTTTTATCCAGTAATGGCTTAATAGACCGCTGCAATGTACTTAATGCCATATTGGCAATAAGTAATAAATCATTTTTAGCTATAGGTCCGTTTTGCTGGATTAATTTTAGTAAGGTTTTGCTGTTTTTATTTAAATCATGGACTGAATACATAGATACCTCCATATGAATAACAAAGGCTATAGATACATAATAACACTTTTTATCAAAATAGCAATAAGTTTTTCTGCTTCTTTGACGTAACAGACGATACAGTAAAGTGTAAATTCAACGCCACGTTTAAGTATAATGGCAGTGAAGCATCGGATGAAGACCAAGATGTAAAAGTTACGATACTCAATAAAACTTTTCATTTAACAATCCCTGCAATAGAAAAGAGATACATTACAGGAACACAGGGAGAGACTGCTCTTTATCTTGGTGGTTATAAGTTTTCCGACAATCTGAGCAGTGTGGGTGAATTGTATCTACAAATTATACGACGAGAGCATTTAAAAACTTTTAAAGATAGTTATTTTAAAAATTACTTGAAATTATCTGCCTGATTGGTATAATTAATTTAAATTGTATTAAAAGGAAGGGGGAGATAAAATGAAAAGGGTAGTAGCTGTCAATTCAAATACTTATCATGGTTATTCGTTGCAAGATGCCATTGCAGGAACCAATTCAGCCGGGTTTAAATACATAGAGCTTACGGCTACAGAGGGATGGACAGAACATATTTTTCCCACAATGAGCTTTAAATATCTTTGTGATGTCAAAGATCAACTTAAAGCCGGTGGCCTGGAACCAATTACCATGAGCGGCCACTGTAATTTGATGGACAGTGAAAGACTTAAGGATTTTATTCTTAATATTAAGCTGGCAGGATTTTTTGGCTGCAAATATATAATCAGCTCTGTAGGTGAAGCTCATATCAATGATAATGCAGTGACTTCCGATGACGTGGTATCGCAGCATATCAAGCAAATTGTGCCGTATTTGGAGGAGTATGATCTTACATTATGCATGGAGAATCATGGTAAACATGCTACGGGAAAACTATTGAAAAATATAATAAAATCAGTGGCATCACCCAGGGTTTTGATCAATTATGATACAGCCAACGCCGTTTATTATGGTAATGTCGATATACCGGAGGATCTGGATTTGTGCATCGGTATGGTAGGCCACGTACATCTAAAGGATAAAGCCGGTAAATATAATGAGTGGAATTTTCCAGCCTTAGGTAAGGGGCAAATCGATTTTAAAACGATTATTGATAAACTAGAGAGGGCAGATAATGACTGCCCGCTGAGTATAGAAATAGAATTTACAAAGGACGGTCCGCAGGATCTTGATGAAGTAAACCGGGCTGTTAAGGATTCATATGATTACCTCAAACATCTTGGATTGGAATTTTAGTTTATATAATAATTGAAAACCGGAGGTGAGAAAATGATTAGAATCGGAATCGTAGGTATCGGCGGTATAGGTACCGTGCACTATGACAACTATTTACATATAAAGGATTGTAAGGTAATTGCTGCCGTATGTCACTCCGCGCAGAGTAAGGAAAAGGCAAGAGAACTAAAATTGGTTCCGTATGATGATATAACCTCTATGGTAGAAAATGAGAATATAGATGTTATAGATATATGTACACCTACATATTTGCATAAACAGCACGTTATTGAAAGCCTTAATGCTGGTAAAGATGTATTTGTTGAAAAACCTATGGCCCTGCACAGAAAAGATGCTGAAGAAATGTTTAACTTAGCGGAGGAAAAAAACCTCTTTCTCTTTGTAGGACAGGTTGTTCGTTTTGCTTATGAATCCCAGCTTCTTAGTAAGATCATAAAGAGCGGGAAATATGGAAAACCTTTGGACGGATATTTTGAGAGAATCAGCGGCCGTCCTAAATGGGTCAAAGATGGCTGGCTTTTTGACAAGAAGAAAAGCGGGCTATTACCGTTCGATCTTCATGTACATGATCTGGATTTAATTATAAGCCTCTTTGGAAAACCGGATGGCTATACCTTTACAAGCAGTGGCAGGGATGAAGTAAACTACAAGGAACATTACAGATTTAATTATATTTTTGGGGATCTAAATGTTACGGCAGAAGCAGCTTGGTTTAATGCTGATTATCCACTCAAGGCAAGATGGCGCATATACTGTGAAAACGGTGTTATTGAAAACGATGGTAAACATGTCACAATATATAGGCCGGATGTAGAGCCTTTATATTATCAGCAGGAAGAGGAGGTATCGGTATCTACAGATATCAATCTGCCTGCTACGGGTATGTTTTATAACGAGCTTTCTCATTTCATTTCTTGTATAGAAAGAGGAACTCCTTCAGAAATTATAGGCCGTGATCAGATAATTACCGGCATAGAGATAATGGATGAAATATTAAATAATGTGTAAGGAATTAATATAATAAAAGTTGACAACAAGAAAAATAATGTCTAATATTATGAATTGGATAAGTGTTGTTAAACGCCAAAATGTAATGGATTACATTATACAGATACTGGTAATATTATATAAAGCTCTGGAGGAATAGTATATGGCGACAATAGAAGATGTTGCAAAAGAAGCCAAAGTTTCGGTGGCAACTGTCTCAAGAGTACTCAATAACAAAAAAGCTGTAAAGGAAGAAACATGTAAAAGAGTATACAGGGCTATAGATAAACTTTCTTTTGAACCTAATATGTCGGCAAGAAACTTAAGGCGAAATGAAACAAGAGTTATTCTTATAGTGACTCCCAATATCACTAACCCATATTATGCCCATATTCTTGCAGGCATAGGTGATTGCGCTCAAGAGGCCGGGTACAGCGCGCTTATACATAATACGTCCGGTAATGAAAAAAGGGTAAAAGCCGGTCTGGATATGCTCAAGAAGAAAAGAGCGGACGGAGCCATATTGTTTGCTAGCAATATGGATTCCATGTGGATAAAGGAGTATGCCGATGAGTACCCCATTGTCTTATGCTCCGAATATCCAGCTAAAGGCCATGTCCCCAGGGTTTCGATTGACAACTACAAAGCTGCGCAGGATGTTATGGAGTATATCATCGGTATGGGACATATAAGGATAGCTACAATAAGCAGTTCCAACAAATATATTTCTACTGCACTTAGGCTGAGAGCATATAAGGAATCATTATTGTGGCATAATATTGAGGTGCATGAAGACTATATTGTATATGCCGATGCCGACTATTCTTTTATGAGCGGTAAAGAAGCGGCTACCAAGATTTTAAAACAAAAGAACAGGCCCACGGCCATATTTTGTATTTCGGACACCATTGCGCTTGGTGCAATTACGGCGGCTAAGGAATTGGGTATCGATGTTCCCAGCGGACTTAGTGTGATTGGGTTTGATGATGTTGATGATACAACAATGTTTCATCCTTATATAACTACCATTGCCCAGCCTTGTTATGATCTAGGCAGGCAGGCGTTCAGGATTCTTTATAATTGCATGAATGATGGAAAAGCTGATGAGGTTACGGTACTTCCCCATAAGTTCATTATAAGGGAATCTTCAGGATCTATCTAATTTGATGTTAGCTGCGTGAAAACGATTCGCAGATAACGATAAATAAAATATAATTTAGGGGGTAATTTTTGTGAGAAAGCGAAAGATGGTTGTTTTAATCCTTGCGCTGGTTTTGGTGTTGACCGCGGTTTTGTCTGGCTGTGGAGCCAACACAAATACAAAAGAGACAGGTTCCGATACTAATAAGGCAAGCAATGAACAGACTGCAAAGAAAAAATACAAGGTAGGCATACTGGCACCTGCGGTTACTCACGGGTGGGTTGCCGCCGTTGCTTATCATGCGGGAGACCGTGCAAAAGAGCTTTCCGACCAGATTGATTACCAGATTCAAACAAGTAATAATGCGGAAGAGATGACATCACAATTAGACGATTTAATGACTTGGGGAGCAGATGCAATCGTTGCATTTCCACAATGGGAAGGTATGGAAGTGCCTATAAAGAAGGCGGTTGATGCAGGAATAAAGGTTGTGAATTTTGATATAGAAATCGATGTTGACGGAGTTTACAGAGTAGCTGGGGATAACTATGACATCGGTGTCCAAGGTGCAAAATATGTAGTGGATAAGTTAGGCAAGGACGGGACGGTTGTTATATTGGACGTTCCATCATCCGGCTCAGTGGCAAAGCTTCGTAAACAGGGTTTCCTGGATACGGTAAAGGAGACTGCTCCCGATTTAAAGCTCATTACGTATGCGACTAAATTTACGAGGGAAGACGGCTTAAAAGATTTTGCCGATATATTAACGAATAACTCTAAAATAGATGCCGTTTACTCAATGGATGATGAAACTTCCATAGGTGTTCTACAGGCTATAAGGGAAGCTGGAAGGAAAGATATCAAAGTTGTGACAGGGACGGGCGGTATGCAGGAGTATTTCAAGATGATGCCTGAGAATAAAGATATATGGGTTGAATCTGCACTATATAGTCCAGACATGGTAAAAGATGCCGTAGATGTGGCGCTGAAACTCCTAAAGGGTGAAGAGGTTAAAAAGGAAACTATTATACCCACGACCATTGTAGACAGAACTAATTATAAAGATTTTCTTGATCCTGATTCACCATATTAAATTAGGCAATCTAGAGGTTACAGCTGTGCTGTAGCCTCTGTAATAATATTATGATGCTCATAAATAACAGTAAAAAGGCCGTTGTAAAAGAAGAGGGGAATTGAGGCGGTTTTATGTCAATAGTGATGAAAAATATACGGAAAGATTTTGGCAGCAACGAGGTTCTTAAAGATGTCTCTATTAATGTGGAAAAAGGAGAGATATGTGCTCTTATAGGTGAAAATGGGGCAGGGAAATCCACCTTGATGAATATCTTGGGTGGAGTTATCAAGATGGATTCAGGAGAAATATATCTGGATGGAAAGAAAGTGGGATTCAATTCACCATTGGAATCCTTAGAAGCTGGAATTGCATTCATACATCAGGAACTCAATCTTATAAATGACTTGCCTGTTTATGAAAACATGTTTATAGGGAGAGAGATAAAAAACAAAAAGGGAATTCTTGATATGCAGGCGATGTTTCATGATACTGAAAAAATATTTAAAAGAATGAATATTGACCTGGACCCGAGAACGATACTGCGGGATCTTGATGTATCGTATAAACAAATAATTGAAATATGCCGGGCTATGATGATGAATGCATCATTTATAATCATGGATGAACCGACAACTTCATTAACACAGCCGGAGATAGAACGTGTTTTTAATATGATGAATACATTAAAAAAAAATAACGTTGGGATCATTTTCATATCTCATAAATTGAATGAAATAAAAAGAATTTGCGACAGGTATGTAGTTCTCAGGAACGGTTGCCTTGTAGCAAAGGGTGACGTCTGTGATGTTACTACAAATGATTTGGCGTATTATATGGTTGGACATACTATACAAACGAAACGTGCTACAGGGAAAAAGGGGTATGGTAATGAGGTTTTGAAGGTTGAAAAGTTGGAACATGACAATATATTTAAGGATATAAGTTTTTCAGCAAAAGCAGGAGAGGTTTTGGGTTTTATCGGACTTCTTGGTGACGGGCGTAGCGAATTGTTTCAATCCATTTTTGGAGCAGACGGCATATCTTCCGGAAAGATCTATTTAAAGGGAAAAGAAGTTAACATACATAGTACTACCCAGGCACTTAAAAAAGGTATAGGATACCTCCCGAGAAATAGAAAAGAAAATGGAATAATAAAAGACATGAACATAATAGAAAACGCTTCTATTGTGATATGGCCTAAATTTGCCAAGAAGGGTGTTATTGATAAAAAATTGAATGAGGATATGTTTGATAGGCAAGTAAAATCTTTAAAAATCAAGGTGATGAGGTTTACAGATAGTATCAATGAACTATCCGGGGGAAATCAACAGAAGGTTGTCCTTGTAAGGTGGCTTTTAGCCAATCCGGATGTGTTAATCTTGGATAATCCGACACAGGGTGTTGATGTAGGTGCGAAAGAGGATATATATAATATAATCGAGAAACTTGCGGCTGCTAATATTGCGGTAATCGTACTATCCAGTGAGGCACAGGAAATTATGCGGATCTGTGACAGGGCAATCGTAATGTACCACGGGAGGTTACAGGGGGAAGTAAGAGGGGAGACAATGAATGAACATGATATAATGAGGCTTGCTACCGGAGGAGAATTGGGTTATGCGGAGGTGAATAAATGATGAATGATAATGAAACGGAGAAAAAGTTAAATTTCTTCGGGTTATTTAAATATAAGTGGGCGAATGAGCCGATATTCAGCACAGCCATAGCGCTTATTATAATGATAATATTACAGACATTAGTTTTAGGTTTTAATTATGATTCGGTAGGGAGCTGGTTTTACTCATGGATAAATAATTGGATAAATATACTGAGAAATAATGCCGGTATAGGATTAATGTCCTTGGGAATGACCTTTGTTATAATTTCAGGAGGTATTGACCTTTCTGTAGGTTCAACGTTGGTTGCAACTGGTGCGGTGATTATGACGCTAATAGATAGCGGACCGGGTGGGATTTTGTTGAAAATGGGTATAGCCGGCACCCCAGCTTATATAATAGCTATTGTCATCGGGCTGCTTTTAGGAAGCGTACTTGGAACGGCAATAGGATTATTGGTTACAAAGGGCAAGATTCCTCCCTTTATAGCTACATTAGGCGCAATGGAAATCTTCAGAAGTCTGACACAGCATTTTATGCAAGGTTATAACCCTACGATATCTACAGGATTCCTAGAGATATCCAATTTTAAAATAGGCAGCTTTATGCCGATGCCTATAATTTATTGGGGTATAACCGCATACATACTTTATTTTATTTCCAAACGGACTGTTTTCGGCAGGCAGATTATAGCGGTAGGTTCCAATGAAAAGGCGGCAAAGCTTTCCGGCGTTAATGTGGGAAGAGTGAAAATGCTCGCATATACGCTAACAGGCCTTCTGGTTTCCATAGCCGCGATAATTCAGGTGTCACGGATAGGTTCTATGGATTTTGCCAATGCAGGCAGCGGGAATGAAATGGATGCAATTGCTGCAGCTGTTGTAGGAGGAACTAGCATGAGCGGTGGAAGGGGAGATATTTTAGGAACCGTCTTTGGGATGCTCATTATCGCTATAATGAATAATCTCCTGAACTTATTTGGTGTGCCGCCATTTTTAAGGGAAGCATTTAAGGGTTTTATAGTGATTGGAGCAGTCCTTTTGCAGAGAAAGGAAAAAGCCTAAGGAGGGTTATTTGATGATCAATATAGGAATTATAGGATGTGGGAAAATTGCTCAGACCAGGCATATACCTGAATATATAGATAACAAGAATTGTAATATTTTAGGCTTTTATGACAGAAATAAAAGCCGCTCGGATGAAATGGCAAAGAAATATGGAGGAATATCTTATGATTCATATCAGGATCTCCTGAGTGACAAGAATATAAATGCAGTTAGTGTTTGTGTCACCAATAATTTACATGCGGAAATCACTATAACCGCATTGAGAGCAGGTAAACATGTCCTGTGTGAGAAACCTATGGCAACTACGATTTCCGACTGCAAGACTATGGTAAAAGCAGCGGATGAAAACGGCAGGAAATTGCTTATCGGGCATAATCAGAGATTGACACCCACACATAAAAAAGCACGCGAACTTATACGAGATGGAATTATCGGAGACATTATTACGTTCAGAACTACATTTGGACATGGAGGGCCGGAAACTTGGAGCATAGACTCGGGACCAAATGTATGGTTTTTTAATAAGAAGTCTGCCGCAATTGGAGCCATGGCGGATTTGGGTATTCATAAAACGGACCTTATACAGTTTTTGACGGATGATGCTATTGTTGAGACAACTGCCAAACTTGTCACACTCAATAAAAGAAATTCTGCAGGAGAACTTATTGATGTTGATGACAATGCATTTTGCATATATAGGACTAAGAGAGGCATCGTGGGAACAATGACTGCAAGTTGGACATTCTATGGTCCAGAGGATAACAGTACTATTTTATATGGCAGCAAGGGAATCATGAGGATTTATGATGATCCTGACTATTCCATTAAGGTATTACTCAATGACGGTGAGAAAATTTGCTTTGAATTGGACAGTATCCAAACAAACAGTAACCAGACTAAATCAGGGGTTATCGATCTGTTTATTGACAGCATTCTGCATGACAGGGAAACCGAATTATCCGGAAAGACTATACTCAGTGCCATGAGGGTTGTATTTGCCAGTATTGAATCCTCAAGAGAGGGTAAGACAATCATAATTGATCGGGATTGAGGGGGAAAATGGTATGAAACTTGGTGTTGTTAGTGCTATTCTGGGAGATCTTGATTTTGAACAAATGATTGATACGGTAAGTATGCTGGGTTATAAGTGTGTAGAAGTAGCCTGCTGGCCCAGGGGAACAGCCGACAGACGATATGCCGGTGTTACACACATTGATGTGGATGATCTGACCGACTGTAGATTAAAAGAGATAAAGGATTACTGTAAAAAAAAGAATGTTGAGATATCTTCACTTGCCTATTATCCTAATACTATCGTTAATAATATAGAGATGAGACAAGCTAATGTTTCACATCTCTATAAGGTCATCGATGCCAGTGCGAGGCTAGGCGTAAATCTTGTTACGACTTTCATAGGAAGGGACCAATTCAAAACCATTGAAGAAAACATTGGGATTTTCAAAATAGTTTGGCCTCCGATTATTGAATATGCTGAGTCAAAAGGTGTAAAAATTGCCATAGAGAACTGTCCGATGTTATTTGGAAAGGAACAATGGCCGGGTGGGCAAAACATGTTTACATCTCCGGAGATTTGGAAAGAGTTATTTGCAATAATACCCAATAAGAATTTTGGCATAAACTTAGATCCCAGTCATTTCATATGGCAGATGATGGACTATATTAGTCCAATTTATGAGTTTAAAGACAGGATTTTCCATGTGCATTTTAAAGACATAAAAATACATTGGGAAAAACTAAGAAGAGTCGGTACTCTGGCTTATCCTTTGGAGTATATGACCCCGAAAATACCAGGCCTGGGTGATGTGGACTGGGGCGCATATGTATCGACTTTAACCGACATAGGTTATGACGGGTATGCCTGTGTGGAAATTGAGGATAAGGCATTTGAAGATAATGAATGCAGGATATTAGACAGCTTAAAGCTTACTAAAAAGTATTTGGAGCAGTATGTGATATAAACAAAGAATTTATTTATTAATAGTAAAGAATAAATCCCTGTTAAAATTTATTGAATATTAGCAGGGATTGTAGTTTATTTATTCTTTTACATCTTCGGTTTTGTTTGAGTACTTTTTCTTACAATAATAGTAAACAGGAATGCCGATCAATGTCAAAGCTAAGCCTAACATGGATCCTTTGAAGGAGTCCCTGATTGTTAAAATTATTATATATAAACCTCCTAAACCGCCTATTATAGGAATTATAGGGTAGAGGGGCACCTGATAGAGATCCTCCTTTCTGGGATATTTCTTTCTCAGTATAAATATACCGAGGACACCCAGAGTAAAGAAGATCCATATAACAAACATACACAGATCACTAATTGAATTGAAATTACCTAACAGAATAAATATTATTGAAATCACGGTTTGAAATATTATGGAGTTTACAGGTGTTCCTAATTTTGGGTTTACTTGATTTAAAAATTCATATTTAGGTAGCTGCTTTTTTTCTCCCATGGCGAAGGCCACCCGGACTCCGCTGGCTAACTGGGCATTTAAAGCTGCAAAAGAAGATAGCAGCATCCCGATGGCTAATAATATTGTTCCTCCCTGGCCGAAAAGTTTTTTAGAAACATCTACTCCTATACTTTCAGAGGTTGCCACCTGTGATGCCGGCATTACGTTAAATATGGCTATATTAAATAATGCAAATACGACTATTACTACGGAAAGCCCGATTATTATGGCTTTAGGCAGGTTCTTTTCAGGGTGTATCATTTCATCGCCAAGGGTGCAGGTGTTCATCCAGCCGTCATATGACCACAAGACACCCAATAGAGCCACCCCGGTTCCGGCGCCTTTTGAAATACCCGCGGTTGCAAAGCTAATGTCATGGGCAGTGCCGCTTACTAAACCAAAGATGATTATAGCCGCTATAGGAATTAATTTTCCTATGGTTGCAATACCCTGCATCTGCAGGCTGAGCTTTGTAGATATTATTTGAATTATCACTACCAATAGGATGTAAAGTATTGCGCACAGCTTCATTTGCCAATTGTTCATAGGTATAAAGTAGGTTGTAAATGTGGCGCAGGCTATGGCCAGGGCGGCTGTTCCGCCCGTGCTGGAGACCATTACTTCTATCCATCCGTATAGGAAACCGATAAGATCATTGTAGAGCTCTACTAAATAAGTGTAAAGGCCGCCTACCTTAGGAATATATGCCGCAATTTCCGATATGGTAAGTGCGCTACACATCGAAATCAATCCACCGACAATCCAAATAGTCAATGCAGCTGCTGATGATCCCGTATTAGCTAAAACTACCGAGGGTTTTAAGAAGATACCCGTACCGATCACAAATCCTATTACGTATACAATACCATCCCGTAGTCCGAGATTTCTCTTTAATTTTCCTTCTTCCTGTTGCACTTATAGCCACTCCTTTATTATTAATTTTAACTAAAGCAGCTGCAGTAGTTTTTTTATTCCATGCCCAATACTTTTTCAGGAGGAGTATATGGCCTTTGCTGTTTTTTACCTGTTTCCTCCAGGGTTAATTCTCCTTCATATGATGTAAGGCCTCTTCTTAAATACTTGTCATCTATCAATGCTTGTTTAACGCCTTTATCAGCCATTTCCAATGCAAATGGCAGTGTGGCGTTGCACAAAGTATAGGTTGATGTTTGTGGAAATGCTGCAGGAATATTGTCCACACAATAATGTATAATACCCTCTTCCGTATATACCGGATCGGCATGAGTGGTGGAGCGGCATGTTTCTATAGCACCGGCCTCATCGCAGGCTACATCTACGATTAAAGATTCTGGTTTCATTAATTTCAGCATATCCCGTGATACCAAATGATCTTTTCTTGATTTTGGCCATAATATACAGTTCATCAGTACATCGGTTCTTCTTAGGCATTTTATGATATTTTGTTCATTTGAATATAAAAGTTCAACATTAGGGGGAAGTATTTCTTTAGCTTTTTCTAATTGATTCATATTAACATCTAATATGGTGACCTTGTTTCCAAAGGAAGCGGCCAGTTCTGCTGCACCGAGTCCCGAGTTGCCGGCTCCGATGATTGTTATTTCCGGCGTCCTTACACCGTGTACCCTTGTCAGGAGAATACCTTTTCCACCATGGATCTTTTGGGTGAAGTTAAGTGCCGCAATAAAGCCGCCTTTACCTGCGATTTCACTCATTGGCTTAAGAAGTGGGAAGCCTCCGTTTTTATCGGTTACATCTTCGTATGCAATAGAGGTTACTTTGTTTTCAAGAAGTGCATCTGTCTGATCTCTATGGGCGTTGGAGTGGATATATGTAAATACGATTAATCCTTCTCTTAAAAATTTATATTCCTCAGGGAATATCTCTTTTACCTTATAGATCATGTCACTTTTGCCATATAGTTCTTCAGGGGTTTTAAGTATCTTTGCCCCCTGGTTTTGATAGTCCTCATCGGAAAATCCACTGCCGCAGCCTGCACCGCTTTCCACATAAACAGTATGGCCTCTTTTTACAAATTCGTTTACGCCTTCTGGGGTGCATGCAACCCTGTTTTCATTAGCCTTGATTTCTTTGGTTATTCCTATAATCATTTAATTACCCCCATTATATCTAAATTTAACCAATAATTAATAATGCAAGGTTCATACCAAGACCGGTATTATGAGGTTTATCGAGGTTTGAACAGAGGTAATATATGAATTTTTTGCGTATAAAGACAAAAATCAATCTCCAAAAGGTTATAAAGATTATTAAATATGATGGATTAAGGCAGACGTTCATAAAAGACAGTTTATTGACCTTACGACAACAAACTGTCTTTTATGAAATTACTATTTATATGTATTTCTGCGAATGGAATATTTTTTCATTTTGTAATGAAGCGTTTGCCTGGGGATTCCTAGTATATCCGCGGCATCCGTGATGGCGCCGCTCGTCTTTTTTAATGCATTTATTATCAATTGTTTTTCCAGTGATTCTATTTCTTGTTTTAATGGTCGTGTTTCCTTAATATCAGTGTCTGCAGTATCAACATTCGTATTTTCTATCAGATATATAGGTAGATGTTTCAACTGTATGTTACCGCTGTTTAATATATTGATGGAGGATTCTATCATATGCTGCAATTCCCTTACATTGCCAGGCCAATGGTATTTGTAAAATAAATCTTTTACCTCCTTGGATATGCCTGACACATTTTTGCCGAGCTTTTTATTATATTTATCTATAAAGTATGGGATGTAAAGTGATATATCTTCTTTTCTTTTTCTCAAGGGGAGTAATTTTATACTCACCACATTTAAACGGTAAAATAGGTCTTCTCTCAAGTCTCCTCTTTTGACTGATTTAATGGGATCCTTGTTCATTGCCGTTATTATTCTTACATTGATTTTCCTGGCCTTGGAATCACCTATTCTTCGTATTACCCCATCTTGAAGTACACGCAGGAGTTTTGCCTGCAAACCGTTGGGCATGGAATTTATCTCGTCTAAGAACAGTGTTCCGCCGTCAGCGAGCTCAAAGAGGCCAGGCCGGTCTAGCGCTCCGGTAAACGAACCTTTTACAGAACCAAAAAGTATGGATTCGAAAAGGTTTTCAGGGAGCGCGGCACAGTTTTGAGCTATAAACGGTTCATTGTGTCTTTTACTGTAGTTATGGATAGATTGGACAAACAGCTCTTTCCCTGTCCCCGTCTCGCCATATACCAAAACAGGTGATGTGCTGTTCGCAATCATCTTGGCTTTTTCTATATTGCATTTCATTTCCTCGTTTTTGGTAATGATATCATCGAAGGTATATTTCGCCGTATTTTTTCCGTTATCGGTCTTTTTGGTTACAGGAATATGAATTGTTTTTCTCGTCTTTAAACCTTCATTCATCTCATTGACCTTGGTTATATCCCGAGATATTTCAATTGCTCCGGATATTTTCCCCCGCTTTATAATGGGAAGGGTCAGGTTCTGGGTATTGTAGACCCTACCTTTATTATCGCGGAAAATTTGATTTTCCAGGTACTGCGGTGTACCATATTTTAAGCAGTTCATTATTGTACTTTCTTCAATATCTAATTCGGGGTAGATCTCAAGAAAGCTTTTGTTTATGATATCTGCGAAATCGTTTTGTACTGAGCTGTTATCAAACCGCGGATTGTATCTCACGGAATATACGATATTTCCACTGCGATCCACGATCAATATGGCGTCCACACTTTCCATATCTACACCATTGAATGACACAATTATGCCCCCCTCGGCAATGTACTTATTGAAAGAATATAAAGATATTCTGTTTAATCTATATAAATTTACGAGCCGCTTATAGTTATTATACTTCAAAATTAATTATGAATATATAGGTATAAAAAACCCCCATGTACAAACAGCACGAAGGCTGTCTGTATATGGGGATGGGAAACAGAAATTAATTCATAAATAAATCCACATCGCTATCCGCATCAGTTATTCCCGCGATATTAAATTTATCTACCAGCACCTTGGTTACGTTGGCAGAGAGGAATGCCGGCAGTGTCGGTCCGAGATGTATGTCTTTTACTCCGAGGGATAAAAGAGCCAGCAGCACGATTACAGCCTTTTGCTCATACCATGCTATGTTATAGGATATGGGAAGGTCGTTTATATCGTCCAGGCCGAATGCTTCCTTTAGCTTTAAAGCTGTAAGGACCAAAGAGTAAGAGTCATTGCACTGGCCTGCGTCCAGTACCCTTGGTATCCCGTTGATATCACCCAGGCGCAGCTTATTATATCTGTATTTAGCACAGCCTGCCGTAAGGATCACAGCGTCCTTGGGCAGAGCCTTGGCGAATTCTGTATAGTATTCTCTACTTTTAAATCTGCCATCGCAGCCGGCCATTACAAAGAACCTCTTTATGGCTCCTGATTTTACGGCATCCACGATCTTGTCGGCCAGGCCGTTAACCTGTTCATGCGCGAATCCTCCTACGATCTCACCGTTTTCAATCTCCGTCGGTGGGTCACATTTCTTTGCTTGCGCTATTACCTCTGAAAAGTCCTTTTTGCCGTTGCTGTCCGGATCAATGTGTTTTAATCCTTCAAATCCTACCACTCCTGTGGTATAGAGCCTGTCCGTGTAAGAATCCTTTGGAGGTATCAGGCAGTTTGTAGTCATGATTATCGGCCCGTTAAAGCTGTCGAACTCCTTGTTCTGCATCCACCATGAGTTTCCATAGTTTCCAGCGAAATTGGGATATTTTTTAAACTCAGGATAATAATGAGCTGGAAGCATCTCACCGTGGGTATATACATCGACGCCCGTGCCCTGCGTCTGCTCCAATAATTCCTCCAAATCCTTAAGGTCATGTCCGCTTATCAGTATGCCCGGATTGTTCCGTACACCAGTATCCACCTTAGTGATTTCAGGATTTCCATATGACTCGGTGTTTGCCTTATCCAAAAGCGCCATTTCCTCCACACCGTGTTTACCTGTTTCCAGCGTCAGCGCCACATAATCATCGGCACTCATGCTGTCGTCCAGGGTAGCGATGAGCGCTTTTTCTATGAACTCTGATATGCCCTCATCGGTATAACCCAGGTTGGCCGCATGGGTAGCATAAGCCGCCATGCCCTTTAATCCATAGAGTATGAGTGAACGAAGTGACCTTATATCCTCGTCTGCTGTTGCCAGTATGCCTACGTGCATAGCTTTTTTATCAAATTCCTCCTCGCTGTCCGCATACCATGTAACGGCATCATGCATGCCCTTGGTATCTATTCCTTTCTCCGCAAGCTGTTTTTTAATGTTATCGCGGAGCGAGAGGGCCTCCTTGATTTTTGCTACAAAATAGGCTTTGTCAAAATTTACGTTGGTGATTGTAGAAAACAAACTGTCAATAATGAATCTGTCGGTATGTTTATTGTTGATTTTAAATTTTCTTGCCTTCGCATTTACCATTGCTATGCCCTTAAGCGTATATATCAAGAGATCCTGAAGATTGGCGGTGTCCTGTGTCTTACCGCACACCCCGCGCATTGTGCATCCTTGTCCCTTGGATGTTTCCTGACATTGATAACAGAACATACTCATTACTATTACCTCCCTTTGTTTTCTTATATATATGATAGCTTACAGGCTGTACTTTTACTGTGATGTATATCACATATTAGATGCGTATTTGGATGAATTTATGCAAAATTAACGGTATAATATATAAAAAGAGAGTCAAGGGAGATGATTCTTTGTCAATGCCAAGGATGAAATTCGGGGTGGCAGCTGTGATTAGCATTTTTTGTGCATTTGCATTTACCGCCTGTACAGAGGTAAATGATTACTCCGTTTTTTATGGCAATTATGTATTTGAAAAGCAGATTTACATAAGCCCCCTCAGCTCATTTACGGCAACAGGTGATTTTAAGGAATATTATACACTCACGAAAGACTTCCTTGTAGTAACTAATATGAATGGAAAGCAGCAAAAGATTGCAATTAATTATGACAAAAGGGATTTGGATGAGATACAGTTTGAAAACGATTTTTTCCCGGGCAATAATATTCCTGATATCTCCAGTTATAAGGAAAAACAACAATACTCATTGGCAGATGCGGACGGCAGGGAACGCTACAGGTTATACCGGCTGGATGACCAGATATGGCTGGCGTGTATACATAGTGATAAGGCCGGCAATGGAAGTGAATATATTTGGAGCATTTACAAGATAGAAGGTTATGATGGAGAAATTCCTTCAAAAGCATAAAGATGATATAATAAAGCTGAGGCTTAAGCAGATGGGGGAAGTCGAATGTTTTTTATTGGCATATTCGGTATATCGGACAGGGAAAAGAAGATAAGGGAATTCGAAGGGGTGGTTTGCCCGGAATGCGGCAGTCTCACCCGAGTGGAACTGATCGAGGTCAGCACATGTTTTTATTTCTTTTTTATACCTACTTTTTCATGGAACAGGAGATATTATATAAGGTTTCGCTGTTGCGACAGCTTGTTTTCTGTAGATAATAGCTATGCCAAGGAGCTGGTAGAGGGAGTGCCCTTAGACGTTGGCAGATTTACCAGGGTAGAACGGCAAAATAACCAATGCCCTAACTGCGGCGGTTATGTAGATCCTTCATTTAGTTATTGTCCCAATTGTGGCTGCAGACTCAAATAAGTAAAAAATAAAGGCAGTAAATGCTGCCTTTATTCTATGTCTATCCTTTTGCCCTTGGGCGTTGTTGGTTTCTCCTTGGGCAAAGTGATGCACAATACGCCGTTATTATATTTTGCAGTAATATTATCAAGTTTTACATTTTCCGGTATAGGTACCGTCCTGCTAAATGAGCCCATACGGCGTTCCTTTCTGATGTACTCTCCAGTGTTGTTATCGATGACATCCTGCTGCTTTCCGGATATTACCAAATAGTCTCCTTCTATGGAGATATTGATATCTTCTTTATTAAAACCAGGTACATCTACATCTACTTTGTAATCATTCTCGGTTTCTTTTACATCAAGCCGAGCACCCTTTGATGTACCTCTCATATAGTCAAAGAAATCATCAAAATATGGAAAACTAAAGAAGTCATCAAAGAAATTCGGAAGATTGTTGTTCCTCCTGTCTGGAAACATATCTCTTTTCATAATCAAGACCTCCTTATATTATTATTTACTTTATTTCTTATTTCATTCTCAATTATAAGGCGAAGGTCAGGGAAAGTCAATAGTTTATGAAAAATTTTTTAGGATTTTTTAAATAAGATGTATATAATAGGAAGGAAAAAATTATATCCGGCCAAACACCGGATATAATCTATAGCATATGAGAGAATTAAAAGGCGGGAATGATGGCTCCCTGGTATTTGTCTTTAATGAATTTTTTGATTTCAGGTGAATTTAATGCTTCAGCCAATATCTTAATTGCGGCATCATCCTTATTATCCGCCCTTACTGCAAGTATATTGGCATAGGGTGAATCCTTATCCTCTATGGCGAGCGCATCGGCAAGCGGGTTTAGCCCTCCTTCCAAAGCAAAGTTGGTATTTATTACGGAGACATCCACATCTTGCAGGGTCTTGGGAAGCTGCGCGGCATCCAGCTCGGCAAACTTATAGTTTTTGGGGTTTTCGGCGATATCCGCGGGTGTTGCCGTAAGCGAAGCGGAGCTTGATAGTTTGATCAAATTATTTTTTTCAAGCAACAGAAGTGCTCTTCCCTCATTGGTTGGGTCATTGGGTATGGATATCGTAGCACCTTCCTTAAGTTCACCCAAGGATTTGATCTTTGAAGAATAAATGGCCATAGGTTCTATATGAACCTTAGTGAGGGCAACAAGCTGCAAATTATTGTTTTTTGCAAATTCCTCCATATAAGGCTTATGCTGAAAGAAATTGGCATCGATAGAGCCGTCTCCCAATGCTTTATTGGGCAGAACGTAATCGGTGAATTCAACGATCTTAAGGTTAATGCCTTTTTTCTTAAGTTTGGGCTTTACCTTCTCTAAGATCTCGGCATGAGGTACGGGATTGGCACCGACCTTAAGGGTGACCTCACTCGTTTTTTGTTTTACCTGATTCTTGGCCTGGCCTGTGCTGCCACAGCCGCTCACAAGCCCGGCAAGCAAAATAACAGTTAATGTTATTGATAGTATTTTCTTCATACTTATTACCTCCTATTAATTTTATTAGCAAGATAGTTTCCTGAGTATTGAATTGCTTGAACTATAATAATCAAGACGGCAACGGTGGCTATAAGAACGTGTGTATCATACCGCTGCGTACCGTATCTAATAGCTAAATCGCCCAGGCCTCCTCCTCCCAGAGCGCCTGCCATGGCTGAATAGCCGATGATATTTATTATGGTGAGGGTCATGCCCTGTATAAGCGACGGCATTGATTCGGGTATAAGCACCCTTGTTATAACCTGGAATGGAGTGGCTCCCATGGATATGGATGCCTCCACCGATCCCCAGTCCACTTCTTTAAGAGAGCTCTCTATTACTCGGGCCACAAAGGGTGTAGCAGCAAGAGCGAGAGGTATCATGGTGGCTGTGGTCCCTATGGTGGTACCCACTATAAAGCGGGATAGCGGAAATACAATTATCATGAGTATCAGAAAAGGAACGGAGCGCAGTATGTTTATCACAGTGCCGAGTATATTATTAAGCTGTGGTTTTTCCCATATGCTGCCTTTTTCCGTTATTACGAGGAGTATGCCCAGCGGCAGGCCCATTATAACGGAGAGCAGGGTTGATACGGCTACCATATATATTGTCTGCCCTAGTGATGGCAGCAGAAGTCTTATTATACGTAATAATTCCTGTTTCATTTTAGCACCTCTATCTGTAATCCTTGTTTTTCCAGCCATCGGGTGGAATCTTCAATGTTTTCAATGCTTCCCTCCAGGCCGAATATGAGATTGCCTACCATTTCGCCATGGATACGCTGAATATTTCCTGAGAGTATGTTGGCATATACATCAAAAGATTTGACAAGCCGGGACATAATAGGCTCCCTAGCATTTTCACCGAGAAAGATTACTCTTATAACTCTGCCGCTTTCGCCTGCTATTTCTTCAGGCATGTTGTCTTCTATACCAACAAAGCCCCTTGTTATGGGTGAAGATGGATGTGAAAAAATATCTATTGTGTTGCCTGTCTCTACGACCTCTCCGGAGTTTAAGACTGCCACCCGGTCGCATATCTCCCTTATAACCTCCATTTGGTGGGATATGATTATTATGGTGAGGTTTAGCCGCCGGTTTATATCTTTTAGCAAAGATAATATTTGTCCAGTCGTTTGCGGGTCCAGGGAAGAGGTGGCTTCGTCGGATAAAAGCAGGGTGGGCCGTCCAGCAAGAGCCCGCGCTATGCCTACCCTCTGTTTTTGCCCGCCGGAGAGCTTCGAGGGATAGGAGTCTTTTTTATCGGCCAGGCCGACCAAGCCTAGAAGATCTTTTACTCTCACATCTATTTCATCTTGTGGGACGCCGCTTATTTTTAAAGGGAAAGCAATGTTTTGATAAACCGTCCGGCTGGTAAGCAGATTGAAATGTTGAAAAATCATTCCTATTTTTTTCCTCATTTCTCTCAACTGAACGCTGTCTAGGGACATGATATCCCGGTCGTTTATTATTATGCTTCCCTCCGTAGGCTCTTCAAGGCGGTTTATACAACGTATGAGTGAAGATTTACCGGCGCCGGATAACCCCATTATTCCAAATATCTCACCGTCGTTGATTTCTAGGCTTATATCTTTTAGCGCCATTATATTTTTTCCGTTTGTTTGATATACCTTGGACAGATTTTCTATTTTGATCAATAAAGTCACACCTCCAAAAAGTAAAAGACCTCCTTCAAAAAATGAAAGAGGTCTTTTAAAAAAAGCCTCTCTCATCTCTCAACATTTTGCTGCAGGAGTTGGCACCAACGCATATATAAATATATGCCGGTTGCCGGGTTTCATAGGGCCAGTCCCTCCACCTCTCTTGATAAGAGTGCTTGTTATTAATTTTTGTTTATAATTGATAAATATTGCTTTATAGTATATTTTATTTTCCTGTGAAAGTCAAGGTCTTTTTATTGTGAACTTTTTAAGTACATCTGTATGTTTCTGCATAATAAATGTATATATTCATGTATTACCACAATAATGAGTTGCCGTGATATAGTTAAACGGCTTGTTTACAGGCGAAGAGGGGACATAAAAATTTATACAAAAGAAGGATATTAAAATATTATATTGAATATATTAAACAAACTAAATATGCAAGGAGGGTTGTTAAATTGACCGATTTATTGATTGACGGCAATAGCCTTACAATCAAAGATGTTTACGAGGTTTCTACCGGCGGCAGGAAAGTAGGCCTGGCTGCAGAGGTAAGCAGGCAAGTGGGTAGGTCCCGCAATCTGGTGGAAACATATGTAAACAGCGGTAGGGTGGAGTATGGCATTACAACAGGTTTCGGTAAGTTTGCCGATGTGATGATATCCAAGGGTGAAACCGCGCAGCTGCAGCACAATCTGATAAGGAGCCATGCCTGCGGGGTAGGCCGGCCTCTTTCCATTGAAACCGCCCGGGCCGTTATGCTGCTCAGGGTAAATGCCCTGGCCAAGGGTTATTCCGGGATTAAAGAAAGTACGCTTAATACGCTTATCGAGATGCTTAATAAGGATGTCATTCCGGTCATACCATCCAAAGGTTCTCTGGGAGCAAGCGGAGATCTCGCACCGCTGGCGCATATGGCCCTAGTCCTTATAGGAGAGGGGGAAGCCTGTTATAAGGAAAAGCGCATGCAGGGGAAGGATGCGATGGGCAAGGCAGGCATCACCCCCGTGAAACTGGATTCCAAGGAAGGCCTGGCCCTTATCAATGGAACCCCGGTGATGACGGCTATAGGTGCATTAACAGTATACAAGGCAGTAAATCTCATAAAGGCAGCCGATATAGCCGGAGCTCTTTCAATGGAAGCTTTAATGGGGATACGGCAGGCCTTTGACGAGAGGGTCCAGATGTTGCGCCCTCACCCTGGTCAACTGGCAACTGCCGGGAATATAAACCGGCTTATAGAGGGAAGTGGTCTTATTACAGATCAGGGGGAGAAGCGTGTGCAGGATTCCTATACCATAAGATGTATGCCGCAGGTACACGGTGCCTCTAAAGATGCGGTTTGTTATGTAAAAAGTGTGATAGATACTGAATTAAATTCAGTTACGGATAACCCGCTTATTTTTCCCGATGACGACCTTGTCATATCCGGTGGAAACTTTCACGGCCAGCCCATGGCCCTGGCAATGGATTTTCTGGGCATTGCGCTCTCAGAGCTGGCGGACATCTCAGAAAGACGTACGGCCAAGCTTATAGACAGCAACCTTAATAATGGGCTTCCAAGTTTCTTGACAAGGGATGGGGGACTTAACTCCGGCTTTATGATACCACAGTATACGGCAGCGTCTTTGGTTTCAGAAAATAAGGTGCTCACACATCCGGCCAGTGTGGATTCCATACCGTCCTCGGCCAATCAGGAAGACCATGTGAGTATGGGTACCATAGCCGCCCGTAAGGCGAGCGAGATATTAAATAATGCCCTCTTTGTTATTGCTATAGAGCTTTTGACTTCATGCCAGGCCATAGATATGAGGGATGAGGCAGTAGGTAAAGGAACAAAGGTAGCGTACGATTGTTTACGCTCGATTGTTCCCTTTGTCGAAAAGGACGAGTGTATGCAGGGCTATATAGACAGCAGTGCCCAGCTTATTGAAAGTGGAGAAATAATAAAAGCGGTCGAAAATAAAATAGGTACGTTAGATTTGAGTTAAAAAAACCATTAAATGGGGGAAAGTTTATGGATAAAACATTTAGAAAACCAACTTTATGGGAGGCTATAATTCCCATTGCAGCTCTCATGATTTTTCTTATGGTCGGGGTTATAGTTTATGAATTGGACCCGCAGATACCTATTGTCCTAGGCATCATGGTGGCGGCTGTTTTTTGCATGAGAATGGGATACTCATGGAAGGATGTAGAGGATAGCATGATAGCCGGTATTACTTCTGCTTTGCAGCCTATACTCATCCTCATGGTGGTGGGTATTCTTATAGGTACATGGATTCAGTCCGGAGTTGTGCCCACGATCATATACTATGGGCTTAAGATTATATCTCCCCGTGCATTTTTGCTGGTGGCATGTGTTATGTGCTGCATTGTTTCTCTGGCTACCGGTTCGTCATGGGGGACGGCGGGTACCGTGGGCATAGCGCTTTTAGGGATAGGCTCGGGATTGGGAATACCCGCACCAATGACCGCTGGCGCCATAATTTCAGGTGCTTATTTCGGAGATAAGATGTCTCCGTTGTCGGATACGACCAATCTGGCTCCCGCCATGGCTGGGGATACTCTGTTTGAGCATATACGGCATATGATGTATACAACCAGTGTGAGCCTTATCATAGCTCTGGTAGGTTATGCGATCCTCGGCATGAGATTTACCGGTACATCTTTAAATGCCGGTCAGTTAAAAGTTATTACGCAAACCCTGTCTCAAAATTTTAATATTAATTTATTGTTATTGATTCCTCCGGTCGTGGTTATTCTCATGGTTGCGCTTAAGGTACCTGCCCTGCCCGGACTTATGTGCGGAGCAGTTTTGGGGGGAGTATTTGCGGCAATTTTTCAAGGCTCAAGTTTTGGAGACATATTGAGCGCGGCGCATTATGGTTATGAATCAGCTACCGGCGTGGAAATGGTGGATTCACTTTTAAGCAATGGCGGCCTGGATAAAATGATGTGGACAGTCTCGCTCATGTTGTGCGCCCTTGCTTTTGGTGGAATTATGGATAAGGGCGGATTTTTGGAGAAGATTGCAGGGGAAATACTTAAATTTGTTAAGAGCGACGGAGACCTTATATTAGCCACGGTGATAAGTTCAATACTTACAAATATTGTTACGGCAGAGCAATACATGTCCATAGTCATTCCCGGAAAGATGTATAAGGACTCATACAAAAAAAGAGGTCTGCATCCCAAGAACCTTTCCCGGACGCTGGAGGATGCCGGAACCTTGTCTGCCCCACTGGTACCATGGAGCACCTGCGGAGCTTATCTGTATACGACCCTAGGTGTTTCTCCTATAGCATACCTGCCCTTTACATTCTTTAACCTGATTAACCCCATTATTGCCGTTATATATGGTTATACAGGATTTACCATAGAAAAACTTCCAAAGGAGGAAACTGCTGATACAGGCGGGATGGAGGAGGCCTGATGGCTTGGCATCCCGTTTATTCTTTAAATATATTACTTTATCCTATTGAAGTCTAAATGAATTTTCTTTATAATACAACCAAGGAGGAGGGTATCCATGTATAAGTCAAAACTCAAGGACACCTATGTAGATGGACTGTTTAAGGCTATACTGGAGCTTAAAGATGTAGATGAGTGTAACACTTTTTTTGAAGATCTCTGCACCGTAAATGAGATAAGAGAGATGGCGAGTAGACTTCAGGTTGCGAAAATGCTCAGGCAGAAAAAAACATATACTGATATAGCTGAAAAGACGGGGGCTAGTACGGCGACCATAAGCCGTGTAAATAGGTATTTGCATTACGGCTCGGATGGTTATAATATTATATTAGACAGGTTAGAGCAGAATAAAAGCTGACCTGGGGGAAACCTCAGGTTTTTTGTTGAGGTGAAGGAAATGAATATTTTGGAAGGATTAAACGGCCCTCAGAGAGAGGCGGTCACAACCACGGAGGGTCCTCTTTTAATTATTGCGGGAGCGGGAAGCGGAAAAACACGGGTTTTGACTAACAGGATAGCTTACCTCATTAGAGAAAAAAATGTTTCGCCATATAATATTTTGGCTATAACTTTTACCAACAAGGCTGCCAATGAGATGAAAGACAGGGTGGAGAGACAGTTGGACATGCCGGCACGGAATATGTGGATTTCAACATTTCATGCGGCATGTGTGAGGATACTGCGTGACGGAGCAGACAGAATCGGATATAAGAGTAGTTTTATTATTTATGACACATCTGACTCTATTGCACTTATTAAATCTTGTCTTAAGGATTTAAACCTTGATCCAAAATACTATGATCCAAAGGCAATGCTTCGTGCAATATCCCGGGCGAAGGACAAGCTTATTTTCCCTAATAGGTTTGAGAAGGAAATGAGTTCTGATTTTCGCGGGAGAAAGACAGCCGCTATATACAAGGAATATCAGAAACGGCTGAGAGATTTAAGTGCCATGGATTTTGATGATTTGATAATGAAGGCAGTTGATTTATTCAAAAATAATGAGGATTTTCTAGCGCAGTATCAAAAAAAGTTTAAGTACATAATGGTTGATGAGTATCAGGATACAAATCACGCTCAGTATGAACTCATTAAGATTCTGTCCAAGAGACATGGGAATATTTGTGTGGTTGGTGATGACGACCAGAGTATATACGGATTCAGGGGCGCGGATATCAGGAATATATTGGATTTTGAGAAAGACCTGCCCAATGCAAAAATAATAAAGCTTGAACAAAATTACAGATCTACACAAAACATATTGGACGCTGCCAATAATCTTATTGTTCATAATAAAGGCAGGAAGGGTAAAAAACTATGGACGAACATCAAGGACGGAGCGGATATTGCTCTTTTCGAGGCGGATGATGACCGTATGGAGGCCAGGTATGTTGTTTCCGAGATCGTAAGTCTCGTGGATAAAGGATTTTCTTTATCAGATATGGCTATTTTGTACAGGACCAATGCCCAGTCCAGGGTGATGGAGGAAGAACTGGCCCAGGACCAGATATCATACAGGGTGGTCGGAGGACTCAGGTTTTATGAGAGAAAAGAAATCAAGGATATTTTATCGTATTTGAGGCTGATACAGGATCCCTCGGATGAAATTAGTTTTTTGAGAATCGTTAATGAACCTACGCGGGGAATAGGTGACAAGACCATAGACGAGATTACGCGGTTTGCCAGAACGAAAGGTATAAGCCTTTATGAAGCCTCTAAGGATGCAGATGCAGCCTCTCTTTCCAAAAGGCAGATAAAAAACGTTACTTCGTTTACAGAAATTATGGACCAACTGATAGGATTTAAAGATGATATGTCCATATCTTCATTGATAGAGCAGGTACTGGATAAAACTGGGTATTCGGATGCACTCAAAAATGCCGGTACGCCGGAGGCGGAGGCAAGAATGGATAACCTGGGCGAACTGGTGAACGCGGCCAAGGAGTTTGAAAAAGACAACCCCGACCTTGCTTTGGAGGATTTTTTAACAAATATTGCATTGGTGTCCGATATTGATTCATTAGAGCAAGGTCAGGGAATAGTAATGATGACGGTTCATTCCGCAAAGGGTCTGGAATTTCCCGTGGTTTTTCTTGTAGGGATGGAAGACGGGCTTTTTCCCATATCCAAGGCACTGGATGATCCAGCCGGTATGGAGGAGGAGCGGAGGCTTTGCTATGTTGGTATTACTAGAGCAAAATCAATACTGTATGTAACCTATGCCCGGGCAAGAAATACATACGGCAGGGTTGTGGTAAACGTCCCGTCGCGGTTTATTAAGGAGATAGGGATTGCACCTCAACATAAGGTTTATGACAAGAGTGATCTCCGCGCAAAAAGAGAAGAAACGAAGCCTAAGCCAAAGGGTGATTATCGTGTGGGTATGAAGGTGCTGCATCGTATGTGGGGTTCGGGTATGATCGTTCAGGTAAAGGATATGGGCAATGACCGAGAACTTTCCATAGTATTTAACAGTGTCGGTTTAAAAAAATTATCTGCTAATATTGCTCCTTTAAAGATTGAGGAGGGTGAAAATGGATAAAAATGAGGCATCCGAAAAAATAAATAAGCTCAGAGATTTTCTAAACCACCAGAACTATCTCTACTATGTTTTGGATAACCCGGGTATAACCGATGAGGAATATGACAAACTCATGAGGCAGCTTATAGATCTGGAGTCACAATTTCCCGAGCTTGTCACACCTGATTCTCCCACGCAGAGGGTGGGAGGTGAGATGCTCGAGGGTTTTGAGGAGTATACACATAATATCCCGCTCTTAAGTTTAGACGATGTTTTTGATGAAATGGAACTTCGGGAATTTGACAGGCGGGTGAGAAAAGAAGTCGGGGATGTGAATTATGTGGTGGAGCTTAAGATAGACGGTCTTTCTTGTGCCTTGAGATATGAAAACGGGCTGTTTGTCCAGGGTGCTACAAGAGGAAATGGATTTGTAGGCGAGGATGTTACCGCTAATCTTAAAACGATAAGGTCCATTCCGTTGAGACTTAAGAAGCCTGTTTCAATGGAGGTGCGCGGCGAGGTCTACATGCCAAAAAGGAGTTTTCTTAAGCTTAATGAAGCGAGAGAGCTAAATGGCGAGACTCTTTTTGCAAACCCCAGGAATGCGGCCGCAGGGTCTTTAAGGCAGCTTGACTCCAAGGTGGCATCCAAGCGGAATTTGGATATACTGGTTTTCAATCTCCAGCGTATTGAAGGTATGAAATTTGATACGCATATCCAAACGCTGAAGTTTATGAAAGACATGGGTTTTAAGGTTATCCCCGGTTATATGGAATGTGATGATATTGAAAAGGCCATTGGGCAGGTGCATACTTGGCAGTCCAAGAAAGACAAACTGGACTTTCCCGTTGACGGACTGGTGATCAAGGTTAACGGTCTGGCCCAGCGGCAATTGCTTGGCGCCACATCCAAGGCTTATCGCTGGGCGATCGCCTATAAGTATCCGGCTGTAAGGGCTAAGACCAAGGTAAAGGATATAATCGTTCAGGTAGGCAGAACGGGAGCTATCACCCCTGCGGCGGTATTAGAGCCGGTAAAATTATCCGGTTCTACCATTGGTCGGGCGACCTTGCATAATGAGGACTATATAAAGCAAAAAGACATCAGGATTGGGGACATGGTATACATACAAAAGGCGGGTGAAATAATTCCCGAGGTGGTAGAGTCCATAAAAGGGGAGAGAACCGGGGAAGAAAAGGAGTTTGTCATGCCGGACAGCTGCCCGGAATGCGGGGCCAAGGCGGTTAGGCTTCCCGGAGAGGCCGTCACAAGATGCACCGGCCTTAATTGCCCGGCCCAGATAAAGAGGCAGCTTGAGCATTTTGCATCCAAAGGAGCAATGGATATAGACGGTATGGGCCCGGCCGTTATTGCCCAGCTTGTTGATAAAGGACTTGTAAAAAACATCTCGGATATTTATTATATAGAATATAAAGATATACTCTCTTTGGAGAGGATGGGTAAAAAATCCGCCGATAATCTGATGAATGCCATAGAAAAGAGCAAGGGCAGAAGTCTGGACAAATTTATAGACGGTTTGGGTATCAGGCTGGTTGGAAGCAAAGCCTCAGGTATCCTTGCCGATAAATTTGGTGATATAAAAAATCTCAAGGAGGCAAGGCTGGATGAATTAACCGAAATACCAGAGATTGGACCTAAGATAGCGGAGAGTGTCGTTGATTTCTTTTCAGAAAAGCAGAATATAGCCATCATTGACAGGATGATTGCCGCGGGAGTAAACACGAAGAAAGCAGATGAGAAGTACGGCACATCACTTTTAGGGAAGACCTTTGTTATAACGGGAACACTGGATGGGTTTACCCGAACTGAGGCTGTCCAAAGTATTGAGCAGCTGGGAGGAAAGGTTACGGGTAGTGTAAGCAGCAAAACTGATTTTTTGGTTTGCGGTAAGAACCCGGGTTCCAAGTTGGACAAGGCTACCGGGCTGGGGGTTACTGTTCTTGATGAGGAACGGTTCGCTAAATTGTTAGGGAAATAAAAGCGGATTATTTTTATAACATGGAGGGGATTTAATGGATATTGACGATAAGACAGTGGATTATGTGGCAAAATTGGCCAGGCTTAATCTGGATGAGCAGGAAGTCATGGATTTGAGGGGAGATCTCAGCCAGATTGTTGGTTATGTGGCAAAACTGCGGGAGCTGGATACCAGTAATGTTGCACAGACGGCCCATGTACTACCCTTGAAAAATGTTTTTAGGGAGGACATGGTAAAGTCTTCAATGAACAGGAAAGTTGTTTTGGCCAATACTGAGCATAAACAAGATGGCTTTTTTGTAGTACCAAAAATCTTTGAATAAGGGAGAAATAAAATGGAGCTATACGAATATGGCATGAATGAGCTTATCGCAATGCTGAAGAAGGGTGAAATCAGCTCGGTCATGCTTACAAAAAGTTTGATTGATCATATAGAGGAAAAAGATAAAGATATAGGGGCTTTTTTATACATCGACAGGGAGGGTGCACTCAAAGCAGCCGATAAGGCGGATAAGGAAAGAAAAGAAGGCAGCGACAAGCCTCTTCTTGGTATTCCGGTGGCAATAAAGGATAACATTTGTACTAAAGGGACAAAAACAACATGCGCATCCAGGATGCTGGAGAATTTTATTCCGCCTTATGACGCAACGGTTGTAGAAAGACTGAAGGAGGCTGGTGCGGTAATAGTGGGCAAGACAAACATGGATGAGTTTGCAATGGGATCGTCTACGGAGAACTCCGCATTTAAGAAAACGGTAAATCCATGGGATTATGGAAAAGTGCCGGGCGGTTCCAGCGGAGGATCGGCAGCCAGTGTGGCTGCATATGAGGTGCCTGCGGCATTGGGTTCGGATACAGGTGGGTCTATAAGGCAGCCTGCATCATTTTGTGGGGCCGTAGGATTAAAGCCTACATATGGGCGTATTTCCCGCTACGGACTGGTGGCCTTTGCCTCTTCCCTTGATCAGATTGGCACTTTTGGGAGGAACGCCCAGGATATTGCTCTTATTATGAATGCCATATCCGGCCATGATGATCATGACTTTACTTCTGCTCCGGGAAAAGAGGTTTATGATCCGGATGATATAAAAGGTGGAGTAAGGGGACTTAAGATAGGTCTTCCTAAAGAGTATTTTGGCGAAGGTGTAAATAGCGAGGTAAAGGATTCTATATATGCGGCGGTAAAGCAGCTTGAAGAGCGGGGTGCTGAAGTAGAGGAGATGAGCCTGCCGTACAGTGAATATGCGCTGGCTGCTTATTATATAATCTCGTCTGCAGAGGCGAGCTCCAACCTGGCCAGATATGATGGTATAAGGTATGGGCACAGGGCGGAGAAGTATGAAGATCTGATTGACCTGTATGCATGTTCGAGGAGTGAAGGTTTCGGAAAAGAGGTTAAAAGGAGAATAATGCTGGGCACGTTTGTTTTGAGCTCGGGTTACTATGATGCTTATTATAAAAAGGCTCTTGAGGTGAGAACTTTGATAAAGAATGATTTTGACAAGGCCTTTGAGAAATATGATGTGCTTATGTCTCCCACGGCACCGACAACGGCATTCGGTTTCGGTGAGAAGTCGGATCCGCTGGAGATGTATCTTGCGGATATACTTACTGTGCCGATAAACATCGCGGGCTTGCCTTCGATATCTGTGCCGTGCGGCCTGGCCGGCGGTCTTCCTGTAGGACTGCAGATAATAGGGCGGCCGTTTGAAGAAAAGACACTGCTTAAGGGTACATATATGATTCAGGAGATTACAGGAAAACTAAGACCGGAGGTTAGATAAATGGAGTTTGAAGCTGTAATAGGATTAGAGGTTCATGCAGAGCTGCGCACAAAAACTAAAGTATTCTGCGGTTGTACTACGGAATTTGGTGGGCAACCGAATACACACTGTTGTCCGGTGTGTCTCGGCTTGCCGGGTACTTTGCCTGTCCTCAACAAGAGCGCGGTCGAGTATGCGATAATGGCTGGATTGGCTTTAAACTGTAATATTTCCAAATTCAGCAAGATGGACAGGAAAAATTATTTTTATCCGGATCTTCCCAAGGCCTACCAGATTTCACAGTATGACCTTCCTCTTTGTAAAGAAGGATATATAGAGTTGGAGACCGATAAGGGGACAAAGAAGATAGGCATTATCAGGGCCCACCTTGAAGAGGATGCGGGGAAACTGATACATGATGAGAACGCAGGTACCTCCTTTGTAGACTACAACAGGACGGGTGTACCTTTGATAGAGATTGTATCTTATCCAGATATGAGAACGCCGGAGGAGGCCAGGACTTATCTTACAAAACTTAAAAGCATTCTCGAATATACCGAGGTATCCGATTGTAAAATGCAGGAGGGTTCGCTTCGCGTGGACACAAATATATCGGTCAGGCCTAAGGGCAGCGAGGAATTCGGCACAAAGGTGGAGTTAAAAAACCTGAATTCTTTTAGAGTGGTATATAAGGCATTGGAGTATGAGTTTAAAAGACAGGTGGACGCCGTTAAAAATAATGAAAAGATAATGCAGGAAACAAGGCGCTGGGATGAGGATAAAGGTATAACGGTCCCTATGCGTTCTAAAGAAGCTGCACATGACTACAGGTATTTTCCCGAGCCGGATATAGTACCTATCGAGGTTTCCGATGAATGGATAGAGGAAATAAGGAAAAAAATACCAGAACTTCCCTATCAGAAAAAGGATAGGTTTATAAAAGAGATGGGTCTGCCTTCCTATGATGCAGGGGTAATAACATCAGACAAGGCTCTCTCGGATTTCTTTGAAAGATGCGTGGAGCTTTATGGTAATCCGAAAACCATGAGTAACTGGGTTATGGGTGAATTATTACGTGCAATGAAGGAAACGGATATTGACTCCGAGGATCTACCCATATCGCCGGAGCAGCTGGTCAGGCTGCAGAATATGGTAGATAACGGCAAGGTCAGTATAAGTATGGGCAAAAAAGTCTTTGATTCAATGTTTAAGACAGGTGATGATCCGGAGGTTATAGTAAAGGAGAAGGGACTTTCCCAAATAAGCGATGCAGATGCCTTGAACGAAGTTATTTGTAAGGTCATAGAGAACAATTCAAAATCCGTATCGGATTATATTGGCGGCAAGAAAAAAGCAATGGGTTTTTTGGTCGGCCAGGTTATGAAAGAAACTAAGGGAAAAGCGAATCCACAGATGGTAAATGAATTAATGCGACAGGAATTAGACAAAATGCAGAAAAATTAAACTAATGTATCATAATAATACAACAAGTATAATTATTAAATAATATGTTGCAAATAAGGATAAATTAAATAAATAATATCATTTTTGCTGTATTTTTATTAGTTTCGGGGCTATAAATATAAAATAAAATAAATTTTTTAGTAAAAAAATAGTTTTAAAGAAGGATTTTTTAAAAAAATGTTTAATATAATATATAAATTTAATTAAGCATGAGATTATTTCTAGAAAGGGAGAGGGAAAGTTTATGACAAAGTACGTTTTGAAGCGTGTTGTTGCCATGATACTTACTATGGTGGTAGTAATAACGCTGACCTTTATACTAATGCATGCAATCCCCGGAGGGCCTTTTGCAGCGGAAAAGAATTTGCCCGATGAGATAAAAGCTAATATAGAGGCGAAATACGGTCTGAACAAACCTTTGTATCAACAGTATCTTGATTATTGGGCAGGATTACTTAAAGGAGATTTTGGTCCTTCATATAAGTACCCTGGCAGAACTGTAAATGATCTTATCAGCGGTAGTTTCCCTATTTCAGCTGAGCTGGGTGGTTATGCCATTATTCTTATGCTTTGTTTGGGAGTACCGGCGGGTATCATTTCAGCTTTGAAGCAGTATCACTGGCAGGACAATGTGGTTATGATTTTTGCTACTATGGGTATAGCCGTACCTAGCTTTGTGCTGGCGACACTGTCTATTTTTATATTTTCTTCAAAATTAGGTATACTTCCGGCAGCTAGATGGCTGGGGTGGCAGTACAAGATACTGCCGGTGATAGCATTATCCGCATATAATGTATCATTTATTGCCAGGCTTACAAGATCCTCTATGCTTGATATAATGAGCCAAGACTATATCAGAACTGCACGGTCCAAGGGTTTGAGTGAGACTGCTGTGATTGTAAAGCATGCCCTTAAAAACTCATTGATCCCTATAGTAACAGTCTTAGGTCCTTTGATTGCAGGAGTGCTTACGGGAAGCTTTGTAATAGAGAAAATTTTTGCTATCCCAGGTTTAGGCAGGCAGTTTGTAGATAGTGTTTCAAACAGGGATTATACTGCAATAATGGGCGTTACCATATTTTATGGAGCTTTTCTTGTACTTATGAACTTGATTGTAGATATTGTTTACATGTTTATAGATCCAAGAATTAAGCTGACTGATTAGGGGGGATAAAATTGGAGCTTGTCGATAGAAGCGGTTTTGAGAAATTACCTAAAGAAGAAAAATGCAATAATGAAGTAATAAGGCCTTCAATGACCTATTGGCAGGATGCATGGAGAAGATTAAAGAAAAATAAGATGGCAATGTTGGGTATGTATCTGCTTATAGCAATAATATTGATAGCTATATTAGGGCCGATTGTTTCACCATATAATTATTCGGATCAATCGCTGACGGCAGCTAACAGACCGCCGACAAAGGTACATCCTTTTGGTATGGATAACCTTGGAAGAGATTTGATGACGAGGGTGTTTTATGGAGCAAGAATATCCCTTAGTATTGGTTTTATAGTGGCCTTATGTACTATATTCATAGGAATAATTTATGGCGGTATAGCAGGCTACGTAGGCGGAACAACAGATAATATAATGATGAGGATTGTAGATGTATTGTATGTTATTCCAAGTACTCTTTATGTTATACTGCTTATGCTTATTATCGGGTCGGGTTTTAAAAGTGTTATCGTTGCTTTAGGTGCTACTTCATGGCTAGGCATGGCCAGGCAGGTAAGAGGTCAGGTGCTTAGTTTAAAAGAACAGGATTTTGTACTGGCTGTTAAAGCATTGGGGGCTGACAGCAAGAGAATACTTTTAAAACATTTGATACCGAATTCTATTGGACAGATAATTGTTATGACAACAATGGAAATACCCAGCGCCATATTTAGCGAGGCGTTTTTAAGCTTTATTGGGTTAGGAGTTAGTGCTCCACAGGCAAGTTGGGGTGTTTTGTGTAATGATGCTTTACCTACATTGAGAACTGCTCCTCATGAGTTATTGTTTCCTGCTCTTGCAATTACATTGACAATGCTTGCCTTCAGTTTTTTTGGAGATGGACTAAGGGATGCATTGGATCCTAAGATGAGGAAATAGGGGGACGTTAAATTGTCAAAATTATTAGAGGTTAAGAATTTGCATACTTCTTTCTCCACATATGCCGGAAAGGTAAAAGCTGTGAGAGGTATCAGCTTTCATGTGGATGAAGGTGAGGCAGTGGGGATTGTAGGTGAATCAGGAAGTGGAAAGAGTGTAACCAATCTTTCTATTTTACGTTTATTGCCTGCTGAATCCGGAGTTATCGATGAGGGTGAAGTATTATTTGACGGTACGGACCTTTTAAAACTCAGCAATAAGGAAATGAGGTCTGTAAGGGGTAATGATATAAGTATGATTTTTCAAGATCCGATGACGTCGTTAAATCCGGTTTTAACAATAGGCTATCAGATTATGGAGATTTTAAAAATACACAATAAAAATATGAATAATAAGGAAGCCAAAAAAAGAGCGGTGGAAATGTTAAGGATGGTTGGTATACCCAGCCCCGAAAGCAGGCTTTCCCAGTACCCGCATGAGTTTTCAGGCGGCATGAGGCAAAGGGTTATGATTGCTATGGCTCTGGCTTGCAAACCAAAGCTTTTGATTGCCGATGAACCCACAACGGCACTGGACGTTACCATACAGGCACAGATATTGGATTTAATGAAGGATTTAAAAGAGGAATTAAATACCGCTATTATCTTGATTACTCATGACCTCGGTGTTGTGGCGGATCTTTGCAGCCGGATCTTGGTTATGTACGGCGGACTTATTGTTGAGGAAGGAACAACTGATGATATATTTTATAGGCCGAGACATCCTTATACATGGGGATTGTTAAATTCAATACCTAAGATCTCCTTGGGTATCAAAGAAAAGCTTATTCCTATCGAGGGCTCGCCGCCCGACCTTTTAAAGCCACCGGCCGGTTGTCCTTTTGTAGCACGCTGTGACTATGCAATGAGAATTTGCGCCAAGAAGATGCCTGATTATTATGAGGTTGGAGAAGGACATAGGTCTATGTGTTGGCTCCTGCATCCGGACGCACCGGAAATTGATTTTGCTAGTAAGGGGGTCAAGGCAAATGCCTGAGAATTTACTTGAAGTAAAAGGTATAAAAAAATATTTTGTTAAACGTAAAGGAATATTCGGAGGCAAAGTATCTACTTTAAAAGCTGTGGATAATGTCTCATTTAAAATTGAACGGGGCAAGACAATGGGGCTTGTAGGCGAGAGCGGTTGTGGTAAGACAACAACCGGCAGAACTATTATCAAGCTTTATGAGCCTACCGGCGGTCAAATTATATATAAAGGGAAAGACATATCGGGATATAACTACAAACAGATGCTTCCTCTAAGAAGGAGTATGCAGATAATATTTCAGGACCCCTATGCTTCTCTGGATTCTAGAATGACTGTGGCCGATATCATAGGTGAACCTTTGGATATTCATAAATTAGCATCGGGCAAGGACAGAGAGGACAGGATCAAGGAGCTTTTGCGGCTTGTTGGGCTTAATGATGATCATGCTAGCCGTTATCCGCATGAGTTTTCAGGGGGACAGAGGCAGAGGATAGGTATCGCCCGGGCTTTGGCCGTTGAACCTGAGTTTATAGTATGTGATGAGCCCATATCCGCATTGGATGTGTCGATACAGGCACAGATTGTAAACATGCTTGAAGACCTGCAGGACAGACTGGGACTTACTTATCTTTTTATTGCCCATGATTTGTCTATGGTACGGCATATATCTGATGACGTGGGGGTTATGTATGTAGGTCAGTTGGTTGAAACGGCTCCCAGTGAAGAACTGTATAAGCATCCGCTGCACCCTTATACCCAGGCGCTGCTTTCCGCTATTCCCGTTCCTGATCCAAAGATGGCAAAAAATAGGAAGAGGATCTTACTGAAAGGCGACGTTCCCAGTCCTATTGACCCGCCGCCCGGGTGCAGGTTTAAGGGAAGATGTCCTTATGTTATGGACATATGCGGGGAAAAGGATCCGGAGCTTGTTGATGTAGGCAGTGGGCACCATGTAGCGTGTTACTTGATAAATAAAGATAAATAAGGATTGATGAATGCCAGGCCGTGGTATATAATACCTATAAATATAATGTGTATAAATATCGTTATATAAATAATAACTGAATATAATTTTTACTACCTAATGAGGTAGTATATAATAAAATAATTATATGGAGGGGATAAGCTTGAGGAAGAAGAGTTTGGTAATCCTTCTTACAGTCCTGATGGTGATGTCGGTAGTCATCACGGGCTGTGGCGGGGACCAGCAGACACAAGGGACTAATACTAAAGGAAGCGATACGGGGAAGAAAGAGGATGTAGTAATTCGTTATAACCTTGGGGCACAGCCCAAAACAATTGACCCCGCACTGAACAGCGCCGTCGATGGTGCCAATGTAATTTTGCATACATTTGAAGGCTTGGTGAATCTTGATGAGAACCAGCAGGCCGTACCGGGTGTAGCAGAAAAATGGGAAGTGTCTGATGACGGGCTTGTATGGACATTCCACTTGAGAAAAGATGCTAAGTGGTCGGATGGCAAGCCGGTCACTGCGAAGGATTTTGCTTATGCATGGAAGAGGGCTCTGGATCCTAAAACAGCTTCAGAGTACGCATATCAGCTTTATTATATTAAGAACGGCGAGGCCTATAATACCAAAAAAGAGGGTATTACGGCTGATGACATTGGTATAAAGATTCCGGATGATAATACTATAGAGGTTACTCTTGAGGCTCCGACACCTTATATACTCCAGATATTTGCATTCCCGACACTGTTCCCTGTACGAGAGGATACAGTAGAAGCTAACGGTGACAAATGGGCTCAGAAGCCTGAAACATATATAGGCAACGGTGCTTTTAAGGTTACCGAGATGGTATATCAGGACCATATCACGATGGTTAAGAATGATAATTATTGGAACAAGGATAAGATCAAACCGAATAAGCTGGTATTCACTGAGATCGTTGATGATACCACCATGCTTGCAAGCTATGAAAATGGAGAGCTGGATTCTATAGACTCCATGCCTAATTCAGAGATTGAAAGGCTCAAAAAAGATCCAGACAGCGGTTATGTACTGGGTAAAAACCTCGGTACCTACTATGTGGACTTAAATAACCAAAAGGCACCTTTTGATAATCCGCTGGTAAGGAAGGCATTCGTACTTGCTATTGACAGGCAGTCGTTAGTTAAGAACGTAACCAAGGCTGATCAGATACCGGCAGATGCGTTTGTGGGTCCTGGTTTTCCTGATGCAGATATTAAAAAAGAGTTTCATGACGTACAGGGTGCATACTATGATGTTTCCAAGGCCGATGTAAAAGAAGCCCAGAAAGCTTTGGCTGAGGCAGGGTACCCCGGAGGTAAGGGATTCCCCAAAGTTACTTATCTCTATAATGAAGGTCAGGGACATCAGGATATTGCTCAGGCCTTGCAGGAGATGTGGAAGAAAAACCTGGGCGTAAATGTTGAGCTTTCTTCTCAGGAATGGCAGGTATTCCAGGACACAAGGCAAAGAGGAGATTATCAAATAGCAAGAGACGGATGGCTGGGTGATTATACTGACCCAATGACTTTGCTTGATATTTTTGTATCCGGCAGCGGCAATAATAATACCAAATATAATAATAAAGACTTTGATGCTTTGATAAGTAAGGCAAAAACAACGGATGATCAGGCCAAGAGGATGAAGTATATGCATGAGGCTCAAGACCTGTTGATCGGTAAAGACTGGGCTTGTGCACCACTTTATTTCTACACTGATCCTTACTGCATAAAGCCAGGCCTGAAGGGCGTAATTGCTGATCCTTTAGGATTTAAGAGATTCCATTTTGCATATTGGGAAAGTAAATAGTAATTATTGAGGAATGCCATAGGGCATTCCTTTTTTCATATAAAGAGTACGAAGAGGGCCGCGAGGGCTTATCTCCAGTGTCAATATATACCCCCTGTGAATATACTGATATTATCCAATGAGAGGGGGTTTATTATTTTGCAGATTACATTGGTTCATTGGGTTTACTTAATTTCCGTGGTTGTGATACTGGGGATAATGCTTACGCGCAGAGACATTGTCATACCGTGTATTGTGGGAATAGCAATTATCGGTTTTGTTTTAACGGGTAATATGGTAGATTCGTTTACCGGTACTTTTAATGCAATGGTATATGCCGGCAAGGATCTCTTTAACGTTATTCTTTTGATAACGTGTATTGTTGCTATGTCTAAAGTTATTGAGGATATTGGTGCGAATGAATTAATGGTAAGGCCTTTTATAGGTACGATTAACAGCCCGGGAAAGGCTTTCTGGATCATGGGCTTTGTTATGCTTATTGCCTCCTGGCTGTTTTGGCCGTCTCCCGCCACCGCTCTCGTGGGTATAGTCTTCCTTCCCGTTGCGCTTAAAGCGGGCCTTCCGGCTATCGGTGCTGCTATGGCTATGAATCTCTTTGGTCATGGTATAGGTCTTTCCAGTGATTATGTCATACAAGGTGCGCCTACAATTACTGCCCAGGCGGCCGGTGTTAATACTTCCGATGTCATTATAAGAGGTATACCCCTTGTTTTGGTGATGAGCATTACCACGGTGGTTATAGCTTATTTTGTTTTAAGAAAAGACATGGTGGCTGACAAAATTATAAAGCCGCAGACAAATACAATATATTTTAAGCAGGATGTAAGCATTGACAATATATCGAGATTTGGTGCTGTGATAGTTCCTTTGACATTTCTTGCCGATATAATAATCATGCTCTTTTATGGACTAAATGGTGACTCGGCTACCGCACTCATTGGTGGCAGTACTGTCGGGGTACTTATTTTGTTATCTGTAATAAAGTATAAAAATGAGGCGTTGGAAAAGGTGATAGCTTACCTTAAAGACGGTTTTACATTCGCTTTTCAGATATTTGGCCCTGTTATACCTATTGCAGCCTTTTTTTATTTAGGTGAACTCGCTCCCATTACGGCGGTTTTCGGAAATGTGCTGCCCACAGGCTCTATGGGTATTCTGTCGGATGTCGGCCTGGCCGTTTCACGAAGCATACCCATAAATAAACCCATTGCTGCAGCATGTGAAGTGTTGGTGGGCGGTATTACAGGACTTGACGGTTCCGGTTTTTCCGGAATGTCGCTGGCCGGTTCAGTGGCCAGGATATTTGGTACGGCAATAAAAGGAGATGTGGGAGTACTGGCTGCGCTTGGCCAGGTAGGAGCCATATGGGTCGGCGGCGGTACAATCATTCCATGGGCTGTAGTACCGGTTGCAGCTATTGCAGGTGTAAAACCTATAGATCTGGTGAAGAGAAATTTTTTACCTGTGATGATAGGGCTTATAGTAACCACCGTCACCGCAATGTTCTTGGTTTAATCTTTTTGCCTTCTTTTTTACTATAATAAGTACATCTACCGAGATTTAATTTATCGACTGCGGTCACGTGATCTAATGTGCACCTTCCCGACTCCTGGTAAATACAATTGTCAGTACAGTTTATATTCATCATCTAACCGGACCTCCCGTAATATATTTTGCACATAAATACAATAAAAATGTTGATTAACCAATATAATAAAGTTTACAATATATATAGGTGATGGCATATGAGAAAAAAAGAGGATAAAAATTTCCTCTTATATGTACCAAAAAGGCGCGTCAAAAAAATAACGTGGAAAAAAAGGGATGACGGCAATATAACCTTGCTTATTAAGAGAAACAGTCCGATGGAAAAAGCTTTGGCCTTTATGTTTAATTCGCCCAAGGTTGTTTCCCTGGACTTAGATGACCTTGGAAGCAGAGTATGGAGCCTATGTGACGGTGAGAGAAATATCGTTGAAATTGGGAAAACAATAAAAAACGAATTTGGAGAACAGGCGGAGCCCGTATATGAAAGACTGGTTGAATTCATTAGAATTTTGCAGAAGAATTCTTTGATTGATTTAACCGAACCGCATTGAGATTATATAATTTTAATCTTATTAATATCATGAATAAGTTTTTCCTTTTAAACCCATCATACAAACGAGGTGGGTTTAATTGCTTTTTACCGATTATAACGACACAAAAAGGTTATATCATATTGTTTGCATTTCAGACTTAAAATACATATTTGAAGATGGTCTCAGGTTTAGCAAAAGATTGAGTTATAAGGATAAATATCAGTCCTTTCATGAGTTCATGGACATATACCGCACCGAGAACGTGCCGGAGTGGGTTGTACGTAAAAGAGCTTTATTTGCCAGTCTCAATTATAAAGACAACCAGATTTGGCATTCACACAGTGCAATCCTGTCTATAAAAGTAGATACGGATTGCTGCTGGGTAGCCAACGAAAACACAGCCAACTTCCTGTATGAACCCTTTGTATTAAAAACCATTCACCAGTTTGCATCATTGAATGACTTCCTTTATAATAAGGGTAAAGAAATTGCTGAAGATTATTGGTTGAATTCAATGTGTCTTATGGATTATTTGGGGAAACGGAAATCTGTGGGTGACAAATATGATGCAGAGGTACTAATAATGAAGGATATAAAACCTGCGGACATAAATTTAATAGCTATTGTTACGGATCACAGAATAATACCTATGGATGCATTTTATCAAACATACAGGTAGGAGAGGATGCAAATGTTGGAGCCAGGTAAATTACCTAATGAGCTTCTAGCTGATATTATATTTTCGAATATCAGAATAAAAAGGGATGAGGTTCTTGTATTTCCACAGGTTGGTTCGGACTGCGGAGTTATAGATTTTGGAGAGAATGTTTGTGTTATTTCTACAGACCCGATAACGGGTACGACGTCCGATATCGGATGGCTGGGTGTGCATGTGGCGTGTAATGATGTAATTGCCGCAGGTGTTGAACCACTCGGTTTAATGTTGACCATCATGGCTCCCCCCGGCACTACGGAGAGCGATTTGCACGATATAATGAGCCAGGCAGGTAAAGCTTCGTCTGAGCTTAATGTTGATATAGTGGGCGGACATACTGAAATAACGAAAGCCGTAACGCGTACCGTGCTATCCACTACGGCTATAGGCAAAGCCCGGAAGAATAAGGTTATGAGTATGCTTACCGCACAAAACGGAGACTATGTCATAATGACTAAAACTGCTGGCCTGGAAGGGACAGCAATAATAGCACGGGAAAAAGAAGATGAATTAAAAGAATCCATTGATCCTGAAGTGATACAAACCGCAAAGGATATGATTAATGATATAAGCGTACTTAATGAAGGTGCAATTGCAGCCGATGCCGGTGCAGACAGGATGCATGATGCTACGGAAGGCGGTGTGCTCGGAGCCTTGTGGGAAATGGCGGAATCATCCGGCCTGGGTATAGAGGTATATGGTGACAAAATACCGTTGTCTGATGAGACCAAAACAATATGCGACCATCTTAATATAAACCCGCTTCGGTTGATTTCCAGCGGCTGTTTATTAATTGCAACAGCTGGTAAAAAATTATTGCTTGATGAACTAAAAAAGAAAGGTATTAAAGCAACTGTTGTTGGCAAAATGATTAAAAAAGGCAGGTATATTACAAGTGGTACGGTAAAATCCCCTCTTGAACCGCCGAAACCGGATGAATTATATAAGGTAATAACAACTTAACTTATTTGTAACACCAATGTAATAAACTTGTAATATTAATAAAGTATAATTTTATAAGGTTCAAGCGGGAAAGGGGGACATAATGCAAAGAAAAATTGCTATTATATTGGCGCTTTTATTAATAACTTCGGGAATTATACTACCCATTCGCAGTACGATGGCAGCTTCTTCAGGAAAGAATCTGGTTGTCAATGGTAAAAATTTCAGGTATAATGGGCCGCCAATATCAATAAAGATTAACGGGAAAACTATTGATTCCGATGTTCCACCTGTTCTAATTAATAACAGGACAATGGCACCTGTAAGAATTATAACCGAGAATTTAGGGGTCGGTGCTACTGTAAAATGGGACAATACATCCAAAATCGTACATATATCGTGGAAGGGTAATTATATTAAGCTTCCCGTAGGAAAATCTGAGGCTACGATAAATGGCAAAACGGTAAAATTAGATACAAATGCTATGATAGTAAATAACCGAACAATGGTGCCATTAAGGTTTGTGGCAGAGGCATTTTCAATGCGTGTGGGTTGGAATCAGTCAAGTCACACGGTATCGATTGAAAAATCACAGCAACATACAGATTACGATATGGTTAAACATATTTCATATGATGAAAATAAAAATGCTGCAGTGATAGAAACGGGCAGTGTCCGCTATAATACCTCTAAGCTGAGTTACCCTGATCGTATTGTCCTTGACATTCCTGATGCTTTGCTAGAGAATCCCAATGGGAATAATTTCATAAGCATACGGAATAAAAATATTAAAACTATACGCTGGAGCCAGTTTGATAAAAATACGGTAAGAATAGTAGTTGATTTAGATGGAAAGGCAGACTACAAAGTAGAGAAGGCTGCAGACAGGCTCTATCTATATATTATACCTGACGAAACGCCTGATAAACCTGGCAGCAATGGTAATGGCAACAGTAACAACCATGTTATCGTAGTAGATGCCGGACACGGTGGTAAGGATCCGGGTGCATCGTCTGCCGACGGATTAAAGGAGAAAGATGTAAATCTTGATATTGCTTTGAAACTTAACAATTTACTCCAAAATGCAGGTTACGAGACACACATGACCAGGACAAATGATAGTTACCCGGAAAACATGGACAGGGCTGCTATGGCAAATAATCTGAATGCCGATATATTTGTAAGCATACATAGTAATGCCTTTACCAATAATACTGCAGTTAATGGCACAGAGGTGTTGTATTATCCAAAAGAGCAGAGCAAGGAATTAGCTCAGTGCATACATGACTCTATAATGAGAGAAATAGGGCCTACGGACAGAGGAATTATTCCGAGACCTAATCTGATAGTATTAAAACATACCAAAATGCCTGCAGTTATTGTTGAAACAGCATTTTTAACCAATCCTAATGACGCAAATAAATTAAGAAATAAAGAATTTAAAAATAAGATGGCTAAAGCAATATTTGACGGAATAGAAAATTATTTTAATGAGGGGGATTAATTTTTCCTCCTCTCTTTTTTATTTATGTCTGATCTGATAAAATAATTAGGGATGGGATTAAGGGGGGCTGTTAAATGTGGATAACAATTTTGAATTGTTTTTTAATAGCTTTCGCGAGGATAGTCGATGTTTCTTGTTCTACCATTCGAACCCTTATGTTGGTTAAAGGTAAAAGGAAGATAGCAGCCGGAATAGGACTTCTTGAGGCAACGGTATATGTGCTTGCTTTAAGCAAGGTCATGTCTAATATAAACAGTATACCGAATATTGTAGCCTATGCCGTAGGTTTTTCCAGTGGTAACTACATAGGAAGTTTGATTGAGGACAAAATCGCTATAGGAACCATAATGTTGCAGGTCATACCTTCTAGAATTGACAATATAGCTATAGACTTGCGCAATATGGGGTATGGTGTTACCGTAATAAACGGAATGGGAAAGGATGGACCGAGGGAGGTATTTATTATATCTGCCAACCGGAAGGATTTACCTAATATATATAAATATTTTAAGGAAAAAGACGGTCATGCTTTTATAACTGTCCTAGATACCAGAGACATAAGGGGAGGCTATTTAAGAAACATTACTGACAAAAAATAAATTTCAGAGAGGATAAATAAAATGACAATCAGGATAGATAACAGACAGAATGCTGAAATGAGGTCTGTAAGGATAACACCTAACGTATTGAAATATGCGGAGGGTTCTGCATTTATAGAGCTTGGTGATACAAAGGTCTTATGTGCGGCAAGCATAGAAGACAGAGTACCGCCTTTTTTGCGTGGAAGGGGCAAGGGTTGGGTGACAGGTGAGTATTCTCTTTTGCCGAGGTCTACTAAGCAAAGAACGCCAAGAGATGTCAATAAGGGACATCTAAACGGCAGAACTCAAGAGATACAGAGGCTTATAGGCCGATCTTTACGGTCGGTTGTGGATTTAAAAGCGATGGGAGAGAGAACCGCATGGATTGATTGTGATGTAATACAGGCTGACGGTGGTACGAGAACGGCATCTATTACCGGATCTTTTGTAGCACTGGCTCTGGCATTCAACACCATGATAGGGAAAAAAACTCTGAAACATATGCCTCTTAAAAATTATGCAGCAGCTACAAGTGTGGGTATAGTTAATGGAGAGCGAATGCTTGATTTGTGTTATGTGGAAGACTCTTCCGCTCTTATAGACATGAATGTCGTAATGACTGATAAAGGTGAATATATAGAGGTTCAGGGTACCGGTGAAGGAGGGCCGTTTTCAAGGGATGATATGGAGGCTCTCTATACCCTGGCGGATAAAGGGATTATGCAGCTGATTGAGTTGCAAAAGCAAGCTTTAGGTAATATATCATCAAAGATAGGTGATACTGAAGATGAAGTGGATAGCAGCGACAAATAACTTAAATAAGCTTAGAGAGATAAAACAAATACTTAATCCATATGGCATTGAGATAATATCCTTAAAAGAGATAGGTCTTAATATACATGTTGTTGAGGACGGAAACAGTTTTGCGGAAAATGCATTAAAAAAGGCATATGAGGTGTACGGTCATACAAATATACCGACTCTGGCAGATGATTCAGGACTGGCGGTTGATGCTTTGGACGGCCGTCCGGGTATATTTTCAGCAAGGTATGCCGGGGAAAATGCAACTGATGAGGATAATAACAAAAAGCTACTTAGTGAACTAAAGGACGTGCCTAAAGAGAAAAGGACGGCACGGTATGTCTGCACTATGGTGCTTATGAAAGATGAAAACAGTATATGTTATGGCAGCGGAGAGTGTAATGGATACATACTGAGTGGGCCGAAAGGCAGCAATGGTTTTGGTTACGATCCATTTTTCTATGTACCTAAATCCAGGTCTACCTTTGCTGAAATGACAGAGGGAAAAAAGAATGAAATCAGTCATAGGACAGCAGCTCTTAAGAACTTACTCAGCAATATCAAGATGAATTCTTAAAACCAAATGCACTTAGGGGTGAAAAAATGCGTATAGGCATAATTTCTGATACACACAGGTTATGGAGCAGAATAGAGCAAGCGCTTAAGCTGATGGGAGAAGTGGATATTGTACTGCATCTTGGTGACAATACAAGTGATGCGGAGGATATAAGAAACGCACTTAAGAATGTACCTGTAGTTGCTGTAAAGGGTAACTGCGACCAGACTGAAAGCATGCCGGAGGAAAGGGTATTGCTTCTTGATGGTAAAAAGATTTTTATGACCCATGGGCACAAATATAATGTAAAATATGATTATGACGACATATATATAAGAGCTAAGGAAATAGGTGCGGATGCTGCTTTATTCGGCCATAGCCATTACCCGATAATATTAAAAAAAGGTGGCACCGTACTTGTGAATCCAGGTAGTACTTCTTTACCTAAACAAGGCAGCAGTCCATCGTTTGCTCTTATGACTACAGACAATGGCAGTTTACAGACCAGACTTGTTACAATGAATAAATTTATGCGGTCCGTTAATTAACTGGGTAAAAAAAAATTGACAAAGATAAAAGCAGCTGCTATAATTAATAAATGTCAGCGGTGCTGCTTAGTGTAGGTGCCTGTAGCTCAGTTGGATAGAGCAACGGACTTCTAATCCGTGTGTCGGGAGTTCGAGTCCCCCCAGGCGCACCATTCTTGGTGGGTGTAGTTCAGTTGGCTAGAGCGCCAGGTTGTGGCCCTGGAGGTCGTGGGTTCGAGCCCCACTACCCACCCCATTAGATATTAGATATGACCCATTAGCTCAGACGGTTAGAGCACCTGCCTTTTAAGCAGGGTGTCCCGCGTTCGAATCGCGGATGGGTCACCATTATTTGCGGGAGTGGCGGAACTGGCAGACGCGCAAGACTTAGGATCTTGTGCCACTTGGCGTGGGGGTTCAAGTCCCTTCTCCCGCACCAGGATATGCGGATGTGGCTCAGTGGTAGAGCATCGCCTTGCCATGGCGAGGGTCGTGAGTTCGAATCTCATCATCCGCTCCAGTTTTTAATATAAATGCGGGTGTAGCTCAGTGGTAGAGTCCCAGCCCTCCAAGCTGGTCGCGAGGGTCCGATTCCCTTCACCCGCTCCATTAAATGAATATATTGGGATGTAGCCAAGCGGTAAGGCTCCAGAATTTGGATCTGGCACCCGCAGGTTCGAATCCTGCCATCCCAGTCAATATATGCGCCATTAGCTCAGTCGGCTAGAGCACCTGACTCTTAATCAGGGTGTCCAGGGTTCGAATCCCTGATGGCGCACCAATATTTTGCGGAAGTGGCGGAACAGGCAGACGCGCTAGATTCAGGTTCTAGTGAGAAATTACTCTCATGGGGGTTCAAATCCCCCTTTCCGCACCATAAGATTAGATTAAAATAGATAAATATAGGGCTAAAGGCCATTATTTATTCGATATTGCGAGGGTCTTGAATTTTACATTCAAGGCCCTCGCTTTTTATATAGATGCACCCTACTTTTTAACAAGAATGGGTGGTTTCTCAATCTATATAAGATTGCTCTGAAAAGCAATCCGGAATAAAAAACGCCCGCAAAACGGTGACCAACGATTCTTGGTAAGGGATAAAGATATCCAAGCAAACCGCATTTTTAAGAAGATCTTAATAATTTCTTATGCGATAAATCAGAAATATAGTTGTTGTATTTAGTAAAATAATAATGTGTTATGTATTGCTTTCAAATACAGTATAAAAATGGAGGATATTTTATGGATATTATTACAATTTTTCAAGCATTACTTCGGTGGAGTGTGTTTGCACTAATTGGTGGTCTTCTATTAGCTCTTAGTTTTTTTGTATGCTATATAATATATAAAAAGGTGTTTCATGGCCAAAGGGGTATGTCGAAAACACAGTGGGTTATCCTGTTTCTCTTGTCTTGCTGGTTGTTGCTGGTATTGGCACTGACCATCTTTAACCGCGGTGCAAACTTTACCGGCAGCTTTAATACTGATGTTTTCAGCACTTACGCCAACGCATGGAACAAGTGGTCAATCAGCGAATTGCAGCTTATTATTTTCAATATGCTGATGTTTACACCGTTGGGATTTTTATTACCACTTCTCTGGAAGAAAGCAGAAAAGCTCAATGTAATTCTTCTCGTATCTATTGGTTTGACTGTCAGTATTGAAATCATACAATTATTAACAGGAACAGGGATTTTTGAACTTGATGATTTGCTTCATAACTGTATTGGAAGCCTGTTTGGATATTTTTGTATAATGGCAGTGCTTTCCGTTATTAGGGAAAAGCGTGTCCACTTTGTTCCCATTGTTAAAGTTCTGATATTCCCATGTATTATTGGAATGATAATAGGCTTCGTATCTTTGGCCTATGAGCGGCAGCCTTATGGAAATATGTCTATACTTCCTGCGGTAAAGCAGGATATGTCAAGGATTCAAATTATCACCGACCTTTCCTTATCAGATCAACCGGCCACGGCCTCCATATACAAAAATACCTGTGCGGAGGATCAGGATTATATAGAACAAATTATAGATCGGGTTTCCGAATCGGAAGATGTCACCTTTTCTGGTGTTCAACGACGGGAGGGCGAAAACCGTGTTTACACTGGCAAAAGTTCTAACAGTGAGGATGTTCAGCTCGACTTCTTTTTTAGATCGGGGCAATGGAGCTACACAACATGGCGACATACCGCCACATTGACAAAAGAAGTAGCGAAAAGTTATGGAGACTTATATAAAAACTGGCTAAGGAAAAGTGGACTGCTTCCTGATACTGCTATTTTTAGTATACAAAACAATGATACGCTTCGATGGGACGTGCCGGACGATAATGACCTGTCGATTGCCAAGACCGCATTTACATCCGGCTCTATCTTAATGCAGTTCGATAACAATATGGAACTTGCTTCCATGCATTACGGAGTCAATTGGAATAAATATGTGGCAACAGAAGAAATTATTTCTCCCAAAGCGGCTTTTGGACAGGTTGAAGATGGAAACTTTGAACAATATGTACCCTTCTATAAAGGAGATACCCTTTGGATACAAGAATGTAAGCTCGATTACGTTTACGATACAAAAGGATTTTATCAGCCTGTCTATCGATTTACCGGATATATCAACGATGAGGATAATTCATGGGTTTGTCAGATTCCTGCTATGGCGAAATAGTACTTTTGTACTAATGGCACAATATTTAAACTTGATAATAATAGTTTTAAATATATGTTCTATGGTAGCCGAGAATGGATAGAGTGCTTTATAAGTTGTCGAGGCAAACGGAATCATTTAATATGAATTGGCACCGATGTTTCCGCATATTGTGTTTTGTGCTTGGAAACCGACGAATATCATCATTTGCCTCTACTGGAAGATTTAGAATATAAAATTAGAGGATTAAAATTAAAATAGGCGCAAATAATAGTAAACTTGTTATTATATACAATTTTGTGCTGGCTTTTATTTGCAGTTAGGTGATGAAAAAGGTATAATTCTATTATGAGTTAAGATGCATCAATTTGTAGAAAGAATCTTTTGTTCCACAAGAGCAAAAACCGTTGATACGGCTAATTATATTAACGGGTAAAGTGAATTATAAGGAGGGACAATACTTATTGAAAAATCAGCTATCTTGAAGATGGCTTAAGAGAATTAGTGGGAATGATGAGACGGACATGAACTAAATACCTGAATGTTGATAATAAAGTTGAAGATTATAACATCTCAGATATATTATTAAATAAAAAGTATTAAGGGGGTATACAAATAAAAAAGATATTTGAAGAATTCCGCGAATTTGCAATGAGAGGTAATGTTCTTGACTTGGCAGTCGGCGTTGTGCTTGGCGGTGCGTTCAGTTCGATCATTACCTCTTTGGTTAATGACATTATAATGCCACTTTTGAGTATTATCCTGGGACGAATTAATATTGCCAACCTAAAATTAACTATTCCAGTTCCGGGATCTGCTGATATAGTTCTTACATATGGTGCATTCTTGCAGTCGGTTCTTAATTTTATTGCGATTGCATTGTCACTATTCTTTTTTATAAAGTTTGTGAATAATGCAAAGGATATGCTTCATCCAAAAGAAGAAGTTGAGGAAGAGATAGTCGAGCCTACAAAATCGGAAGAGCTTCTTGCTGAGATCAGGGACTTACTTAAAAAACAGAACGAAGCTTAAAAAAGGTAATGATTAGCCGTTATTGCGTTATTTATATGTTTTTTTATTTTGACACATAACGAATTTGAGGTATAATAATGTTAGCAGAATTGCCGTATACTTTGTAAGGAGGATAAGAATGGGTTTTGAATTAAAAAAAGTGGAAAATAATGTTGCAACCCTTGAATTTAATATATCATCAGATAAATTTAAGGATGCCGTGAAAAAGGCTTATAGGAAGAACGTATCAAAATTTAGCATTCCAGGTTTTAGAAAAGGTAAAGCGCCGTTAAAGATTGTAGAGCGTTATTATGGTGAAGGAATTTTTTATGAAGATGCCATAGATTTGTTATTTCCCGATGTCTATAGAGATGCTGTTAAAGAGACAAAAATTGAGCCTATAGATCAACCTACAATTGATATTAAACAAATTGGTGAAGATGTTGATTTGGTAATTACGGCTGACGTAACCGTTAAGCCGGATGTAAAGCTCGGTGATTATAAGGGTATAGAAGTAGAGAAAACCGAGTATAATGTAAAAGATGAGGACATAGAAAATAAACTTAACAAGATGAGGGATCAAAATGCCCGCATGGTTTCAGCAGATGACAGGCCAATACAAGACGGCGACAATGTGGTAATTGATTATGAAGGGTTTGTTGATAATGTTCCTTTTGAGGGAGGAAAGGCAGAAAACTATAACCTTGTTATAGGTTCTCATACCTTTATAGATGGTTTTGAAGATCAGCTTATAGGTAAAAAGCAAAATGAGAATGCGGACATAAAAGTGCGTTTCCCGGATAATTATAGTTCAAAGGATCTGGCCGGAAAAGATGCATTGTTTAAGGTGACTGTGAAGGAGATTAAATATAAAGAACTTCCTGAAGCTGATGATGAATTTGCTAAGGATGTGAGTGAGTTTGATACACTCAAAGACCTGAAAGAAGATATAAAAAAGAAGTTGGAAGAAGAAGATAAAGAAAGAACAGAAAACGAGTTTTCTAACAACGTAATACAGAAGATTGTTGACAACGCAAAAGTAGATATACCTGATGTAATGATTGAGCATGAACTGGATTCCATGGAGAAAAATGTGGATATGAATCTTAGATACCAGGGGATAACTTTGGACAAATACTTTGAGGTAACAGGTACTTCAAAAGATAAATTCAGAGAAAATATGCGCAAGGATGCTTCTAATAATGTCAAAACTTCTCTGGTACTTGAGAAAATATCGCAGGAAGAAAAAATTGATGTAACCGATGAAGAGATCAATGCAGAGATTGATGTAGTATCGAAAGATTATCAGAATCCTGATAAGTTCAAGAAATCCATAACGGATGATTACAAGGAATACATCAGTGATAATCTTAAAATGAGAAAGAGTATCAAGATGTTGGTAAATGCGGCAAAGCCGGTAAAAGAAGCAAAAGAAAAGCAGTCGGAAGGTAAACAATCAAAGGAAAGGGTTGAGGAAAAATGAGTTTGGTTCCGGTAGTAATTGAACAGACAAACCACGGTGAAAGGTCATATGACATATTTTCACGGCTACTTCGTGAGCGAATAGTATTCTTAGGGGATGAAATCAATGATACAACCGCTAGTCTTGTAATTGCTCAATTGTTATTTCTGGAATCTGAAGATCCCGATAAAGACATCTTTCTGTATATAAATAGTCCGGGTGGATCGATCACTGCAGGCATGGGTATTTATGACACGATGGAATATATCAAATCACCGGTGACGACCATAGCTATAGGTATGGCTGCGTCAATGGGTGCATTTTTATTAGCTGCGGGTGAAAAAGGAAAAAGGATGGCACTTCCAAACAGTGAGATATTGATTCATCAGCCGCTGGGTGGTATGCAAGGCCAGGCCACTGATATTCAAATTCATGCCGAGCACATTATGCATATTAAGCAGAAGATGAATAAGATATTATCAGAGAGAACCGGGCAGCCGCTTGAAAAAGTCAAGATTGATACAGAGAGGGATCATTTTATGACTGCGCAAGAGGCAAAGGACTACGGTTTGATAGATGATATCATTGTTAAGCATAAGTGAGAGGTGAAATGATGGCAAAGTATGAAAACCAGAAGCAACTGAAATGTTCATTCTGCGGGAAGTCACAGGATCAGGTTAAGAGATTGGTTGCAGGTCCCGGCGTCTATATATGTGATGAGTGCATTGAGCTGTGTCAGGAGATAATAGATGAAGAATTTGAAGAGGATGCCGATGTTGAGCTCAGTGAACTTCCCCGGCCGAAAGAAATTAAAGATTATCTTGATGATTATATAATAGGTCAGGATGATGCCAAGTTAGCATTATCTGTAGCTGTGTATAACCATTATAAGAGGATAAATTACAGGGCGAAGAGTAATGAAGTCGAGTTGCAAAAGAGTAACATTCTGCTTTTAGGTCCTACAGGGTCAGGTAAAACACTCTTAGCACAGACATTGGCTAAAATGCTAAATGTTCCTTTTGCTATAGCTGATGCCACTACTCTTACTGAAGCAGGGTATGTTGGTGAAGACGTAGAGAATATTCTTCTGAGGCTTATCCAGAATGCGGATTATGATGTGGAGAGAGCTGAAAAGGGTATTGTATATATTGATGAGATAGATAAGATAGCCAGAAAATCCGAGAATCCGTCCATCACAAGGGATGTATCCGGCGAGGGTGTTCAGCAGGCTCTCCTTAAGATATTAGAGGGCACGGTGGCCAATGTTCCGCCTCAGGGCGGCCGTAAGCATCCACATCAGGAGTTTATACAGATAGATACGACAAATATATTGTTTATCTGCGGTGGAGCTTTTGACGGTATAGATAAAGTGATAGAACACAGGATCGGTACTAACTCCATAGGTTTTGAGGCTATGGTTAACAGTAAGGGCGATAAGAAAATAGGAGAAATTTTAAAACAAACGATGCCTCAGGATCTGCTGAAATATGGCTTGATTCCCGAGTTTATCGGGCGTGTGCCTATATCCGTTACCTTGGATTCGCTGGACAAGGATGCCATGATGAAGATACTCACTCAGCCTAAAAATGCGGTAGTCAAGCAATATCAAAAGCTGTTTGAGATGGATAATGTCAAGTTGGAATTTGAAAAGGACAGTCTTAAGGCCATAGCGGAAAAAGCCTTGGCCAGAGGCATAGGTGCAAGGGGTTTGAGATCCATTATGGAGGAGCTGATGATGAACATCATGTATGAGATACCATCCCGTGATGATGTTGAAAAATGTATTATCACAAAAGAGACTATAAATGATGGTGTAGCTCCTACGCTGGTTTTGACTGAACAAAAAGGGAAGAAGCGTGCTAAGAAGAAAAAGGAATCGGCTTCTTGACATCCCTTTGGTTTAATTGAACAAAAAAAGCCATGGTTTACGCCATGGTTATTTTTTTTTGCTTATGATATAATACCAAATGAGATTTAAGAAAGGGGATAAAGATGAGCACCGAGCCACAGAAGACCGCAACAAAAGCAGCAGTACTGCTTATGGTAACAATAACTGTAAGTAGGGTACTCGGTTTTGTAAGAGAAGCTGCTATTGCAAATATTTTTGGTTCCAGTTATGTAACGGATGCGTTTTATGCTGCGTTTTCCGTACCTGATCTTATGTATTATCTTCTGGTTGGGGGTGCGTTAAGCTCAGGTTTTATTCCTGTGTTTTCTTCATATTTAGCAAAAGATAAGGAGAAAGAGGGTTGGGAGGTAGCAAGTATTTTTATTAGCGTGGTGTTCTGCCTTCTTTTAATAATGACGGTTGTCGGCATTATATTTGCTCCCTATCTTGTTCCGCTGGTTGCGTATAAATTTACAGGAAAAACCTTGGCGCTTACCACTAAGCTAACCAGAGTCATGTTCTCTGCCGTTATGATGACGGCAATAGCCGGCTTGGAGTCCGGTATACTTAATTCATATCAGGAATTTACGGCGTCGGCATTTGGACCGATCGTATATAACATAGGCATAATTGCCGGGGCACTTATGCTGGGGAAAAAGATCGGTGTATACGGCCTGGCCGTAGGAGTGCTTATTGGTGCTGCAGGGAATGTGCTGACCCAGTATTTTTCAACAGTCAAACATGCCACCGGGCGTTTTCGGTTTAACCTTGATATACATAATGAAGGTTTTAAACAAATTATCGGCCTGGTGATCCCCGCATTGATAGGATTGTCTATAACACAGATAAACCTTATTGTTAACCAGAATATAGCATCCGGGCTTAGTGCAGGAAGTATAACGGCTCTAAGGTATGCAAACAGATTATATCAGCTGCCGCTGGGCATATTTGCCATGGCTATATCAACCGCCTTTTTCCCTACGATGACAAGACAGGTTTCGGTTGCCGATTATAAGGGTTTTAAATCGACATTTTCCCAGGGATTGGGAAGCATACTGTTTATTACGGTACCTTCCAGTGTAGGGCTTATTGTGCTTAGTCAGCCGATAGTGAGGTTGCTGTTTAAAAGCGGGAGTTTTACGGAGGCCAATGTAAGGCTTACGGCATTTACCTTAATATTTTATTCACTGGGTTTGTTTGCATATTCCGCCATTCAGGTAATAACCCGCGGATTTTATGCAATTAAAGATACGCGTACTCCTGTAATTATCGGCGCTATTGCCGTGGGGATAAACATCATTCTGAATTTGGCATTTGTAAGATTTTCAAACCTGGCCTTGGGTGGAATTGCATTTTCATATTCGCTGGCAGGTATTATAAATATGATTATGCTCTTATATATTTTGAGTAAAAAAGTAGGTGAAATAGGTTTGGGAGGAGTAATAAAAACATTTGGCAAGAGTGCGGTTGCCTCTGCCATTATGGGTGTGTGCGTATATTTTTCCTATTCCGGGTTAACCTCGGTTTTAGGGGAGGTATCAAAGATGAGCCAGCTTATAAGTACAGGAGGCTCAATTATAGTTGGGGTCGCAGTTTTTGTTTTAATGTCCTACATTCTTAAGATAGACGAACTTGACGTTATTATGGATATGATCAAAAGGAGAATCAAGAAATAGTGAGCGATGTTAGATACAAATTACCTATAATACCTCTTCGCGGAGTTGTTGTTTTCCCGCATACCGTTATCAATTTTGATGTGGGACGAGAAAAGTCTGTCTCGGCGGTTAATGCAGCAATGGCAGGTGATCGGGAGATCTTTCTCTGTGCGCAGAAAGATCCTGAGATTGATGATCCCGTTTGGAATGATCTGCATGTGACCGGTACGATAGCAAAGGTTAAGCAGATATTAAAACCGTCGGGAGATTTGGTAAGAATAATGGCCGAGGGTATCAAGCGGGGCAGGATGATTAATCCTACGGATAATGCGCATTATATTGAAGCCGAAATAGAGGATATCACAGAAGTACGAGTGGAAAAAGATGAAACTATTGAAGCTTTGATGCGCAGTGTGTTGAAGAAATTTGAGAGTTATGAGGAATATGTCAAACGGATGACGCCTTATACGGCTTTTAATCTTCAATCTATTGATGACCCGAATAAATTTATTGATATAGTAATATCTAATATTGCAGTTAAATCGGAAGATAAGCAGGCGCTTTTGGAAATGACGGATGTCAGGCAAAGACTGGAGCTCGTGCTTAAGATTTTGATTAAAGAGTTAGATATCATGGAGATGGAGGAAAAGATTGACGACAAGGTTAGGGGTACTATAGACAAGGTGGAGAAAGACTATTTTTTGCGTGAACAATTAAAAGTAATAAAAGAGGAATTAGGTGAAGGAGCCAAGGACGGGAACGAGATAGAGGAGTATTCCAGGAGACTTAAATCTCTGAACTTAAGTGGCGAGGCTGATGAAAAAGCATTTAAGGAATTGGGAAGACTGGAGAAGATGCCCTATGGTTCCCCGGAAGCACCTATTGTAAGGGAGTATCTGGATTGTATACTTGATTTGCCTTGGTCTATAGGTACGGAGGATTGTTTGAACTTAAAAGAAGCAAAGAAAGAACTGGACAGCGACCACTATGGCCTTACGAAAGTAAAGGACAGGATACTAGAATTTCTTGCCGTTAGGAAACTTACAAACAGTTTGAAAGGACCGATTCTCTGCTTTGTCGGACCGCCGGGTGTTGGTAAAACATCTCTGGGCAAATCTATTGCCCGGGCAATGAATCGGAAATTTGTAAGGATGTCCCTGGGTGGTATAAGAGATGAAGCTGAGATAAGGGGACACAGAAGAACTTATGTGGGAGCCTTGCCTGGAAGAATAATAAACGGTCTTAAATTAGCCGGGTCTAATAATCCTGTTTTTCTGTTGGATGAGATAGATAAGCTAGGGTCGGATTACCGGGGCGATCCTGCGTCGGCGCTTTTGGAGGTATTGGATCCCGAGCAGAATGGAAGCTTTAGGGACCATTATCTTGAGTTGCCCTTTGATCTATCCAATGTTCTCTTTATTACTACGGCGAATACGGCTGAGACTATTCCATATGCGCTTATGGACAGAATGGAAATCATATCTATTCCGGGTTATACAGAGGAGGAAAAGGTGCAGATAGCCTTAAGGCATCTTTTACCTAAGCAGATGAAAGAAAACGGGCTTAAAGATGGTCAGATTAAATTCACCGAGGGTGCCGTGCGCTCCATTGTTATAGGATATACCCGGGAAGCCGGGGTGAGGAGTCTGGAACGGACTATAGCATCTGTATTACGAAAGTCCGCAAGGAAAATTGTAGAGGGAGATTCCCATAGCGTAAGTGTGACGGCTAAAAATATCGCAACATATATCGGTATGCCACCGTTTAAATATGAAAAGATGAACAAGGTAGACAGAATAGGCGTAGTAATGGGCCTGGCCTATACTTCAGTTGGCGGCGTAACCCTTTCAATAGAGGCAACCGTTATGCCTGGTAGTGGTAAGCTGATACTCACAGGCAAGCTGGGCGATGTCATGAAAGAATCAGCTCAAGCTGGACTTAGTTATATACGGACCAAGAGTGTTGAGCTGGGACTGGTCGATGATTTTTACAAAGACATCGACATACATATACATGTGCCGGAGGGTGCAGTGCCCAAGGATGGACCGTCCGCAGGGATAAGCATGACCATAGCAATGTTATCTGCGCTTACAAAGAAACCGGTAAACAGGGATGTGGCTATGACCGGTGAAATAACCCTTACAGGCAGAGTCCTTCCTATAGGCGGAGTAAAAGAAAAGGTGCTAGCTGCCCATAGATCCGGGATAAGGAAGATAATTATGCCCTTTGAAAACAAAAGAGATTTAGATGATATAACCGCAGGTGTGAGGAAGGATATGACATTCTGCTTTGTCAAAACAGTAGATGAGGCTATTACAAAGGCTTTGGTGAATGAAAAATGAAGATAAAGAGTATGGAGCTTGTAAGTACGGTCATCGATGTGAAGGACATGCCAAAAGATAACCTGCCTCAGATCGTGTTAGCCGGCAGATCCAATGTAGGGAAGTCGTCATTTATAAATACCCTGGCGGAGAAGAAGATTGCCAAAATAAGTTCTACGCCTGGAAAGACAAGGACGATTAATTTCTACAAGGTAAATAATATAATGTATTTGGTGGATCTTCCGGGATATGGGTATGCAAAGGCATCCAGATCCGATAGGGATAAATGGGCCTATGCAACTGACCATTATCTTAGATCAGCGGGTAATCTTGCGGGTGCTATCCTTATTGTGGATATAAGACATAAACCTACTAAAGATGACATGATGATGTGCCAGTGGATATTGTCGATGGGATATCAACCATATATTGTGGCAAACAAGGCTGATAAACTTAAAAAGAGCGAACTGAATGCTAAGCTTAAGAATATAGCTGAAACATTAAAAGTAAATATGCAAGACATAACACCTTTTTCTTCACGTACGGGAATGGGCAA
>DHDL01000006.1:57333-63315 GCA_002399345.1 Thermoanaerobacterales bacterium UBA4877
CAACGCCTGAATATTAAAAAAATGATGCCGGAATTGAATTAACGGCATCCTTTACAATGACAAATGTAATACACCATATCATTATCAAGACATTTTCCAGCGCAGGAAGTATCTTTCTAAATAGGATACGCCTATATACATTAATGCAGCCAGTATGGAAAGTATAATCACGCTGGTCATGACCATATCGAGCTTAAATATCTGTCCTCCATAGACGATCAAAAAGCCTAGACCTGCTTTAGAAACAAGGAATTCTCCTGTTATAACACCCACCCATGAGAGGCCGATGTTTATTTTTAGAGCAGAGACTATGGTTGGTATGCTGGATGGGAACACGACTTTCTGAAGTATCTGGAAGCGGCTTGCTCCAAAAGTCTTTAGCATCTTTATTTCATCTTCATCTACTTCCCTAAAGCCGTTGAGCACGCTTATTATTGTCACTATTAGGGATATTGCCAGGGCCATGGTTATTATGGCGGCCTCGCCGCTACCCATCCATACTATAAATATAGGGCCCAAGGCTATTTTGGGCAGGCTGTTTAGTATGACAAGATAAGGGTCAAGTACGCGGCATAAATAATCCGACCACCATAATCCTATAGCTATCAATGTACCTAAGACGGTACCCAACAGAAACCCGACTATGGTTTCATACATTGTTACATTGATGTGGTGTATTAGGCCACCGGAGCTTAACAGCTGCAAAAATGTAGACCACATACGGGAGGGTTGGCTTACAATAAACGGATCTATCCATTTCATATCCCCGGCCAGCTCCCATAATCCGAAAAATGCTACAACAATTACTATTTGGCAGATCCTTATTGATAAGTTTATGCTGTGCACCTTCTTTAAGTATTCTTCATGTTCCTTTGAAGGTTTTAGGGATATTTCAGCCTTATACATGTACATCCAACTCCTTCCATATTATATTGAAGTAGTCTCTAAATTCAGGTGAATTTCGGCGGTTTAACGGGCCCTGGTCTCCCGAGGTTTTTATGTCATGTATGCTTATAACATGGCCTGGCCTTTTGGATAATACCAATATCCTGTCTGACATCGAAATGGCTTCAGAAATATCATGAGTAACAAAAAGGGCAGTCTTTTTCTCTTGTTTAATGATTTGCCATACCTCATCCGATATGGCAAGCCTTGTCTGATAGTCCAGCGCGGAAAAAGGTTCGTCAAGCAGCAGAATATCCGGTTTGACCGCTAAAGTACGGATAAGAGCCACTCTCTGCCTCATTCCGCCTGATAATTGACTTGGGTAGTGATCTAAAAAATCTCCAAGTCCGTATTTCTTGAGCATATCAATAACATTATTTTTGTTTTCCTCCGTCAGTTTATTCTGTATCTCCAGGCCCAAAAAGGCATTCTGTTTTATAGTCCGCCAGGCCAAAAGGTAATCTTTCTGTAACATATAGCTTACCTTGCCGCCCACATATATTTCTCCCAAAGAGGGTTTTAATAGCCCGGCGATCAATGATAGTATTGTAGACTTTCCACATCCGCTGGGCCCTACTATACCCAAGAGTTCTCCTTTCTTTACGTTAAAGCTGATATTCTCTATGGCTTTTGTTTCCCTCTCTGTCGTATGATAGTTCAAGGATAAATCGAGAATGCTGATAATATAATCATCCATATATCTGCCCCTTTCTAAGCAATTACTTTAAGGGGATTTCCCTTTAAGTGTAATTACTTAACTAATTCGACTGCTTTATCGGCAAAGGTATTATCAATTATTTTTGCGGATTCGATTTTGCCATTCTTAAGCTCTCCGGCTGAACGAATAAAGTCTTGCAGATGATCAAGTCCTTCTTCGCTTACTGCAGGTGTATAAGTCCATGATTCCTGATCCTTGTAACGGTTTACCACAGTTTCCGTGAGCTTAGGATCTGCATCGGGGAAGAACGAAGAAATGGCCTCCGCAATCTCCTTTGATGAATGATCTTTAACCCATAACTGACCTTTGTAAAGAGCATTTGTTATTTTTTGAACGGTTTCAGGATTTTTCTTTATAAAGCTCTTTTTTGCCGCAAAAGTAGTGTATGGTACTTCACCGCCGGCCTCGCCCAGTGATGCCACGATTTTTCCCTCGCCTGTCTTTTCCATAATACTTCCCGTAGGTTCAAACAAGGCGACATAATCTACATCAGGCTGGCTTTGAAAAGCTCCGGCCGTAGCTGTAAATTGAAGGTTAGTGATTACGTTGACATCCTTGCCCGGGGCCAGACCGTGATCCTTTAAGACCCATTCCAAAACCATTTCTGGCATTCCTCCGGGCCGTCCTCCTATTATGGTTTTGCCCTTGAGATTTTCCCATTTAAAATCCGGTTCGGCACTTCTGCCGACGAGAAATGAACCATCTTTTTTGGTGACCTGAGCAAAGTTTACGGTATAATCTTCCCTGCCTTGATTGTATACATATACCGTGGTCTCGGGACCCTGCATACCAAAATCCGCGGTGCCTGATAGTATGGCTGTCATAGCCTTATCAGAACCTTGTGCCGTAGTAAGGTTTATATCCAGACCTTCATCTTTAAAAAATCCTTTGTTTATGGCAACATAGACCGGTGCATAAAATATTGAACGTACCGTCTCTATGTAATTTAATTTTATTAATTTAGGCTGTGTAGAACATCCCGTGAGCGATATCACAAGAACTGCTATGATGGTAAATAGCAGGAAAAATTTATTGACCCGCATAAAATTACACCTCCCAAAGTAAATCATATCAATTTTATTATATTCACTGTCAGGTATTTGGTGATATCAAGCAAGAAGCGGTGTACAAATGCGAAAGTTATGATATAATATACAAATAGAAAGGGAGATGAAGCTACTTGAACTTTGTCAATCCGACAAGAGGCAGATTAGATCTTGATGCAATGAGTAAAGACATAATCGACTTCATGGCTGAAGACACGAGAAGTAAATATACCCTTATTGTAGGTACCGATTCGCAGCTTGGCCGAATGGTATGCTTCGTAACCGCTATCATAATATATCGTAATGGAAAGGGTGGAAGATTCTATTATAGGAGATTTTTTAACAGAAGGATACCTTCCCTGAAACAGAGGATTATTATGGAGACAACTTATAGTTTGGATATGGCGAATTTGCTTACTGAAAAGCTTGATGTAAACGGTATAGATAATCTGAATATGGAGATTCATATGGATGTGGGCAACAACGGCAAGACTAAGGATATAATAAAGGAAGTAGTAAATCTCGTAAACGGCTGCGGATATATGGCTAAAATAAAGCCCAATTCCTGCGGAGCCAGTAAGGTAGCTGATAAATATACAAAATACGCTATGTAAAAAACAGTCAGGGCATCTAGCTCTGACTGTTTATATCTTCTAAAGTAAATTTTTTTGTTATAGGATTATCCGTACCTATAGGAGGGATCTTTTTGCCGTTTATTTCAATCTCTGCGTTTCTGGGATAACCCAGCCTAAGATTAATCTCCTTGGCCTTTAATGTAGTTGTTTCACCTGAACTGTATTTTTTTTCATCAAGAACATTATCCTCATCGTCAACAGCCTTAATCCAGCAATCACCGCTGAATTTAATTACCATCGTGAGTTCGTCCTGCTTTACGGGCTGCTCTTTCTTTTTATCAGCGTTTTTTTTGTGCACCGCGGGAGATTTACTCACGGGTGAAGTTTGCGTACCGGGAGATGGGGGCGCAGCAGGCTGCTTTATATCTCTGTAGGGATTCATATACATGACTATAGCAAAGATACCGATCAATACACAAACTGTAAGTATGGTAATGAGCGGTTTAGTATTTATATTCATAGAATGTCTGGATTTCTTCTCATTCTCCGTGGGAGTACTTATGGGTTGCGCATCGACGGAAGATAGAAAATCTTTAACCATTTCGCCGCCATCCAGACCTAAATAATCGGCATACTTCCGAATTATACCTATAACATAGATTCTATCCGGGACTATGCTATAGTTTTCCTCTTCAATTGCACTTAAGTAACGCGTCATTATATGAGTTTCCTTGGAGATATCATCCAATGTAAGATCCTTACTTTCTCTTGCTTCTTTGAGGATTTTCCCTATATTTTCCATAGAATTCACCACCTTGCCATACTCATTATTATTATATCACTAATCAATGATATAAAAAGTTAAAAATTTGTTAATGAGTTTTCCTTTATTTGGGTCAAGCCAAGTAACAAAATTTAAACACATATTGACAGTATTAAAAATTTATTATAAGATATAAATTAATATACTGATAATCCTTTCAACAATATCTTAATTGCTATGAAGAAGAGAATTAGCCGGTCAAACGATGTGAAGAGAAGACGGGTCAGGGGCTGTAAGCCTGTCTATGTCGTACCGGTGAAGGTAGCTTTGGAGCTGCCGTGCTGAAACCGCAGTAGGCCCGGCCGGGCATGCCCGTTATTTATATGATTGCCCTTTATGGGAACTAAGGTGGTACAGCGGCTTTCCGTCCTTTTGGCGGAAGGCCTTTTTATTTTATAAATTATGATTTTGGTAAAAATATACATATAGGATTAAAGCTTTCATACTATGTTTGTTACACGAATAATAAAATTCTATATATCAAGGAGGAGATTATATGGATCTTCCAAAAACCTACAATCCTCACGATTTTGAAGAGAGGATATACAATGAATGGATGGATAAAGGTTATTTCAAACCGGTGGTCGACAAAAGCAAAAAGCCTTTTACTGTGGTTATGCCGCCTCCGAATATCACCGGCCAGCTCCACGTGGGTCATGCACTGGATAATACCATGCAGGATATACTGATAAGGTGGAAAAGGATGCAAGGAGTGCCTACTGTGTGGATACCAGGTACGGACCATGCCAGTATTGCCACCGAGGCCAAGATTGTTGCTATGCTTAAAGAGAAAGGACTTACTAAAGAGCAGATAGGCAGAGAAAAGTTTTTGCAGTTGGCCTGGCAGTGGAAGGATAGGTATGGGGGACGTATAGTTGAGCAGCTTAAGAAGATAGGTTCTTCATGCGATTGGTCGAGAGAGAGATTTACTATGGATGAACAATGCTCCAAAGCGGTTAGGAAATTTTTTGTAAACCTCTATAATAAGGGTCTTATATATAAGGGCGATAGGATTGTCAACTGGTGCCCGGGTTGTAAGACGGCCATATCCGACGCCGAGGTAGAGCATAAGGATGAAAACGGGCATTTGTGGTATGTTAGATATCCTTTCGCAGATGGGGACGGGTACATTACCATTGCCACCACCCGTCCGGAGACCATGCTGGGAGATACCGCAGTAGCGGTAAACCCTGAAGATGAGAGATATAAGGGATCGGTAGGAAGGACACTTATACTTCCGATAGTGGACAGGGAAATCCCCGTTATATCCGATTACTATGTTGATAAGGAGTTCGGCACCGGCGCCGTTAAAATTACTCCATCCCATGACCCCAATGATTTTGCAATCGGCGAGAGGCATGACCTTCCCAGGATTCAGGTGATAGGTGAAGACGGCAGGATGACTGATGATACGGGCGAATATTCCGGACTTGATAGGTTTGAGGCCAGGAAAAGAATAGTAAATGAGCTTAAAAAGCAAGGATTAATGGAAAAAATAGAGGATCTTGCTCATAGTGTAGGACACTGTTGCCGCTGTGATACGGTAATTGAGCCCCTGATTTCAAAACAATGGTTTGTTAAGATGAAGCCACTGGCCGGTCCTGCTTTAAAGACTGTGGAGGATGGAGAAATAAAGATAGTTCCGGATAGGTTTACTAAGGTCTATACCAATTGGCTGGAAAATATCAAAGACTGGTGTATATCAAGGCAGCTCTGGTGGGGGCATCGTATACCGGCCTGGTACTGTGATGACTGCGGAGAGGTCACTGTAGCGGAGGATGATCCAGATGTATGTAGTCATTGCGGTAGCAGTAACATACATCAGGATGAGGATGTGCTGGATACTTGGTTTAGTTCGGGGCTATGGCCGTTTTC
>DHDL01000006.1:63521-79061 GCA_002399345.1 Thermoanaerobacterales bacterium UBA4877
CTTGTAACCGCATATGATATCATATTTTTCTGGGTTGCCCGAATGATTTTTTCCGGATTGGAGGCCACGGGAAAGAAACCCTTTGAGTATGTCCTTATTCACGGGCTTGTAAGAGACGATGAGGGAAGAAAAATGAGTAAGTCTCTGGGTAACGGAATTGACCCCATCGAGATAATTGACAAATATGGCGCCGACACACTCAGATTTACCCTGGCTACCAATAATTCCCCGGGAAATGATATAAGATTCTCTTGGGATAGGGTGGAATCAAGCAGGAACTTTGCAAACAAATTATGGAACGCGACACGTTTTACCCTGCTTAATATGGAGATAGACCAGGCCTATGAGGTACCTTATGAAAAACTGGATATATCGGATAAGTGGATACTTTCGCGACTTAATAAACTTATAAAGGAGGTTGACTCAAACCTAGAGAGATTTGAACTGGGTGTGGCTGCCTCAAAACTATATGATTTCATATGGAATGAATTTTGTGATTGGTACATTGAAGCATCCAAAGCAAGACTGTATGGAAATAGTAAAGAGGAAAAGACGGCATGTGAGACTGTTTTAAGATATGTCCTGGATAATACGCTCAGACTTCTACATCCGTTTATGCCGTTTATAACAGAAGAACTTTGGCAGCAGCTTCCACATGAGGGTGAGTCCATCATGATAGCAAAATGGCCTGAATATAACGAGGAATTAGGTTTTGACCGCGAGGAAAGCGACTTTAACTTATTGATGGATGTAATAAGGGCTGTACGTAATATAAGGTCGGAAGAAGGAGTCCCTCCCTCTAAGAGAGTTAAGCTTATCATAAGGCCAGGCAATGATGATGTCAGGAAAATATTAAATGATGGGGAAGAGTATATAAAAAAGCTGGGTTATGTGGAAAAACTGGATATAACAAAGGAAAAACCGTCGGAGAAAGCTATGAGAAGCGCGGTGCTTTCAAACCTGGAGGTATACATCCCGCTTAAAAACCTTATTGATATTGACAAAGAAATAGAAAAGTTGAATAATGATAAAAAGAAGATAGAAAGTGAGATAAAAAGATCTACAGGTATGCTTTCTAATGAAGGTTTTGTAAATAAAGCACCGGCAAATGTCGTTGAGAATGAAAGAAAAAAACTTGTCAAGTATGAGGAAACCTTGAATAAAATTGAAGACAGGATAAAGACTTTGGTTGAATAAAGCTCCGGGGGGCGTTATAATGTTTTTTCTTGCCAGAAGACCCAGGACATGTTCGGGTGAATTAGAGCTTAGGGAAGCAGCTCCTGCCGACGCGAGAGGCATTATAGATATTGCTAATGCCGTAGCCAGGGAAAAAGTCTATAATGTATCCGAGGTATTTGGATACAGTGAAGCCGATGAGAGGAGTTTGATATCGCGGGTTAGAAGAAGCAAAGATCTTATTTTGGTTGCCAGAATGGACGGTAGAGTCGTCGGCTTCTTGACTTTGATGAGATATTTTGGAGGGCGGTCACCTAAGGTGCAGCATGTAGGCGAGGTGGGAATAAATATAAGGGATGTTTACAGGGATAGAGGATTGGGCTATAAGATGATGAATTACGCTATAGATTGGGCCAGGCAAAAGGGCTATAAAAAATTGTGCCTGAGTGTGTTCAGTACCAACGAAAGAGCCGCAAGCCTATATAAAAAATGCGGTTTTGTAGAGGAGGGAAGGAGGAAGGCCCAGTTTAAACTGGATGATACCTATGTTGACGAAATTGTAATGGGCCTTTTCCTGTAATTTAAATGGATTATAGAGAAACTATAGATTGGATTCAATCCATAAGCAAGTTCGGAATGAAACTGGGGCTTAATAACATTAAAACATTGACTGCAGCCATGGGAAGCCCGCAGGATAGCTATAAGATTATACATGTGGCCGGTACCAACGGAAAAGGTTCAGTCTGCGCAATGATTGCGTCTATACTTAAGGAGGCCGGTTACAAGGTGGGCCTTTTTATATCGCCTTATCTTGAAGTGTTTAACGAACGTATACAGATAAACGGCAAGAATATTTCTAATGAGGATCTTGCGGAGCTTGCCACTCAGGTAAAGACAATTATAGATAATATGGTATTAAAGGAATGTGCGTACCCTACCGAGTTTGAGGTGGATACGGCCATGGGCCTTAAGTATTTTGAGGAACAGGGAGTGGATTTTGCAGTGGTAGAGGTAGGCCTTGGGGGAAGGTTCGACGCTACCAATGTGGTTACTCCGCTGGTGAGTGTTATTACAAATATCGGGTATGACCATATGGATATATTGGGAGACACACTCCCTAAGATAGCCTTTGAGAAAGCGGGGATTATAAAAAAAGGTATAAGGGTGGTATCCTATCCTCAGGGTGATGAGGTATTAGCCGTTATAAAAAATAAGTGTCGGGGGGAGGACGCACACCTTACCGTGGTTGATAAGAGTAAAATAAAGTTTATCTCTGCATCACCGGCCGGTCAGGTCTTTGATTACGGAGATTTAAAGAACCTCAGGATATCACTTTTAGGCGGGCATCAGATTCTCAATGCCGTAACTGCCGTGGTTGCCGTGCGCGCTTTGAGAAGCTGTGGTATAGTTATCGGCAGCAATGTGATTGAAAGAGGCCTGGAAATGGCAAGGTGGCCGGGCCGGCTGGAAATAATGAAAACACATCCCTACATAATGATTGACGGAGCACACAATCCCCAGGGTGCCGGAGTGCTCAGGAAGGCTATAGAAGATATATTTGAATATAAAAAGCTGATACTTGTATTAGGTATATTAAGAGATAAGGATGTTGACGGCATACTTAAAATCCTACTCCCGTTGGCTGGCGAGGCTGTAATTACAAAGCCTGTAAGCCCGCGGGCCATGGCGGCGGATGAATTAAACAACAGAGTAAGGGAAATAAGACCAGAACTTAAAACGTATTGTACAGAAGATATAGATGCCGCAATAGACAGGGGAATAGAAGTTACAGGCAAAGGAGACTTAATGCTTGTATGCGGCTCATTGTATCTTATAGGCGAGGTCAGGAAAATTTTAAAGAAAATGTAATATGGACAACCCCTCTTGGAATAACATATATAAACTTATCCAAGAGGGGTGTTTTTATGGATGGAGAAAAACTTCTCTTTGAAATCGATGAAGCGCTTGAAGATATGAAACTGGCAGAAGAAAAATTAAACTATTCAGATGAAGAATTTGTAGATGATGCCCAAAGAAGATATCAATTCGCCTGTGAAAGATATCAATCTCTATTGAGAAAAGCAAAGAAAACGCATGTAAAATGGAATAGCAATAAGCTATATATGAAACTGATACAACATATATAGGTGTCATCAATCCCTCCTGAATCATATTAATAATATAGAACAGGGGGGATTTCTATGCCATTTAGAATTCCAAAGACGCCTAAGATCGTCTTTGTTACGGAAAATGTACCTAAAGATTATGTATCATACGGTCTGTCGCTTATCGGAGCAGAGACCATGTGGAACAGAACCAAAGGAGAGAATGCAGTTGTAGCCGTAGTAGACACAGGTATTGACTATAAGCATCCTGAATTAAAAGATAGGGTTGTAGGAGGTAAAGATTTTACAGGTTCGAAGGATTTCATGGATGACAATGGCCACGGGACACACGTGGCGGGTATAATAGCCGCATCGGGTAAGAAAATTTCCGGAGTGGCCCCCAGGTGTAATTTGTTAGCGATAAAGGCTTTGGATAAAGGTGGCGGGGGTAGCGATGAGGATGTTGCCGACGGTATAGCCTGGGCAGTGGAGAACGGAGCAGAGGTTATTTCGATGAGTTTCGGATCTTCCGACCCAAGCCCCGTTGTAAGGCAGGCACTGAAGTTTGCCTACAGGAAGGGTGCTGTCCTTATTGCCGCATCGGGGAATGAGGGTGATGAAAACATTGAATCCGATACAGTGGATTATCCGGCCAAATACCCTGAAACAATAGCAGTTGCAGCAGTGGATGCCAAGAAGATAGTGGCCCCGTTTTCAAGCAAAGGACCTGCGGTAGATGTAGCGGGTCCCGGTGTGGACATCTATTCCACATACCTGGGAGGAAAATATGTATATTTATCCGGAACATCAATGGCAACACCTTATATATCGGGAGCAGCCGCTCTCATATTGTCCGACTCCAAACGGGTTACGGGACATAAGATGACTCCGGCGGAGGTTAAAAACTATCTTATAATGCATACGGAGGACCTAGGACCAAAAGGGAAAGACAATGCATACGGATATGGTCTTTTCACATTTAATTATGGCGCATCACTGCCGTCTAAAGCTAAGGAAATAAAAATCGGACTGGATAAAAAGCGTACCCGTATTAATGGTGTGGCTCAGCTAGGTCAGAAGACCGCTATAATTGATGGAAAAGAAGTAGTCATGGATAACCTGCCGATCAAAATAGGAGATTGTGTATATGTGCCCGCACAGTTTTTAGTAGAGCAGCTTGGTGCAAGGATTCAGTTAAATACATCTGAAGGAGAAATAATAATATCAGATAATTGCGGAAGTCGGTTGGCAGATTTCAAGGATATAGATGAACAAAATTAAATGAGGTACTCTATTGATAAAAACAGCTATATGTGTTAAAATATGATACGTTAGTCGGGGCATAGCGCAGGTGGTAGCGCGCATGGTTCGGGACCATGAGGTCGCAGGTTCAAGTCCTGTTGCCCCGACCATTTAAATATAGCAAATTAGCGGCTTAGCTGGTTTGTCAGTAGGCCTAGTAAAATAGGGCTTCTTTGTTTTTTAAAGAAGCCCTATTTTTATGTTTTTAGCAGTAGGTCCTTTACGTAATTTGCTGTTTTTCTTGCACTTTGGCGACAAGATGGCGGCTAGCGTATAATTCATTTAACTTTTTAGCTGTTTCTCTTAGTATTTAAGGCTTTGTATGATGCATATCAAATCTAAATTTTAATGTCTGTAAAAAAATAAGAATAGTTATATAAACATGTCATAAATGTGGACGCTGATAGAATAAAATATTTTAGATGATACGCGGGATTTTTTATCCACGCTTAGGCTCTATGGCTACTAAATTCATGTAATTTGCATATAAACAGACAAAATAAATAATAAGGGATTGCCAAATGTCTAAATGGGGCGATTTAATGCTTGAAGAAGTTTTCCAATTTTGATACATTATTTATTAGAAGGAAGATTAAAATACTTAGTACAATCGGGAAAACTCTATCATTAGAAAGGACTATATTATAAAGGGGGGTTTTAAATGTTATTTAATATGTCACCGCTTGTTGCGCTGGTTCCACTGGTAATTTACATCATATTTGCTTTTAAAGATATAAATCCCGTGCTGAATGTTGCTATATGTGTGATATTGAGCGCAATACTGACTAAACAGCCTCTGCTAGCTATGGGTGACGTGATAGCAGATTCTCTGGGCTCGTTTCTTTCTTTAATTGGTTTTATCATCATGTTGGGTTCCGGCCTGGGGGCAGTTTTAAAGAAGACCGGCGTTGCCGAAAACATTGTTTTAACGCTTATGAAAAGAATCGGCATAAACACTGAGAAAAAGGCCATTGTTGCATCGATGATAACCTCATGTGTACTTGTTGCGTTGCTTGGCACATTGGCAGGAGCTAATGCCATAATAGCACCAATAATTATTCCGTTGGTTGCTATAATTGGTATTACTCCTTCGACGCTGGCAGCTATTTTTCAAGGAGCAGGCCAGACAGGACTTTTCATAGGCCCGTATTCACCGCAGGTGGTGACGATAATGGGGCTGATGGGCATGACATATACACAGTATTTATTATCCGCGGGGCTGCCGGTTGCTGTTATTTGTTGGGTTGTAACATATTTTATGGCGCTGAGGATACAGAAGAACACCAAAGGTAAGTACATGTATGATAATGTTGAGAAGCCCAATCCGAATTATAAAGCTACAAAAGAAACACAGAATGCAACCATAGCCTTTGCTGTTTCACTTATACTATTATTAGCGTATGGTATATTTGCGAAACAAGGGGCGGCATATGCGGTTGTTATCATGTTTACAGTGTCAATTATTACGGGTGTGGCAGGCAGACTTAATTTAGGCGATCTATTTGATACATTTCTTGAGGGAGCCGGACGCATGGTGTGGCTCTTTGTGATGTTCGTATTGTTTAATCCGTTCATAAGCTTTGTTGAAGAATCCGGAGCATTTACTGCGTTGGTTAATCTTTTACACCCGCTTTTGGCATCGGGAAACAAAGTGATCTTTTCACTTGTTTCTACACTTACGGGTATTTTCGGCATTGGCGGTGCAGCGGTAGCTCAATCGGTTGTTATGGATAAAATGTTTAAGGGACTTGTTACGGGCCTAGGTGTTTCCTCCGGTTTGTGGGCGGCAATACTTCTTGTCGGATCACAGATTACATCCTTTGCATACCCTGAGGCTGATATGCTGGGACAGATGGGTCTTGCGCGTTCCAAGGACCTGAAGAGCATGGTTAAGCTGGGCCTTACCATTACGGCTGCTACAGTTATATTTATTGTAATCAAATCTTTCTTTGGCTAAACCGAAAAGCAGCAGGCAAAAGTACTATTAAGATGTGAAGGGAAGGAATACAAATATGGGATTAAAAAATCAAATAGAGGATTTGATTGGAGAGGCAACAGGAAACGTGGGTGTCTCCATAAAGAATTTAAACACAGATGAAATTATTAATATAAATGAGGAAAGGGTCTTTCCGTCTGCGAGTACCATAAAGATAGTAGTGATGGCGGAAATACTCAAAAAGGTTAAAGAGGGTAAATTACATCTTAATGAAAATATAACCATATTAAAGGCAATGAAAACAGGTGGGGACGGCATATTAAAGGAGCTCGATAGCAATCATGAATTTTCCCTGAAGGAAATCATGACACTTATGATAATAATAAGTGATAATACTGCGGCTAATCTGCTTATAGATACAGCAGGGATGGAAGATGTCAATGAGATGGCCGGTCAATTAGGGATGAAACATACCAAGCTTAAGAGAAAAATGATGGACGCGGATGCGGTGAGAGCCGGCAGGGAGAATTTAACGTGTGCGGCAGATATGACAAATGTTCTTGAAAAAGTATATGACGGGGAGGTTATTGATAAAGAGTACAGCTCTATAATGATGGATATACTTAAAAGACAGCAGGTTAAGGGAAGACTAGATTTATACCTGCCGAATAATACGATGATTGCTCACAAGACTGGAGACTTAGACAGACTGGAGCATGATGTCGGGATTGTATTTTTACCTGAATGCCGTTATATTATCAATGTACTTACGAATGAAACACCCACAAACAAGGATGGCCGGGAAATAATAGGAAAGATTTCACGGCTGGTATACGATAGTTATAATTTATATAATTATCAAGATAAATAAATGTGGCATAAAGAGTTTTTCAAAGGCAATGGGAATTACTATCGCCAGGCCCATTGCCTATAGCCTTACTAGTCATTACCCAGATTATTTATTAGATACGGGTATATGTCTTTTGCCTTGTTTTTCCAAGTACTGCATATCTTTTCAGCCTGTTTTGATGTGGGCACATTTAAATTTAACTCCATCAGAACCATTTCGTTTTCTATCACCTTAAGATTTGCTACGTATTGTTTGCCGGATATTTTATAGAACTCTGAAAATATTTCTGAATCCCTTTTAAAGGATTCTCTGTGCAATGCTACATATTCATCAATGTCTTTCATGGTGAGGTCGGGTATTTTGTTTATAAACATGTTTAGTATTTGTGTTCCCCTGAGAGTGATTTTGTACATTTGATTGATTTTCTCTGCGTATTGTCCATCTATAAGTTCATTTAATTCTTGAGCAAATATGAAATAATTCATATATCCTCCGCTTTGATTTATTTCGGTAAGCTGGTCTTGTGTAAGAGGTCTTTTCGCCCTGCTAAGTATATATAAAATGATGAGTTTGTTTTCTGCTATTTCTCTCATGTTTGACATACTATCACCTCATCTTTATTATATACTATAATAGTGCTTAATTGTATTATATATTTTTTAGGCGGTGAATAAATTGGAAGAGGAACTAAAAAGGCTGATATTATCCTTGGGAGCCTGCCTGGTGGGCTACACATATATAGGGGACCTTGGATATGATGAATTTAAAGGGTGCGATTATGCAGTAAGTTATGCAGTCAGGATGCCGGACGGGGTTATGGACGGTGTAAAAGACGGTCCCACATTTACATATTATCATCTCTATAAGACGGTCAATGCTCTTATAGATGAAATCGGACTTAAAGCCGCTCTTTATATGGAGGACAAGGGTTTTAAGGCTATTCCCATTGCTGCTTCACAGAGCACGGGGACTTTTAAGGGGGCATTTCCCCACAAGACAGCCGCCACAAGGGCAGGCCTGGGTTGGATTGGAAAAAACTGTCTTCTTGTAACGAGGGAGTATGGTCCGCGGGTGAGACTGGGCACTATCATAACTAACCTGCCTTTAAAGGCAGGCCGGCCGACGGTTATGAGCAGATGCGGCAAGTGTAGTATATGTGTGAGGAGTTGTCCGTCGCTTTCACTTAGGAATACGACATGGAGTGCCGGGATGCCGAGGGAAGATATAGCCGATGTGAGAGGCTGCAGCGAGTTTATGAAGAAGAATTATCAAAAAATTGGTTATGGATATGTATGCGGCATATGTATCAGCGTTTGTCCCAAAGGGCAAAAGAATTTAAAAAAGATATAAATAATGTAAAGAAAAGGCCGATATACATAAATAGAAAGCGATAAGGGGTTGTTATTATGTCTTTAGGCACTGTGAGAGATATTTCTATGGTGACAAATAATCCCGTGCGGTATGAGGCCAGGCCTTTTCATGTGTGTGTAAATCATAATGAAGATGATAAGGATACATGTCATGGTGTAAGGAGACTAGTGAGTAAAGATCAGTATATCAAGAATATGGAAAAAATTGATAAGGAGCTGATCGGACCGGAGACTCATCTGGAGTTTTCCATACATGAGTGTACCCATGAAATTATGGTCAAGGTCGTTGATGACGAAACCAAGGAGGTAATAAAGGAAATTCCTCCGGAGAAGCTGTTGGACTTGGTTGCTACGATATGGCAGATAGTCGGCTTGTTTGTGGATAAATATATATAGTATGAGGGTGATTATGGTATGAGCACCGTAAGTTCGGTTAATTATAATAGAGTGAGTGGCCTGGCCTCGGGAATAGATTATGAATCCATAATCCAGAATCTTATGCAGGCTCAAAGAGCCCCACTGGATAAATTAAATCAGGATAAGACGGTTTTGGAATGGAAACAGCAGGATTACACAGAACTGGCAAAGAAGGCATACGCATTTAATCAGAAGGTCTTTGATATGGAATTTACTTCTTATTACAGATCAAAAGATGTCCGGGTGAATGGCAGCAGTGTGGCAAATGTAACGGCTGGGACGCAGGCCAATAACGGAACATATAATATAGATGTTAAACAGCTTGCCACGGCTGCATATATGACCAGTACTATAGACTTACCCACCGCCTATAATGACGATGGAAGTTTGAAGACGATGGGCGAGCAGTTCGATATTCTAGACGACACAGGCAAGTTTACCATCTCGAATGGGGAAAGCAGTAAAGAAATAACGGTGGATTTTGCCAGTGACACCATAGCGAACCTGGTGGCCAAGATCAACGAATCCGATACAGGTGTAACGGCGTCATATGATGATAATTTACACCGGCTCTTTATAACATCCAACTCCACGGGAAGTTCAAATGTGATCAGCTATATGGATGCAGATGTGATAACAGGTGGCGGGGAGAAGGATTTTTTAAATGAACTTATGGGTCTTCCACAGTCATCGTCGGGAAAGGATGCTGTTTTTGAAGTTAACGGTGCAGTTCTTACCCAACCGGCGAATACTTTCCAGATTACCGGCCTCAATATTTCGCTCGCCGGTAAAGGCAAGACCTCAATAATAGTAGATGACGATACAGATTATATATATGACCAGGTCAAGGGTATATTAAATGATTATAATGACCTGATTTCCGAGATAAACGAGAAAATTTCGGAGAAAAGATATCTCGATTATAAACCTTTAACGGATGATCAGAGGGATCAGCTGTCTGATACACAACAGGAAAAATGGGAGGAAAAGGCGAAAAGTGGCCTTTTAAAGAGTGATCCTATATTATCCAATCTGCTTTTTTCCATGCGGGAGGCAATATACTCCAAGGCAGACGGTGCGGATCCAAGCTATGATATGCTGGCTGACCTGGGAATTACAACAGGTAAGTGGTACGAGAACGGAAAGCTGTATATAGATGACAATAAACTCAAAGATTCGACAAAAAAAGATCCTGATGCCGTAATAAGTCTCATGAAGAATGTTATGAGTAACATGCATACAGAGTTAGACGACGGTCTGAACAGGATAAAGCGGAATTCGGGAGATTATCTTGGAATTGAATTATATGACCAAAGCTTTATGGCAAGACAGATAAGGGATATAAATGACAGGATCTTGGATACGCAGGACAGGCTCAGTAACATAGAAGACAGGTATTACAGGCAGTTTACGCGGATGGAGCAGATGATAAGCCAGATGAATGCGCAGAGTGCATGGCTTTCTCAACAATTTCAATAAAGAGAAGTGAGGGGCACCATGTTAAATCATTACAATGAGTATATAAATAATTCAATCATGACATCTACACCAAAAGATCTTATACTAATGCTATATGACGGATGTATAAAATTTATCAATAGAGCTGTAATTTCAATCGATAATAAGGATTTTGCCGGGTCAAACGAAAATATACTAAAGGCAGAGAGAATTATTACTGAACTGCGCTCAAGCCTTGATATGAGCTATAAGGTATCCGCGGATCTGGACAACCTCTATTCATTTTTTTTTAGTCTACTGGTACAGTCAAACATTTGTAAGGATAAAGAGTGCTTATTACAGTTGCTGCCGTTGATTAAGGATTTACGAAGCACTTGGGCCGAGGCTAAAAAAAAGGCGTGATTGGAGGAATATCAGTGGAGGCAAAGTCAATGCCGGATATCAAAGCGGATCTGTTTGAAAAACTTTATTTTCTTTCGCAGAAACAAGGTGAAGCCATTGATAATGATGATTTTGATTTGTTAACTGATTTAATAGAACAGAAACAAGAGGTTATGAATAAAATTGATTTATTGAATGTACAAAATGCCGCCTGCATGGCTGCTCATCCTTCGGATGATTTGAGGGACCTTCAGAAAAAAATTGTGGCTGTTGATGAAGAAAATCATAATAAGCTTATCAACAGGGCTGATGTGCTTAATAAGAGGATTAATCAAATGAAGAAGGAAAAGCAGCAGGTAAGGTCATTATATATGGATATAGGGGATAAAGGTAATTATCTTGACAGAAGGGGTTAACCCCCTTTTTATTTTTGCTTTCATTGCCTGCCATATAAAATTGTGCTAAACTTAAATCAATACCAGGCTACAGACAGGAGTGGTGTTTATTACATGAGAGAAAAAAATAAGAACAACAAGCTTAATGATGAATATTTTAAAGATAATAAATCCAACACAGACGGAGCAAATAAAAAGTTTATAAGTGCGGTTGATGTTGTGGCCTCTATTGAAATGTTTGAGGAGTATGCATATTCTAAACATAATTTAAAAATGCTTGAGGGTTGCACAATAGAAAATGAGCTTTCCGATAAGTTTTTATATATAGATGATATAATAAAAAATTACGAGCATATTTTAAACATGGAGGGTGCGCTAAAAAGTAAAAAAATAATTGAACTGTTTCAGATAAAAAAATTATTGCTTAATTATTATGAGGAATACAGATTTCTTTCATTGTATTCCCATCATATGTTTAGGCTGTATTCGTACTGGCGCAGTAAAAATGATAGATATCACCGTAAATACGATCTTGAGGGATTTTACAATAACTTGTATAATTCGCTCAAAGTTAAGAAATCGCAAACGCTAAAAATTATGCAGCGGGAAATACTTATGGCCGTTCCGATCAGGATGACTAAAAATTCTTTTTTAGAGTATATGCAGACTTCTTTAACAGGTATGATAGAGGAAGACTTTGATTATGCCTTGGATGGTATAAATGGCATATACGGAATGGTAAACGAGGATTTATATCCCAGGGAGGATTTGACTGACAATTTATACTATACATGTCTTAAAGAATATAATGATGCGAATTTCAGGGAGATGTCCGGTAGAAAACTTCTTGGATATTGTGGGGGACTTAAGAGATATACCGCTGATTTGAACAGGGTTTATGAAACTATATGGTCGTATATAATGTCTTTAAATCGGATCATGATTGTTTTACTAGATTTTGATATGGATTATGCAACCCTTGTTAAAGAAGAACCCCTTGTATATTACACTGACAGATATGTTACAATTCCGGATGAAAGACAGGATAAAAGGCTGGGTAAATCAATATTTCATGAGATAAGATCAGCAGTGCGTAAATGGTATGACGTACTAAAAAAATACTCTGTTAAAATTGAAAATATAAATGGTGCAGCCTTTGATAAGGGTAATATGCCTGAACAAGATTTAGTTGATTTAATCAACTATTTTTATTATCTGAACACAATTGTGCAGGATGGCGAGGGTTTAACATTATCAGATTTTTATGATATACCTTCCGAGGATCTTTATGAGGTTGTGGATAATATAATCCATGATATCGATATAAAGCTTAATAAATTGAAGCCTGATGAAAAAAGAGTGTTTATGAGTGACATGATTTCCAGCGTTGATCCCGTGTTTAAAGATCTGGATGAATTCTTGGGGTTTGTTAAAAAATCCATGGAGTTTGATACTACGGACGCGGAGAAATCTTTTGCTATAAATGATATCAATGATATATTAAAATATTATAAATACCATGATTGAAACGATATATAAATATGATATAATATAGTATATACTGTTTGCAGGGAGGTAAAAATGTTTAAAGGTATAAAATTATATATTGTAATCATTGTGGCTGTGATGTTATTAGCTGCACTCCTTTTTGGGCTTGATATTTATATGAAATATTCAAATAACAGCCTGGAAAACAGCATCAAGAAAATATATGGCGTAAAATCTGTTAAAATAGTTAAAGACAAGGTTTCTCAAAAGATATATATTGGTATAAAGAAGAATGCTGATCTTCAAAGTGTGTATGTTGATACACAGAAAGAGATAAACAAAAAGTCTCCGCAATCTGAAATCGTAATAAAGGACGTAAAGGGCAAAGACTATAAAGGCCTAAGTGTACATTTTGACGATATTTCCTATTATATTTATGAATCAAAGATAAACGGCGATTTTCCCACTATGAGGAACAACATTCATGATAAGTTGAAATCCGGCGGTATAAATTATACAATTAAAGTTGATGAGAATAACATTTATGTGGCCATGCAAAAGGGTGACAGTGCTTTATATAAGGTTGTAAACTACTCAAAGGTTTTGAGGGGGAAGGCTTAATGATTAGAGAAGTATTGATCGGCTCTGCTGTAGCGGTAACAATTTTTCTGGCTATCCTGGGTTTTGATATAACTCCTTTTATATTCATTGGAGCTATGCTTCTTATGTTTAATTTTCTACTGGATGGTAAAGTCGGCGGCAGCCTTAAAACCGTAAATGATGTCGATGTGGTGAAGTTTGAAGATATAGGAGGACAGGATACGGCGGCTAGGGAACTGAAAGAGGCACTGGATTTTATTATACATGATAAGGATATTAAGAAGTTGGGTATAAGACCTCTAAAAGGTATCCTTTTATGGGGCCCTCCGGGAACAGGAAAGACGCTTTTAGCTAAGGCGGCGGCTTCTTATACAGATTCTGCATTTGTTGCTTCATCCGGCAGTGAATTTATAGAGGTATATGCCGGTGTCGGCGCACAAAGAGTAAGAAAATTATTTGAGTCGGCAAGGTCCGAGGCTGAAAAGCAAGGTAAAAAGAGCGTTGTAATATTCATTGATGAGATTGAGATTATAGGTGTTAAAAGAGGCGGCAATGAGAGCCATATGGAGTATGACCAGACACTGAACCAGCTTCTGGTCGAGATGGATGGTGCGAGCCAGGATGATGATATAAAGGTGTTGGTTATCGCAGCGACTAATAGAATGGATATGCTTGATGAAGCATTGCTCCGGCCCGGCCGTTTTGACAGGCAGGTTAGGGTTGACCTGCCGGATAAAAAGGGCCGCTTGGGAATCCTTAAGATTCATACCAAGGGTAAGCCGCTGGCGCCGGATGCAAATTTAGAATCAATAGCGCAGGATACATTCGGGTTTTCCGGTGCACACTTAGAGTCGCTCACCAATGAGGCGGCCATACTTGCCCTGCGAGATAAATCGGATGTCATCACACAAAAGCATCTCATGGAAGCGGTTGATAAGGTCATAATGGGTGAAAAACTGGACAGAAAGCCGTCGGACAGTGAAATGAAGAGGGTGGCTATACATGAAACCGGCCATGCCGTGTTAATAGAGACACTCATGCCGGGTAGCGTGGCCAATGTCACCATAGCACCGCGCGGCAACGCGCTCGGATTCGTAAGGCAAACAGAGAAGGATGATCACTACCTATACACTAAAGAGGAACTGGAAAAAGAGATTGAGGTTTGCCTGGGAGGCGCCATGGCTGAGGAAATTATATTAAATGATCGGAGCACCGGAGCATCCAATGATTTTGAGCAGGCTATAAAATACGCTAAGGACATCATCTACTCAGGTATGTCTAGACTTGGCATAATAAGTAAGGATGATCTTCCAAAAAAAGATTTGAGCTGCGCTGTATCCGAGATAATCAAGGGTTTAGAAGAGGATGTACGTTCTATAATTGAGAGCAATAAAGAAATTATATTGAGTTTGTCCGATATAATTATAAAAGAAGAGAGTGTTTCGGGAGATATACTAAGAAATTCATTAAAAACTATAGCTGCTTAAAAAAGGCAGGAGCGATTTTTTCCGCTCCTGCCTTTTTTAAGCTAGAAGTATTGGTTCATTACATCCAGTGCATTCTTGTTTATTAAGAGTTTACCATGTTCATTTAAAATACCTAAAGATGTATTAATTCTCGTACCATACTCTTCCAGTATTGCCTGAATCTTTTTGGTAAGATAGCCATTTAGATAAAGTACATACCAATCCTGATATTTATAAAAGCTACTTTCTCCTGAGAATAGTCCCTCAATTTCCTTAGACAGATCTACAAATTCATCAAATGAACTGAACTGATAGAAGTTGTTTAAATAGTTTTTACGGTGTTTGCTGGAATACAATACCGATTTTTTATCAGGGATTCGTGTGACTAGGATAACAAAACTGTCATGGGATACCGGAGCCACCTCGACTATAAGTTTTGAATTATCCACATCAAAGCTTTCTTCTAAATATGCCTCGTATAAAAGTTCCCAAAAGAGATTCTGTGCTTTTGTGTCATCATAATAAAGATCATTTATATCGATGTTCTTCTTCTTCAGATCTGCGGCGGTGATTAAAATTCTTATCTTATTTTCACT
>DHDL01000006.1:79381-87625 GCA_002399345.1 Thermoanaerobacterales bacterium UBA4877
AAGCAGTTTTTTGTTTTGGCGAAGAGCCTCTGTGGCATAGTCATAACATTCGTCAATTATTTTATTAACTTCTCTGTTTACATTTTCATTGTCATGCATATTCTGATCGTCATATACCATTTTTCCCAGATCGCTCATACCGTATGAGGTAATCATGGCTAAAGCTATCTTTGTAGCTTCTTTGAGATCATTTAATGCTCCTGATGTAACATCGCCGAATATCAACTCTTCTGCCGCTCTGCCACCTAAAAGCACTTTAATCCTGTTTAAAAGCTGAGTTTTTGTTTGAAGAAAATTATCTTCATTGGGCATATTGAGTACATATCCTAAGGCCTGGCCTCTTGGCTTTATAGATATTTTTCCTACGGAGTTTACCTTGAGCAGGCTGGAAATCAATGCATGCCCGGATTCATGATAAGCGACCATGACCTTTTCTCTTTCAATTATGTCTGCATTCTTTTTTTCGATACCCGCTATAACCCTTTCAATTGCCTCATCAAATTCTTCGTTGCCTATATTCGTCTTATTCCTTCTTACGGCAAGTATGGCCGCTTCATTAGCTATAGAGGCAAGATGGGCTCCGGTCATGCCGTATGTGCTGGAAGCCAGCTTTTTGAGATCCACGGTAGATTCAAGGGGTTTATCTTTAGTATGAACACGCAGTATCTCTTCTCTTGCCCTGAGATTGGGATGGCCGATGTATATCTGCCTGTCAAACCGCCCTGGTCTTAGAAGAGCATCATCCAACAGGTCCAGCCTGTTGGTTGCTCCTATTACCATTACGGTATCCTCATTAGAATTAAAACCATCCATCTCTACAAGCAGCTGATTTAATGTCTGGTCCTTCTCGGAGTTATTGTCTATATTTCTGCGGCTGCCTACAGCGTCAATTTCATCAATGAATATCACGCTGGGAGAATTCTTGCGGGCTTTTTGAAAAAGAGACCTTATTCTACTGGCACCGACACCTACATACTTCTCTACAAACTCCGATCCACTCACGGGATAAAAGGTGGCTTTTGTCTCACCTGCAAGTGCACTGGCAAGCAAGGTTTTACCGGTACCCGGAGGTCCATAGAATATAATCCCCTTGGGGAATTTTGCACCCAGTGCCGCATATTTTTGAGTATTGTTCATGTAGTCGACCAGATCATGCAGTTCTTCTATTACTTCATCCAATCCCGCCACATCTTTAAAAGCCGTTGGAGGTTTGTTTTGCGCCCTGTCCTTGTTTTTTGATGCGGGAACCGACACGGGGGAAAGTTCCTTGTTATCATAAAACTTCAAGTAGTAAAAGGATGCGGCGAATATTACCAAAAAAATCAAAACCCAGGCCATAATTATTACCTACTTTCAAATACTGTTTGCATATGTATTTTTTAAATATATCAACATTTATATTCATTAAAATGAGATGTAATTTATGGTTAAAAAGTATAATAAAGCTTTTAAAAGAATAAATTAAATAAAGAATGGGGGGATAAAATGCATTTATTCTTTGTTAGTTGGGACAGACTCATCAAGATATGCGCTGTTTTTTTAGTGGTGTGCATATCTCTCGTATGCTATAATGGCGGGTATAGGGGAATAATATCTGTTTTCTCACCGCAGCGGGAACTCCCCGTATACAATGTGGATACCAAGGAAAAGAAGGTAGCCATTACATTTGATGCCAGCTGGGGCGCTGAAAATACTCAAAAAATACTGGACATATTAGATCAATATGATGCGAAGGCCACGTTTTTCCTGGTGGGCATCTGGGTTGATGATTTCCCGGATATGGTGAAAAAGATAAGCAAGGCGGGACATGAAATAGGAAATCATTCTTCTACACATCCTCATATGAACAGTATTTCAGAGGCGGAGATCGAAAAGGAACTGTCAACGACATCGGAAAAAATAAAAAAATTGACCGGTAAAGATATAAAGCTGTTCAGGGCACCTTATGGAGAATATAATGACAAGGTGGTGTTAACTGCCAGAAGGCTGGGGTATCAGGTAGTACAGTGGGATGTGGATTCGCTGGATTGGAAGGATTTATCACCTGAGACTATGTCTAAACGGGTACTGCCTAAAGCAAAAGAAGGTTCCATAATCTTATTCCATAATGATGGCAAGTATACCCCTGAGGTATTACCGACAATTCTGGGAGAACTTAGAAAACGCGGTTATAAGTTTGTCAGGGCGTCAGACCTCATATATAAAGATAATTATTATATTGATTATAAGGGAACCCAAATTTTACAAAGTAACGACTCTAATTAGTATATGAAATTGCTGGTATCATGTAGCATTTCTAAGGCTATTTCAAGTATTATATAAGCTTGTAATATCATTTGAGATAGGGACCGATAGCGTACATATAGGCAAATCGACAAAAAACGACATATTAAATATAATCTTGTTATTGCTTCAATAAATACATGTAAGGGGTGATAACATGAGAAAGATAATAATATTAATTGCAGTTTTTGCAATGGCCTTGGGGACTGCTTTTGTTTCAATGCCTAAAAAGGTTGAGGCAGCCGGCAGAACTCATGTAGTGAGCAAGGGTGAATCCTTGTTTAAGATTGCAAGCTGGTACAATAGTAGTATTGGTTCGATAAAAAAGGCAAACAACCATTGGAGCGATAATATAATGCCGGGAGAAAAACTAGTTATTCCGACAAAGACATCAGGATATAAGGTCCATGTGGTGAGCAGGGGTGAGTCTCTGTTTAAAATTGCTAAGTGGTACGGTAGTTCAGTTAACGCAATCAAGAAGGCAAATAACCACTGGAGCAACTGTATATATCCCGGGCAGAAACTATTAGTGCCGTCATGTAAATCTACCGGTAATGTTGCAGGTAATAAGATGAATACTTCTGCTTCTATGCCATCAAGGGGTATATCATCGCGGCTGAGCAGGAATGAAACATACCTGCTTGCAAAGCTGATAAACGGAGAGGCACGCGGTGAGTCTTATCAGGGCCAGGTAGCAGTGGGAGCAGTGGTGCTCAATAGAATAGGAAATCCTAAGTTTCCAAATACATTAGCCGGTGTTATTTATGAACCTCTAGCTTTTACTGCTGCGGTCAACGGTCAGATGAATCAACAACCGAGTGCAATAGCATTGAAAGCGGCCCGGGAGGCGGCCAACGGATCTGATCCGAGCGGAGGTGCAATATACTATTATAATCCGGCAAAGACATTTTCCAAATGGATTTGGTCTAGGCCGGTAATTAAAAGAATAGGAAATCATGTTTTTGCTAAGTAGTAGCTGCCATGCATGGGCAGCTTTTTTTTTACATATAAAGAGTTTTTATGTGCAAGATAATATATATATACTGATTTATCTACTATAACAACTAAGCATGCTGCTTAAGAAAGGATGCTGATGTCCTATGGCTACCATTTCGATAATAGGGCGGGGAGGCAAGACTACAATAAAAACCATGCTTAATGGAGTGTTAAGTAATGTAAGGGTATGGGAGGGTGCAGGCAGCAGGGATTGTGATGTGATAATTTTCGCCGGCCTGGCCCGGCCGGCGAAAAAGGAATTGCAGTATTTTTCAAAAGCATCCGCCATTATTGCAAACGCCGATGCAAATTACAGTATAAGGATGCCCTGTACAGATGAAATAGTTGATTATGGTTTTAGCAGCAAAGCAACTGTGACTGCATCCAGCATAAATCAGGAAGAGCAAAGCCAAACCTTCACATGCTGTGTCCAGAGGACTATTAAAACACTTGGTGGAAATTGTGTGCTGCCAAAAGAGTTTTCAGTTCGGCTGGATGTGCCAGGCAAATATAATATATATAATGCATTGGCATCTATATCGGCATTTTTGATTTTTGACGTGGATGATGATACGATCACAAAGACGTTGGCCGGTCTTAAATTTGACGGCAATATGGAGAGGATATTCGATGGGGATTTCAGTATTGTATATAATAAAATAAGCAACCCTTATCAGCTTTTTTCTGTTTTGGAGAGCCAGAGTGAGAATGAAAGTAAAAATATTTATCTGGTGCTGGACAGTTTTGAGGATTATGGATTGGGTATGAAAAAGAAAATTGCCGATGTAGTCCGGGGTTGGTTCTCTGTGTACAATTACAACATTTATATAGAAAACGAGGGTAACAATCCGTCATATATTATGCAGCAGCTTAAGGAATACAATGTGGATTTCAAAGCGGATAAAATGTACAATGTGATTAAGGATGTCATGAATTCAGCTGGGAAAGGGGATGAGATTTTTTTGCTTGGCAGTGATAAAATAAGAGGCGTTTGGACTGACTATTTAAATATTAGCTAATAATATGGTATATTTATCTACTCCCTTTAATATGATTATCAGTAGAAAAACATACGATTGAAAGGGAGAGTGAAAATGCTAGGGAATATAATAAATACAAACGTTGCTAATCTAATCGGCACCATTTCTTCAGATATGAAGTTTAGTCATGAGATTTACGGGGAGCAATTTTATAATTTTATTGTTGATGTTCCTAGACTTTCCGATACATATGACCATCTGCCGGTGACGATTTCAGAGAGGCTGTTAAATGACATTGACCTTAATATAGGGAAGAGTATTTGTATAACGGGACAAATCCGGTCATATAATAGAATGACCGACAGCGGTAGGAGCAGGCTTCTGCTTTCGGTATTTTGCAGGGATATCAAAAATGCTGATGAAGAAACTGAAGCAAAAAATCCAAATGATATATATTTGGAAGGATATCTATGTAAAAAACCTGTTTACCGGACGACGCCCTTTGGCAGAGAGATATGCGATCTGCTTTTGGCTGTAAACAGGATGTATAATAAATCGGATTACATACCTTGTATAGCTTGGGGCAGGAATGCCAGGTTCTGTGATAATTTTGCCGTAGGGACCCACATCAAGTTATGGGGAAGATTTCAAAGCAGGGAATATCAGAAAAAGCTTGATGAGGATAATATAGTAACGCGGACTGCTTACGAGGTTTCTGTTTCCAAACTGGAGAAATTGGAATAATTTATTAATAAGAAGATGCCGGATATTACTGACCTTTTACCGAGAAGGAAATGAATAAACATCCTTTTGATAAGGGGACACCGCAAGGAAAAGAATAGAGTTTTAAAAAATAGGCCGAAACCGGCCTATTTCTTATTTTCTAAGATCACTCATTAATTTTGTCTTACCCTGTGTTTTTTTATCAACATTTTTTACAGTAACAGCGGGGCTGCCTGCAACAACGGTATGTGGCGGGACATCCTCGGTTACGACGGAACCGGCTGCTACTACGGCGCCTTCACCTATCTTTACTCCCTCCAGAATTGCTGCATTGGCACCGATAAGGGCGCTGTCTTCGATAACGACGGGTGAGGCACTGGGTGGCTCAAGTACACCTGCTATTACTGCACCCGCTCCTATATGACAATCGCTTCCTATTTTTGCACGCGCTCCTACTACGGCGTTCATATCAATCATAGTGCCGTTTCCTATTTCGCATCCGATATTTATAACCGCACCCATCATGATTACCACCTTTTTGCCGATGGATACCTGCTCTCTTATAATGGAGCCGGGCTCTATACGTGCATCAAGCTTGGATGTATCTAAAAGATTGATTGCGGAATTACGCCGGTCTGTCTCTATATACATATCTGTTATCTTATCTCTGTTTTTTTCAACGAAGGCATTTATATCGCTTAATTCTCCGATTATCAGGCGGAAGCTATCGCAGCCGAATGCCTTTATACCTGTAAAATCCAGACCTGCGAAATGCCCGTTTATGTATGCCTTGGCCGGCGTTTTCTTTTTGGCCTGGCCGATGTATTTCGCCAGTTCATAAGCATCTGTTTCCATTTATTAAGCTCCTCCCATAAGATCTTTCATCCCGTAAAAACCGGACGCCTTGTTTACTATAAAATCTGCAGCGGCTATCGCTCCCCGAGCAAAGATGTCTCGCGACTGTGCCGTATGCTTTATTTCTAAAACCTCTCCCTCACCGGCAAATAAAATCGAGTGTTCACCCACAATGCTGCCGGCTCTGATGGAATGTATACCTATTTCATCCTTATTTCTCTTATCATGCCCGTGCCTTCCATACTTAAGAATATCCCTCTCGGGAGAGTTTTCTCTTATTGTATTTGCCAACATCAATGCAGTGCCGCTGGGGGAGTCTTGTTTTTGATTATGATGTGCCTCTATGATTTCCGCATCAAAGTTTTTAAGTATCTTAGCCGCTTTGGCAACAAGGGCATTTGTTACAGCCACGCCAATGGAGGTATTATACGACTGGAAAACAGGTATAATAGCCGAAGCCTTTTTGATGCAACCTAATTCTTCATCGGAGAAACCGGTTGTACATATAACAAGCGGCATCTGTTTTTCTACCGCTCCCTTCAGCAGACTGTTTACTGCGGAATGATTAGAAAAATCTATGCATACGTCTGCATGTTCTTTTACTTCATTCAATGAGTGGTAGACAGGAATGGTTACTTCTTTGTTTTTATTGTAATTCCTGCTCACTCCTGCTACGACTTCATGTTCTTCACTATCTTCCAGTAGTTTAAAAAGAACAGAGCCCATCTTGCCTTTTATTCCCTGTATGATTATCTTTTGCATATTTGCACCTCGATAAATGATTAAGCTTTTATTTTAAGCCCGTATTCGGTAAGTTTTGATTTCAATGCATCTAGGTTGGAAGGTTCCATATCGGTCAATGGTAGCCTGAGAGGACCTGCATTCATTCCCATCAGATTCATTGCGGTTTTTATGGGTATGGGATTTACTTCCATGAACATGGCCTTATTTAATGGGTTGAGTTTCAGCTGAAGATCGCGGCTTCTTTTTACGTCACCCTCGAGGAATGCCGCAGTCATATTGTGTACTTCTTTAGGCAGGATGTTTGCCGTAACAGAAATAACTCCCAAACCGCCTAAAGCCATTATTGGAACTACCTGGTCGTCGTTTCCCGAGTATATGGTAAAGTTATCATCTACGCATAATCTGGACACCTCGGCTATCTGGCTAATATTGCCGCTTGCTTCTTTTACGCCGACTATATTGGGATGCTTTTTAAGCTCTGCCAGAGTCTGTGGGAGTATATTAAGCCCGGTTCTGCTCGGCACATTGTATATTATTATAGGAATGTCTACGGAGTCAGCTATCTTTGTGAAGTGCTTTATTAGGCCTTTCTGCGTGGTCTTGTTATAATACGGGGTTATTACCAGCAGAGCATCCGCTCCAAGCCTTTGCGCCTCTTTGCTCATTTCAATGGTGTGTTTTGTGTTGTTTGAGCCGGTTCCGGCAATTACAGGTATTTTTCCGTTTATCGTTTTCACGGTATGTTCAATGACCGAATTTTTTTCATCATCGGTCATTGTCGCAGCTTCACCAGTGGTACCACAGGCTATCATGGCATCGGTGGAGTTTTGAAGATGAAACTCCAAAATATTATCCAGTTCTTTATAATTAACTCCATCAGTTGTAAAAGGTGTTACTAATGCGACACCTGATCCCTTAAAAATAATCATTTACATACCCTCCTTGATTAATAATTCGGCTATCTCGACTGTATTTGTTGCAGCTCCCTTTCTTATATTGTCTGCAACAATAAACATATTGAGACCACTGTTTACAGTATCATCCCTCCTCAATCTTCCCACATATACTTCATCATGTCCAGAAGCGGCTGTTGCTAGTGGATAAATATTATTTTTGGGGTCATCTCTTAAAACTATGCCGGGGGCCTGAGAGAGCATGCTTCGTACATCTTTTAATTGAAATTCTTTGTCAAATTCCACATTTACGGATTCACTATGGCAGTTTTCTACAGGAACCCTGACTGTGGTAGCTGTTACTTTAATATTATCATCACTAAATATTTTTTGCGTTTCATTTACCATCTTAATTTCTTCCTTAGTATATCCGCTGTCTAAGAAATCATCGATATGCGGCAGGCAGTTATTATAGATGGAGTACGGAAATTTTTGGGGCGATTTACCGTTTTGTGTCCTTTTAAGATCGTCTATACCCTTCCTTCCTGCCCCGGACACTGCCTGATAGGTTGATACAACGACTCTTTTAATCTTATACTGGTCGTGAAGAGGTTTTAATGGAATAATCATTTGTATTGTAGAACAATTTGGATTGGCTATTATACCATGGTGCCATTTTATGTCCTGCGGGTTTACCTCCGGCACTATGAGCGGCACATTCTTGTCCATCCTCCAACAGTTGCTGTTGTCTACTACCGTACAGCCCTTGG
>DHDL01000006.1:87805-91844 GCA_002399345.1 Thermoanaerobacterales bacterium UBA4877
ATTCCCCTGTCGAAAGAATCTTTCTTCAGTTCCTCTACCTTATATGGTTTGCCTTTAAATTCAAGGCTTATCCCTTCTGATTTTTTTGAGGCAAAAAGATATAGGTTTCCTATAGGGAAATTTCTTTCCTCCAGGACCTTGATAAAAGTTCTGCCGACCATGCCGGTTGCTCCTACTATTGCTACGTTGTACATAACATTCCTCCTTAGATGAAAATAACTACCTTGAACGGCAGGTAGTTTATAGTGATTGTAATAACGACGATATGCCCAGAAACCGCCGCATAGTTTATCATCATAATAAATTTAATATGATGGCGATTCTAAGCTTTTTATCCCGGTCCCCAGTGCCGGGTCTAAGGGACGGGGGTATTATTCATAGATGATGGTCTTCTATTTATTATTATATTATCGTTTAAGTTAATTTGTGTCAAATATTTTTGGTCATAGAAGATATTGAGGTAATAAAGCAATATTTATTGTTTGTCATATTTTGTAGGAAATAGTATAATCAGTAATGAATATATATGTTGGGTTGGGAGAATTATGAGAGGGGACATAAGGATTCCATGAGTAAAAGCATTGGTACTAAGAAAAAAAGTATTCGGAGCAAAATAGTAGTTTTAGTTGTATTACTGGCTGTAATTATTACCGGTATTTCGGGTTTTTACAGCTACAATCAAAGCAATAATAATATGACTGAGGAGGAGAGAGGCAAGGAGGCTGCATTATTAGACATATCCGGTGATTATATTGATAATATGCTTGCCGGCTATGAAAACCAATTAAATGGGCTGGCTGTTTCCGATATTATGACCGATGTGGCTAACCCCAATGTTCCGAAAACACAGGTTGATTCTTATCTGAGCAAATATTTAAAGACTATACCAAGTGGGTTGAATTTGTATATCGCTACCACAGACGGAAGGGTTTATTATTGTCTGAATCAGACTTTGCCAAGTGGGTATAATCCCAAGGAAAAAGAATGGTATAAAAAGGCCGAATCAGCCGGTGGCGAGACTATCTGGACTGATTTTTATAAGGATGCCTTAACTAGTAAGAATACAATTACCGCTGCAAAGCAGTTAAAAGATGGTGCGGGCAATGTTATCGGTGTGGCGGCTTTGGATATGGATCTTACGGCCTTATCAAAGTCAATAACCAGTATAAAAATCGGGGATAATGGCTATATATTTCTAGCTGATAATAATGGACGTATGATAGCTCATTCCGATGCCAGTAGAATGGGCACAAATATTGACAAATATGACTGGGGTAAAAAAATTATTAATGGCGATAAGGGCTCAATAGATTATAATTTTGAGGGTACAGATAAATATTCTACATTTAAGACCATTGATAAGCTGGGCTGGAAGATAGTGGCTACATTGCCGGTGAGTGAGATAACAGCTGCTTCTGCTGGCTTGGTCAAAAACAGTTTGATTTTAGGTATTGTATCCATATTGATAGGCCTGGCGGCTGCGATTCTAATAAGTAAGAGTATTACGGATCCTATAGCTAAAATAGAGAAGATGCTGTCAAATATTAAATCAGGTGATAATTATGATCTTTCAAATAAAATTATGATTGAGTCAAATGATGAATTAGGTCGACTATCATCTTACATTAATAATTCTTTTGATGGTGTAAGGGAATTAATTATAGGTACACAAAAAACGTCGGGTAAGGTGAAGCATGAAATAGACACACTTTCGGCATCCGTATCGCAGACATCCGCCGCCACCGAAGAGATAGCAAAAGCGGTGCAGGATGTTGCATCGGGAGCATCTGCTCAAGCTACCGATGTGCAGGAAATCAGCGGCGTGGTTGATGATCTGTCCAAAAGCATTAGTGAGGTAAAAGAAGCCGCGGATCAGGTTTCCACGATGTCCAATGACTCGCTTTTGTTAAGCCAGGACGGCAAGAAAATTGTCGATACCCTTGTTGAAAGAAATGCGGAAAGTGTTAAGGCAAGCGAGAATGAAATAAAAGCTATTAACGAGCTAAATGATAGATCTAAACAGATTGGGGATATTGTAGGGACAATAAACGCTATAGCCGATCAGACAAACCTGCTGGCGCTGAATGCCGCTATAGAAGCAGCCAGGGCCGGAGAGGCGGGTAGAGGATTTGCTGTGGTAGCCGATGAGATACGTAAGCTGGCGGAGCAATCTTCACAGGCTGTTTTACAGGTTCAAGATCTTATAGGAGGTATTGAAAAGAATGTCAGCGATAGCGTTGAAAGCGCCAGTAAGACAGGGGAAATTAACAAAGAATTAACCGAAAGTGTAAAGAGTACCTCCGAGGCCTTTTCTATGATAACAAATTCGCTGCAAACAGCGATGGAATCTATAGATAAAGTAAAAGGCATGATGGATGAAATGAATAAGCTTAGAGAAAAAGCGGTCGAGGGAACAGATAGCATATCTGCCGTTGCAGAGGAAACCGCTGCGTCTACGCAGGAAGTTTCCGCATCCGCTGAAGAACAAAGTGCCGCATTGGAAGAGATAAAGGATGCTTTGGAAAAACAAAAAGCAATGACAGCCAGTCTGTTTAAGGGTATCTCCTATTTTAAGGTTTGAACTATAAATGATAGAGAAATTTAAAAAGATAAAAAAACGGTTAAAGTTTCAGTAGAAAAAAATATATGTTTGCTTGACCATGTTTATATGATGTGCTATGATATTTATGTCGATCGAAATCGATTAATTTATAAGTTGGAGGTAAAAATATGAAGGGCAAGGTAAAGTGGTTTAATTCTGAGAAAGGTTATGGTTTCATAGAAAGAGAAGGGGGACCAGACGTCTTTGTTCATTTTTCAGCAATAGCTATGGATGGTTTTAAGACGCTGGAAGAAGGACAAACAGTGGAGTTTGAGATAGTAGAGGGTGCTAAAGGGCCGCAGGCCACAAATGTTACTGTTGTAGATGCCTAAGCTTCCGAAAATTCCAACCCTAACACGCGAGTGTTAGGGTTTTTAATATATGGAGGAAAATAAAGTTGGATGATTATATTGTGAGGGCAATGACAATGGATGGAAAACTCCGTGCATTTGCTTCAACAACCAAAAATACAATTCGCGAGGCACAGGAGATACATGGATTAAGTCCGGTGGCTTGTGCAGCGTTAGGAAGATGTCTTACGGCGGTAGGCATGATGGGTATTATGCTAAAATCGGATGGGGACAGCGTCACAATCCAGGTAAATGGAAACGGTCCTTTAGGTAATATTGTCGTATGTTCCGATTCACAGGCAAGGGTAAAGGGATATGTAAAAAATGCTGATGTTTATCTTCCTCCTCGCAAGGATGGGAAACTGGATGTAGGAGGCGCCGTGGGCCGTGACGGTACCCTTACCGTGATACGCGACATGGGTATGAAACAGCCTTATATCGGTAAAGTCGAGCTTACTACGGGTGAGATTGCGGAGGACCTCACGAGTTATTATGCTATGTCCGAGCAGGTGCCTTCATCGGTAGGCCTGGGTGTTTTGGTGGATACCGATGGATCATGCAAAGCAGCCGGGGGTTTTATTATCCAGCTTATGCCGGGTTTTCCAACGGAAAAGATAGGTATGATCGAAAAGAGGCTGGGTAAATTATCCGGTGTAACAAGGTATCTTGGATCGGGTAAAACTCCTGAGTATATATTAAATTTATTACTAGGTGATATGGGTCTGGAGATATTAGACAGTGTCACCACCGAATATGAATGCGACTGCAGCAAAGAGCGTATAGAGCGGGGCATCTTAAGCCTGGGAAGAGCGGAGATTGAGAAACTCGCGGAAGATGATGAGCCGTTGGAAGTGGTTTGTGAATTTTGTGGAAAGAAGTACAGTATAGATAGCGGCAGGTTACTTCAAATGTTAGAATAAAGTGCCTTTGAGGATAACCCTATATGATGGGATGAAAATAAGAGCATTATTGAGATAATCTGTATAATATGTGTATAATCCTCCTTAATCAGTGTTTTTAATTTTGACTTAAACATAGATTTTGTTTATACTATTTATGTTCAATGGCCCGGTAGTTCAGCTGGTTA
>DHDL01000006.1:92070-95336 GCA_002399345.1 Thermoanaerobacterales bacterium UBA4877
TTCGATTCCACCTTTGGGCACCATCACGCGGATGTGGCTCAGTGGTAGAGCATCGCCTTGCCATGGCGAGGGCCGTGAGTTCGAATCTCATCATCCGCTCCATTTTTTTATGGCGACGTACCCAAGCGGCTAAGGGAGAGGTCTGCAAAACCTTTATGCCCCGGTTCAAATCCGGGCGTCGCCTCCATAAATATAAGAGAAATTTGTATCTAAGGTGATTTGTTTCGCCTTTTATTTTTATTCGTTTTAAAAGTTGAATAAAAAAATATATGTTATAATAAATAGCTGATAGAATAAGAAGGAGGCAAAGGCTCCTTTTTTTTGAGGATATGATATGGCAAAAAATAGAAAATATTTATTAGTTGATTATCGGGCAAAAAGACAAATAAAAAGTTTAATGCAAATGGGTTTTAATATTTTGCAAGTATACAAGCACAGTAATCTTCAACTGCCGTTATCTTCACATCCCGATATGCTGATATATCCTTTGTATAATAAAGTAATATATGCACCTGGCACTTCATATGATACTTTAAACAATATAAGGCTTGCAGGCTGCGATATTGTACGCGGCAGTACACATCTGACATGCAATTATCCCGGCGACATTGCATATAATGTAGCAAGGATCGGCAATAAGGTTTTTCATAATACCAGGTATACGGATCCGCTTTTGCATGATGAGTTACATGGTTATGGGTGCAAGTTTATAAGGATTAATCAGGGCTATACAAAATGCAATATTTGTGTTATCGGAAATAATGCCGCTATTACTGAGGATAGAGGTATAGCAAGGGTACTTTATAGAGAAGACGTGGATGTTTTGCTTATTCCGCCGGGCAATGTCCGGCTTCCGGGATATGAATATGGGTTTATCGGCGGAGCGAGCGGCTGTGTTGGTGATACTATATTTCTTACGGGAAGAATATTAAACGATGATATAAGAGAATGTGTTGAGAGATTTATTGAAAAACATAAATTTAATTTAAAATATTTATCTGAGGATGAAATAATAGACATTGGTTCTATAATTCCGCTAAATCAGGAATGATGTGTGTAGCATATTAAGTTAGATGGTACACATACTACTGGAGAAAGGAAGTGACTGCAGTTGGCTTATTTCTCCGTTACTTTAAATGATGATGAAAATAAATTTTTAAAGCAGCTCAGCGCCGGCCTGGCCGGGATGAATGACGGCAAATATTTCTTGGTTAACAGGCGTGCTGTTGATAATAAAAATTATATATATACCATTGAGTGTGCAGACGGATATATACCCACGAGAGATTCTTATCTTTCGGCAAAGGATGTATTATCTGAGGTACTTAGCAAACATATTTTGGATGTGTATGAAAGAAAGTTACTGAAAACAATGATAAACAGGTGCTATTATTATTTTAATAAAGATGAAAAGGAGATTATTTATAATAACGCAATATCTCTTGAGGAAGAGTACAATAAGGAGTTAAGCAATTATAAAATAAACGAACTGGTAAAGAATTTGAATGAGTTGTTTTGTGAAACGCAGGAGATTAATCTGAAGGGCTTTTTATTTTTTAGAAACAAAAACTATTTAAAAGGTCTGAGAGAAATTGCCGACAGGGCCGTTGATGAATATCTCATGGAACGGGAGTACAATGATTTTATAAGATTACTTAAATACTTTGTGGATTTGCAAACCCCAAAGATAGACACCATAAATATTATAGTCAAAGATGAAACATATAGGCTATTGGATGGCGATCTTAAAGAATTAGACAGCAAGTTTATTGAGTCGTCTATACAGGAAAGCCTGGAGGCTGATATGAGCGAAGATGATATTCTTATCAGTTTTTTGCTCACTATGGTTCCAGTCAAAATAAATATTCATTTATCAGAAAGAGCGGTAAATAAAGAGATTATAGATACCATAATCAACGTATTTGGTGACAGGGTAAAAATATGCTATGGATGTGCTTTGTGTAATAATATAAAGAGCATAACGAAGAGTAATTAAGAGCAACCACAATGATGGCTGCTTTTTTGTTATAATAAATTGGAATAAATTGTTAAACGTGGAACATAAGCTGTTAAAAGAAATAACCTTTATTCTATTTACATCGGTCATTTTTATGTCTAGAATGTAACTAGAGGAAAATTTTATATTCCTACTATGTCCGAGTGAGGTGGTTTAATTGTTTAAAGGGGTTATTGTCCCAATGCTGACCCTCTTTGATGATGATAAAAAGATAGATTATAGTGCCAATGAGGCTCAGATGAACAGGCTTATAGAAAGCGGTGTGAACGGGCTATTTTATATGGGTACTACGGGAGAATTTATGCATTTAAGTATGGAAGAAAGGAAGCAATTTATAAAATGGGCGGTCGATACGGCCGATAACAGGGTTAAAATCCTGGTTGGTACAGGTTCGACTAATATTAACGAAACGGTAATGCTTACCGAATATGCTCAATCACAGGGAGCGGATGCTGCGGTTATTGTCACACCTTATTATTTGAGGCTTACGCAAGAAGAACTTTTCCATTATTACAGAAAGATATTAAAGCACACATCCATGCCGATATTTATTTATAATTATCCTGAACTTACGGGTAATAACATTTCTCCTCATACTGTTTCTCGTCTTGCCATGGAATATGAAAATCTTGTGGGCATAAAAGAAACCATAGAAAGTGTATCACATATAAGAAAAATGATTTTGGAGGTTAAATCTATAAGACCTGATTTCTCTGTTTTTTGTGGTAACGATGATCATACTATAAATACACTTATAATGGGCGGTGATGGTGTTATTGGTGCTCTTGCCAATGTGCGCCCAGATGTATTTGTGGCACTGTACAATGCATTTATTTCCGGCGATTGGGAATCAATAGTATCAAGTAATGCCAAGGTATTGAAATTAATGAGGCTATATGATTTTAATCCGGTTTCCATGATTGCTTTGAAGAAAGCTTTGGAGCTTATGAATGTGTGCAGGAATCCCAAAGTTCGTCTTCCTCATCTGCGTCTTACTGAGGTGGAAGAGCGGGATATACAGAGTATTTTGGAGGACATATAAATCAGTGTTGACAATATTATAATATATGCTATAATTATTCACAACAAAGGCAATGAAGAGGAAAGTAACCCTGTTTTGCAATAAAGAGAGCGGGTGTCAAGGCTGAAAGCACCTTCATGTAGTTACAGGATGAAGACCACCTCTGAGCTGTGGGCTGAACTTTTGAGTAAGCCTCCCCGGCCTGGCCGTTATCTTTATGAGCAATAA
>DHDL01000006.1:95528-114177 GCA_002399345.1 Thermoanaerobacterales bacterium UBA4877
TTTTTTTAAAAAAAGGAGTTGATTTTATGATAAAAGTGACATTGCCGGATGAAAGTGTTAAAGAGGTAGAGCAAGGCACAAAAGTGTCGGAGGTTGCGAGCTCCATAGGCAGTGGCCTGGCAAGAAATGCTTTGGGTGGTATGGTGGATGGAGAAGTAGTCGAGCTGAATCACCCGATTACAAAGGACTGCCGGCTCAAGATTTTAACTTTCGATGATGACGAGGGCAAGCTTATATTAAGGCATACGGCATCACATGTTATGGCCCAGGCCATAAAAAGATTATTCCCTGAGGCAAAGTTAGCTATCGGCCCGGCCGTTGATGACGGATTTTATTATGATATGGATATAGACAGGTCGTTTACACCGGAAGATTTTGGGCCTATTGAGGTTGAGATGAAGAAGATAGTAGACGCTGATTATCCTATCGTGAGAGAGGTAAAGAGCAAGGATGAGGCAATTAAATTTATGAAAGATAAGGGCGAGCCATATAAGGTGGAGCTTATAGAGGATCTGCCCGACGGTGAGGAAATTTCTTTCTATACACAAGGAGAATATACAGACCTGTGTGCAGGCCCGCATCTTCCCTCGACAGGCATGGTAAAGGTCTTTAAACTTCTCTCTGTTGCAGGCGCTTATTGGCGAGGCGACGAGCACAATAAAATGCTGCAGAGGATTTACGGCACTGCTTTTACAAAGAAAAAGGATCTCGAAGACTATACTAATATGTTGGAAGAGGCTAAAAAGAGAGACCATAGAAAACTAGGCAAGGAACTGGATCTTTTCAGTATACAAGATGAAGGGCCGGGATTTCCGTTTTTCCATCCCAACGGCATGATACTTAGAAATGAGCTGGAGAGTTTTTGGCGGGAGGAACATGCAAAAAGAGGCTATCAGGAGATAAAGACACCTATCATACTTAATGAAGACCTCTGGCATCGCTCGGGCCACTGGGATCATTATAAAGACGACATGTATTTCACAAAAATTGATGGAGAAACATATGCTATTAAGCCCATGAACTGCCCCGGCTCAATACTGGTGTATAATACCCACCTGCACAGCTATAGGGAGCTTCCTATAAGGTTGGCCGAGCTGGGAATAGTTCATAGACATGAGCTTTCCGGTGCTTTGCACGGACTGATGAGGGTTAGGTGCTTCACACAGGATGATGCGCATCTGTTTATGGCACCTGAACAGGTAAAAGAAGAGGTTCTGAAGGTAATAGACTTGGCCGACTATTTCTATAAACTTTTCGGTTTTGACTATCATGTGGAGCTTTCAACACGACCGGAGAACTCTATGGGAACAGATGAACAATGGGCTAAGGCTACGGATGACCTTAAAGATGCTTTAGAAGCAACAGGTATGGATTATAAGATAAATGAGGGTGACGGTGCTTTTTATGGCCCTAAGATAGACTTTCATTTAAGGGATAGCCTGGGAAGGACATGGCAGTGCGGTACAATACAGCTGGACTTCCAGATGCCGGAAAGATTTGAGCTTGTTTATATCGGCCAGGATGGTGAAAAGCATAGACCGGTTATGGTACACAGGACTATACTTGGTAGTATAGAAAGGTTTATAGGAATTCTTACTGAACAATTTGCCGGAGCATTCCCGGTATGGTTGTCTCCAAAACAGGTACAGATAATACCTATTACTGATAAGCATCAAAAGTATGCTGAGGAAATACTGGAATCTGTTAAAAAAGCCGGTATAAGAGCGGATATAGATACTAGAAACGAAAAGATGGGTTATAAGATAAGGGAAGCAGAGGTACAAAAAACACCTTATATGATCATAGTAGGTGATAAGGAAGCCGAATCGGGAAGCGTGTCGGTGCGTGAACGTAAAAAAGGTGATATCGGATCAATATCATTGGACAGCTTTATAGATATGGTTAAGGAAAAGATAAACAGCAAGGCTATTGATTAAAGCGGGGATTTCCCCGCTTTTTTGTGATATACTTACAGTAGAGGTGAATATAATGGCTAAAGTAAAACATGGTGGGGATATATATGCTATAGCCAGTGAGTATGGTTTTAATCCTGAAGATGTGATAGACTTCAGTGGAAATATAAATCCGTTGGGTACTCCGGGCTCACTTAAAAAAGCGATCATAGATAATGTAGATATACTTTCCAAATATCCGGATCCTGAATATAATGAACTGCGTGGTTGTATATCTGATTATACCAGGGTAAAAACTGAGAATATTATCGTTGGAAGCGGCAGTACGGAACTTATATCCTTATTCTTTAAGGTTTTAAATCCCGATAACGGTTTGGTATTGATGCCTACATATTCCGAGTATGAAAGAGAGATAAGGATAAACGGCGGCGGCTATGAATATTATAGACTAAAGGAAGAGGAAGATTTTGTGCCTGATGTTTATGATATAATTAATAGTATTTCCGGTCGTGATATACTTGTCATTTGTAACCCGAATAATCCCACAGGTGTAGCCATAGAAACAAATAATATGGAAAGGATACTCAAGGCGGCTAAGGATGAAGGATGTTTTGTCTTTGTAGATGAGACATATGCAGAATTTGCGGATGATAGTAAGAATATCAGTTCTACCGGTTTTGTGGACAAATATGATAATTTATTTGTCATAAGGGGTATATCAAAGTTTTTCGGAACACCCGGTCTAAGGATAGGATATGGCCTTACAAGCAATAAAAAGATTATTGATGATATCTTGAGGATAAAAGACCCGTGGACGGTAGGGTCTGTTGCACAAGTAGCCGGCCAGGCCGTATTTAAGGATAAGGATTATCAAAACTTAGCAAAAAAATGTATGCATGACGAAAGGGACTTTATTCTAGATAAGCTTGCCGGAATAAAGAGTATAAAGGTATATAATTCTGATTCAAACTTTTTCCTGTGTAAAATATTGGATGACCATAAAGCATCGGATCTGAGGAAATACTTGCTCACCTATGCCATTGATATAAGAGATGCAGCCAGTTTTCCTTATTTGAATGAGAAGTTCTTTAGGTTCTGCATATTGAGTAGGGAAGACAACGAAAAATTAGTGGAATATCTCAATAGGTTCTTTTGCTGATGGTTGACATGTGCTTTAGAAAATGTTAAAATACTACTAAATATGAAGTAGAAGCATCCGCTTCTCACCCGGCCTTAAGGTTTCGGGTCAATACGGAATTTAAGTATTGGAGCGGGTGTAATCCCGCTTTTTTTGCTGGGTAAAATTAGGAGGTGCGTATTTATAAGTAAAGAACTTCAGGTTAATGAAGAAATTAGAGACCGAGAAATACGTCTTATTGACGCCAAAGGTAAACAACTTGGCCTAATGTCTGCCAGAGAAGCACAGTCCTTAGCTAAAGACAGCCAGCTGGATCTGGTAAAGGTATCGCCGGGAGCAAAGCCGCCGGTTTGCAAACTTATGGATTATGGGAAATACAGGTATGAGATCAACAAGAGGGAAAAAGAAGCCCGTAAAAAACAGAAGGTTATAACTGTAAAAGAGATTAGGATGAGACCGACAATTGAGGAACATGATTTTATGGTTAAGGTAAAGAAAGCCATGAGCTTCCTTGATGAGGGTGATAAACTAAAATTAACTATAAGATTCAGGGGCAGGGAAATGAAGCATACCGAGCCTGGCGAAAAGATTCTGTATGACTTTGCAGAGAAGCTGAAAGATGTAGGGAAGGTCGATAAAAAACCGAAGTTGGAAGGCAAGAATATGAGTATTATGTTATCGCCAATCAATACCAAGTGAGGAGGAATATTTATGCCAAAAATGAAAACACACAGAGGCGCTGCCAAGCGTTTTAGATATACAAAAAATGGCAAGGTAAAAAGGTTTAAAGCATATAAAAGCCACTTATTAAGCAGTAAGACGAGAAAACGTAAGAGGAATTTGCGCAAGGGTACAATGGTTGATTCAACCGATATGCGTCGCATTAAAACTATGTTACCATATTCGAAATAGGAGGAATTATATATGGCTAGAATAAAAACAGGTAAAACAGCGCATAAGAGACACAAAAAGATATTAAAACTGGCCAAGGGCTATTACGGAGCCAAGAGTAAGAGATACAGAATGGCCAACCAGGCGGTTATGAAGTCTCTTAATTATGCATATATAGGCAGGAAACTTAAGAAAAGAGATTTTCGCAAGCTTTGGATTACAAGAATAAATGCAGCGGCGAGGATGAATGGCATGTCTTACAGCAGGCTCATAAACGGTCTTAAATTGGCAGGCGTAAGTATAAACAGGAAGATGTTAGCGGACTTAGCTGTTAATGATTCGGATGCATTTGCCGAGTTGGTTGCAGTAGCAAAAGAAAATCTTGATGCATAAAGGCCCTTATGGCCTTTTTATTTTTGAGCATAAGCTAGAAGTCTTTATGCTCAAAAATTTTTATATAAGTATTTATAAAATCCGGTAATAGAAAAAAACTGGGGAAAGGTGAAGAAAATGAAAACCGTTTCGAGCAGTGGCAATCCATTAATTAAACATATTACATCACTTAAGCAAAAAAAATATCGATATGAATTTAACCAATATATTATTGAAGGTGCAAAAAGCATAAGGGAAGCTACAAAATATGGCGCTAAGCTTGATTATATTTTAATAGATAAGGAGCAGCTAGAACTTATGCATGAATTCCAAGAATATCCCGGCGACGTTGTACTTGTTGAAAACAATATTTTTAAAAAACTAAGTGAGGAGAAAAATCCCCAGGGGATAATGGCCGTTGCACGTTTTTATTCCCATTCATTGGAGGATATTGCGGAGAACGGTAAGGCTTTTTTAGTACTTGACAGAATACAGGATCCGGGCAATATGGGCACGCTTATAAGGTCGGCAGATGCCTTTGGCGTGGACGGCATACTACTATCTTCAGGCTGCTGTGATGTTTATAGTCCCAAGGTGGTAAGGGCTACCATGGGATCAATATTTCATATACCGTTTGTTTATGAAGATATGGATAGTATAATGAATGCTATGTCAAAAAACGATGTATTTGTTATAGGCACCAGCCCTCATGCTGCTGAGGTTATAAAAGATGCGGATATTAGGCTGCCGGCAGCGGTGGTGCTTGGCAATGAATCCGGGGGTATAGACGACAACATACTTTTGAAATGTGACGGCAAGGTAAAGATAGATATGAAAGGTAGGGCGGAGTCACTTAACGTAGCAGTGGCTGGCTCAATAATTATGTATGAAATTTTTAAAACAATGTAAAATATAAAAGCATAAAAGCGGCGTCACACTGACCGACATTACGGAAGTATCTCAGATCTTACCTCTTCCAGTATGTTAGGTTATGTCGGCAGGATCTTACATATTTAATAATTATTTATATGGTATGACCCGATTTAGCATACATATCTGCAACCCTTCCTAAAATGACTTTTGTATTATATAAAAATATTTTGTTCACATTGGACATGACATTTCTTCCATTTTTAAGGAGAGAAACCGCTTCGCAGGTGGGATATGAGATCCCTCATATTTATTATTTACACATTATCGGCTATCCGATCTATAATACTCACCTCTATATAAAAAATCTTTCTTTGTTTACCCATTGGCACATTGCGATGTTTCGGGACAGCAGTTTTTCCGAATAGCAGCCTCACCTTTCGGTGATTATTTATATCAGAATTTATAGGAATTTATATTAATAAGTTATTTCCACAGTATTTTAAGTCTTCTCTTATCGTAGACTTTTAACAGTTTACATATTAAAATCATATGTGAGAGAGGAATGGTATTCATGGATACGGATGCTTTCCAGGAAATTATTCAGAAATATGCAGGCAAAGTATATAATACTTGTCGCAGATTGATTGCAGGATATGATGCTGAGGATGTATCTCAGGAAGTTTTTATTAAAATTTATAAAAATATGAATAAATTCAAGGGGAACTCCAATATATCCACATGGATTTATAAGATTACGGTAAACACATGCAGAGAATACTGGCGGAAAAATAGCCGGCATGTAAAGATGTTGGAGCTTAAAGAGGATATAATTGAGCAAGACTCAAATATTGATGACGGAATAATTAATAAGGAAATTAAGAAATATATATCTGAGGCACTGCTGTCAATGGATATGAATAAAAGAGCGGTAGTAGTATTGAGGGACATAAACGGTTTAAGTTATGAGGAGATATCTAAGATATTGGGTATTCCCATAGGGACGGTAAAGTCAAGAATTGCACGGGGAAGGGAATACATAAAAAAATTTTTAGAGGATCGGGAACTTTTATGAACTTTATGCATCTAAATATATGAAAAGAGGGATTGATTTGAACTGCGGACAGGTCAGAAAATATTTGCCTTTATATATAGACAGCGATTTACCGGATGAAAAGGCATGTGAAATAGAAAAACATCTTGCCGGCTGTGAAAAATGCAGGGTGGAGATGGACAAGTACATAAGAATAAAAGAGGCCTTGGGCGGTTTAGAGGAAACACCTCTTCCCGATGGATATGAAGAACGGCTGGAAAAGAAAATGGATACCGAGAAGGAGGCCAGGCCGCTTTTGAAGTGGATCACGGCAATTGTGGTGGCCGCGTCTATGTTTTTGGGAGCTCACATTGCAGATAGCGGAAGTGTAAGGGATAAACGTATAGTGAAGTTTATGCCGTCTGTAACAAGTAAGGCTCGCAGTAATGATAATACCATCACAGAAAGATCCGAGGCAAAGAAACATACTCCGCAGTATTCCGAAAAAGATAAGGGAGGAACTAGAAGTAGTATAATAAAAAAACATTCTAAAAGACCTACTCTGTTTGATAAAATGTTTACAACTAATTTGCCGGATGCCCGAGATGACTCTAAGGCCAGCGAAGGTAATGATATTGAGGAACAAAAAGAAGACGATAAGAAAGACAGTGTAAAAGACGACAATAACACAACTAATGGAACAGATAGCAAAAAAGAAAGTGAAACAGACAATGTAAAAGATAATGCAAAGTATGCTGTAACGCCACATTTCTCTTTATATGGGTTCAAATCCGAAGAGGGTAACAATGACTCTACAATGGAAAAAACACTCAAAAAATATGGTGCGGTAATCTTAAATACTTCGGAGAAAGACGGTAATGAAGTGATAACGGTGAAAGTGGATAAGGATAAGGAAGATGAACTTCTTAGTGAGCTTGGCATTGATGCCGATAAGGTGGATAGGGATAGCGAGGATAATTTAAAAATAATTATTGGGAGTGATAAGGATGAGTAACAAACTGTACAAAACAATCACCTTGGTTATGTTGGTTATGGCAATGCTTGGATTTTCCTTAATATCTAATGATTTATGGTCATCAAAGGTGGATGCGGAAGAAGTAAAAAATGTAATAACAGTAAACGGCAGGGGCTCCATAACGGCAAAACCTGATATTGCATATGTCAGCATGGGTGTAGATACCATAGGCAGTACGGCAAATCAAACCCAGAAGAAGAATGCTGCAGTAATGAATAAGTTGATTAAGACCCTTAAGAACATGGGGATTGATAAAGATGACATCAAGACTACGGACTATAATATATATACTGAACAAGATTATGATAAAAATACAAAAAAGAATGCAATTACCGGGTATCAGGTTTCTAATACCATGGAGGTAACGGTAAGAGATGTGAATAATGTGGGAAATGTAATAGATAAGGCAGGAGAAGCCGGGGCCAACAAGATGTATAATATAAGGTTTGCAATATCGGATGACAGCAGTTATTATCAACAGGCTTTAAATATAGCTACAAAAAATGCCGAAAGCAAGGCAAAGGCCATAGCCAAAGGGTTAGGCGTGGATATCATAGGTCCTGTTAAGGTTACCGAGCAGAGTACGGGCGGTCCCGTTTTGTACAAAAACCTGGATGGCAAAATGATGCCAAAGGAGGCTGCAGCGGATACCTCCGTATTTTCCGGAGAGCTGGAGGTAAAGGCGGAGATAACAATCGGGTACAGCTATTAAGTAGAATAGACCATAAAGGTCTATTTTTTTATGTCCATTTTTAATAAATTATATTTCACCAAAAGAAGGATTTATTAATTTTACGTCGAAATAAATAACCTGTCAAAAATAATAAAACAATTAAGGAGGAACAATTCGTGAAAAGATTTATTGCTGCTATTAGCGTATTGTTTTTAACATTGGCACTTATTGCAGGGTGTGGCAGTCAGCAGCCTCAGGATAAAAAGCCAGCGGAGAGCCCATCTCAAACTGTAAAGTTCAAAGATGGTATATACAGCGCAGAAGAAGCAAAATTTGATGAGCATGGCTGGAAAGCTGTTACTACAATAATAGTTAAAGGTGGCAAGATTGAAAGAGCTTTTTATGATGAGATAAATAATGATAAACAAATAAAGAGTCTGGATCAGGAATATGCTACCAATATGAAGAAGCAAACAAAGGAAAATCCATTGGATGCTACTACAAAGCTGTCCGCATCACTTATAAAAAATCAAGATCCGGAAAAAATTGATGCCGTATCAGGTGCTACCGGTACATCCGATAGATTCAAGAATCTAGCAAAAAAAGCCTTAAAGGGCTCGCCTGAGGAAAAGAGTACCGGTGGTTTATATGACGGATTATACAAGGCACAGGCGAAAGACTTTGATGAGCATGGTTACAAGGCCTATGCCACGGTGATAATTAATGATGGCAAAATTGTAAATACCTACTATGATGAACTAAATAAAGACACTGATACGTATAAAAGCAAAGATGACGATTATCAAAAGGATATGAAAGCAGGTTCGGGTGTGTCTGATAATGAGGCATATCTTATGCTGATTCATTCACTTGTTGACAAGCAGGATGTATCGAAGGTTGATGCCGTGACAGGTGCGACGTCCACAACGGATAATTTTAAAGAGCTTATGAACGAGGCACTTTCATTTGCAAAATAAAAGAAATATACAAAAAGCATACCGTATGGGTATGTTTTTTGTTATAATGTTTAATAAGGGTTTGAGTTATGAGTACCATATTTTGTTTGTAATGCTTATTACATAAATGTAAGGGGACACGACATGAAAAAACTTTTTACGTATTTGACTATGGTATTTATACTGTTGTCTCTGGTATCTTGTGGGCCGCAGGATAAGGCTTCCAAGCAAGATGAAGGCGCCGGGCCGGCTGAAAAATATACCGATATCAAAGGGAATAAACCCAAAAAAGAGCAAAAAGATATAGACTATAGCGCAGTAAAGCCCAACGAACTAGGGCAAGTAATGATATTAATGTATCACGATATAGGCGATAAGGAGAGCGAATGGGTAAGGACACCTGATAACTTCCGTAAAGATCTCAAGACACTTTATGATAAAAAATTTAGATTGATCTCTTTAAATGATTTTTTAGACGGCAATATTAAAACAGCAGCCGGATACACACCTGTGGTAATAACCTTTGACGACGGTGATCTTGGACAATTTAAGGTAAAAATGGCCGGCGGCAAGCCGCAGCCAGATCCTGACACGGCAGTGGGTATTTTAATAGATTTTTGTAAGGAACACCCTGATTTTGGCAGCTGTGCTACCTTTTATATATATCATCCGCTGCCTTTTAGAGAAAAGGAATATATTGATTATAAACTCAAGTTTTTAGTTGATAATGGTTTCGAGATCGGCAATCATACCGATACACATTCCAGTTTATCCAAGCTGGATGGTAACGGGATAGAGAAGGAACTGGGCTTAAACGTATGGCATACGCAAAGATATTTGCCGGGTTATAAAGTAAATACTTTAGCCCTTCCATATGGCAGCGTTGCCAATGAATATACAAAGTACCTTTTAGATGGCAGGTATGAGGATACCGTTTATCACAACAAGGCTGTTTTATTGGTTGGAGCAAACCCTGCTAAATCTCCATACGATGCGGAGTTTGATAATATCAAGCTGCCACGGATCAGGGCAAGTGAGATGGATGTCGAGGGTTTTGGTTTATATGACTGGATTAAATATTTTAATAAACATCCCGATAAAAGATATATATCCGATGGTGATCCAGATACCATTGTAATACGCAAAGGTATGGAGGATAATATAAGAAAAGGTGAGTTTGGAAACAAAAAAATAATTTCATATTGATGCAAATATTTTTTGATAAATTATTAACAAATATAATAAATTGTGTTATCATATAGATATAACATAGTTTGTTATATAACAATTGATGGAAAGGAGAGATAAAGATGTGGGAGAATGTTGCTCTGGAGAAAAAAGATAAAACGGCTGTTCTATCCGTTAACAGACCTAAGGCATTAAACGCTCTGAATACTGCCACACTGTTGGAGATGGAGGAAGCCTTATGTGAAGTTGATAAGGACAGTGATATAAAGGCTCTCATCGTGACCGGAGGGGGAGACAAGGCTTTTGTTGCCGGGGCAGACATTACTGAGATGAAGGATAAAAATGCAATGGAAGGTAGAACGTTTTCAAATCTTGGCCATAAGATTTTTACTAAACTACAGGATATGCCTATTGTTACTATAGCAGCAGTAAACGGTTTTGCACTGGGTGGTGGATGTGAGCTTGCCCTTGCTTGTGACATTAGGATAGCAAGCAATAAGGCCAAGTTTGGCCAGCCCGAGGTTACCCTGGGTATTATACCGGGGTTCGCCGGTACACAGAGGCTTGCCAGAGCAGTTGGCCTGGCCGCTGCCAAAGAACTCATATTTACAGGCACTCCAATAAATGCACAGGAGGCACTACGGATCGGCCTGGTAAACAAGGTAGTTGAACCTGACAAACTTATGGATGAGGCGAATGCACTGGCGGCTAAGATATCATCCAATGCACCCATAGCCATTAAACTTGCTAAGCAGGCAATAAACAAGGGAGCAGATGCAGATCTGAACACTGCAATGGCCTATGAGGCGGAAGCATTTGGTTTATGCTTCGCTACTGAAGACCAAAAGGAAGGTATGACTGCCTTTACAGAAAAACGAAAAGCAAAGTTTGAAAACAAGTAATTTATAATATCTGATTATACGTTTTAATTTATTTTGATATATAAACATAACATTAATGAATAGGGGGTCATTATATGAAGAAAGTCTGTGTCATAGGAGCTGGGACGATGGGCTCGGGGATAGGCCAGGCCTTTGCCCAGGGAGGTTTTGAGGTATATCTGCGTGATGTTGATACCAAATTTGTAGAAAGAGGCATCTCCAATATAACTAAAAGGCTGGACAGGGATGTTACAAAGGGCAGAAAGACTAAGGAAGAAAGAGATGCGATTATAGGCCGCATACATGGAATAACAGACCTTAAGGATGCAAAAGATGCGGAGTTTGTTATTGAGGCGGTCATCGAGGACATGGATCTTAAAAAGCAGGTATTTAAAGAGCTGGATGAACTCTTGCCTTCGGATGTTATTCTTGCATCAAACACTTCCTCACTTTCCATCACTGAGATAGCTTCAGCAACATCTCGCCCGGATAAGGTTATGGGTATGCACTTTTTCAACCCGGTACCGGTAATGAAACTGGTGGAAGCGACCAGAGGCATAACCACATCGGACGAGACATTCAATACGGTATATAAATTGGCACAGGATCTCGGTAAAACACCTATAGAAGTCACCGAGGCACCCGGATTTGTCGTAAATCGTATCTTGGTTCCGATGATCAATGAAGCTATAGGTGTTTTTGCGGACGGGGTAGCCAGTGCGCAGGATATAGATGAAGCCATGAAGCTGGGAGCTAATCATCCCATAGGACCTCTCGCTTTGGCCGATATGATAGGCAACGACGTATGCCTGGCTATAATGGACGTATTATATAAAGAGTTTGGTGATTCAAAATACAGAGCACACCCGCTGCTGCGCAAAATGGTAAGAGGCGGATTACTCGGCAGGAAAACAGGCAAGGGATTCTTTGATTATTCCAAATAGAAGGGGGACTACCCATGAATAATGTAGTTATTGTAAGCGGTGCAAGAACGGCTATAGGTAAATTCGGCGGTTCATTAAAATCAATATCAGCACCTGATATGGGATCTGTAGTGATTAAAGAGGCTGTAAAAAGAGCACATTGTAAACCGGAGGATGTCGGAGAGGTTATAATGGGTAATGCAATACAGGCAGGATTGGGTCAAAACCCCGCAAGACGGGCTGCAGTAAATGCTGGTCTGCCATATGAGGTTCCTTCCATGACCATAAATAAGCTTTGCGGCTCCGGCCTGAAATCTGTGATATTGGGTACGCAGGCGATCATGCTTGGGGATACCGATATTGTTGTTGCGGGTGGTATGGAGAGCATGAGCGGGGCACCCTACCTTTTATATAACGCCCGTTGGGGATACAAAGTTGATGATGGCAAGTTAGTTGACTCAATGGAGTATGACGGATTGACTGATGTATTCAATCAGTATAAAATGGGTGTAACGGCGGAGAATGTAGCCAAAAAGTACCATATAACAAGAGAGGATCAGGACAGATTTGCACTTGAAAGCCAGCAAAAGACAGAAAAGGCACAAGAAACTGGAAGGTTCAAAGATGAAATAGTTCCTATAGAAATACCTCAGAGGAAAGGTGACCCAATAGTATTTAAAGAGGATGAATTCCCAAGACATGGTCAATCATATGAGGCTTTATCCAAGCTGAGGCCGGCATTTTTAAAGGGTGGTACCGTTACAGCCGGCAATGCATCGGGAATAAACGACGGCGCAGCCGTGGTGGTTTTAATGTCCGAAGAAAAGGCCAAGAGTCTGGGACTTAAGCCCATGGCTAAAGTAAGATCTTACGGTACAGCCGGCATTGATCCTAAGATAATGGGGGTTGCACCCATATATGCTACAAGGCAGGCTATGAAGAGAGCGGAGCTTACCGTGGATGATATGGATCTTATAGAGGCCAATGAGGCTTTTGCAGCACCTTCCGTAGCTATAGGAAGAGAACTTAATTTCCCAGGTGACAGACTGAATGTAAACGGCGGGGCCATAGCCCTGGGTCATCCAGTAGGTGCCTCAGGCTGCAGGATATTGGTAACACTGCTATATGAAATGCAGAAGAGAAATTCCAAGTACGGGTTGGCCACACTATGCATAGGCGGCGGCCAGGCCTGCGCCATGGTTGTAGAGAGATAGATTTAAGCAATAAAATATCAGGACGGCAGGCGATCACTTTAAGACGGTTGACCGTTAATATAGATTTAGCCAATGTAAATTTAATAATAAGGCTGCATTGACTGCAGCCTTATTAATTTTAACATCTATGATGTAGAAAACAAAAAAAGGAGGCATTGTAATGGACTTTTCATTTACCAAACAACAGGAAATGGTAAGAAAAGTAGTAAGTGAGTTTGCCAAAAATGAGGTCGAGCCCGGGGCAGACGACAGGGATCTTACCGGTGAGTTCCCGGAGGACATAGTACGTAAGATGGCAGGCCTGGGTATGATGGGCATACCTTATCCCAAAGAATACGGTGGTGCAGGCGGTGACTACATAAGTTATATTCTTGCTGTAGAGGAGCTTTCAAAAGTTTGTGCCTCCACAGGTGTAATTTTATCAGCCCATACATCACTTTGTTGCTATCCTATATCAAAATGGGGGACGGAAGAGCAGAAGAAAAAATATCTCGTTCCTTTGGCAAAGGGCGAGAAGTTGGGAGCCTTTGGTTTAACCGAACCCAATGCAGGTACGGATGCAGCAACCCAACAGACGGTAGCGACACTGGAGGGTGACCATTATGTGCTAAACGGTTCCAAGATCTTTATAACCAACGGAGGAAAGGCCGATGTTTATGTGATCTTTGCCATGACTGATAAGTCTAAGGGAAATCATGGCATCAGTGCCTTTATCGTAGAGAAAGACTTTAAAGGATTTTCCATAGGCAAGATAGAGGATAAAATGGGCATAAATGCCTCAAGTACCGCCGAGCTGGTCTTTGAAGACTGCATAGTCCCCAAAGAAAATCTGCTGGGAGACGAAGGCAGAGGATTTGCCATGGCTATGGAGACCTTGGACGGAGGCAGAGTAGGTATTGCCGCCCAGGCGTTGGGTATTGCAGAGGCTGCTCTTGATGAGACGACGAAGTATGCTAAGGAAAGACAGCAGTTTGGCCGCCCAATCGGTAAATTCCAGGGTATCAAATGGTATGTTGCCGATATGGCAACCAGGGTACAGGAAGCCAAGATGCTTGTATACAGGGCTGCGTGGAAAAAGCAGGTGGGCAAGATGAAATCAACCGATGCGGCGTATGCAAAACTCTGTGCATCGGAGACGGCTATGTATGTAACAACAAAAGCAGTACAGATTTTTGGAGGTTATGGTTACATCAAGGATTATCCTGTAGAAAGATATATGAGGGATGCTAAGATAACAGAGATATATGAAGGAACATCAGAGGTTCAAAAGATGGTTATTTCTGGTAGTTTATTATAGACAAGGAGGACGGTATATATGAACATTGTTGTTTTAATTAAACAGGTACCGGACACCAATGAGGTTAGGATTGACCCTAAGACGAAGACATTAATAAGGAAAGGTGTGCCAAGTATAATAAATCCTGAAGACAAAAATGCCGTAGAGCAGGCTCTTACGCTCAAACAAAAATACGGCGGCGAGGTTAATGTAGTGACAATGGGACCACCACAGGCTGATGTGGCATTAAGAGAAGCATTGGCAATGGGAGCCGATAAGGGCTTTCTGATAACTGATAGATTTTTTGGCGGAGCCGATACATATGCTACGGCAAAGACACTTTCGACAACTATAAAGACGGTCTTCCCTGATTTTGACTTGGTTTTATGTGGAAGGCAGGCTATAGATGGCGACACTGCACAAGTGGGTCCTCAGACAGCTGAACAGTTGGGTGTTCCGCAGGTAACTTATGCTAAGGAAGTAGAGGTTAGTGGGAATAAACTTACGGTAACAAGAGAAGTTGAGGACGGGTATGAGGTTATTGAATTGACTACACCTGCACTATTAACTGTAGTTAAAGACGCAAATCAGCCGAGGTATCCTTCTATAAGCGGAATATTTGATGCCTATGAGGTAGATGTAAAAAAGATAACCAATGATGACCTCAAGCTAGTGAGAGAAGAGCTAGGGTTAAAGGGTTCACCGACCAAGGTTGTTGCCACCACAACGCCCGATACACAAAGAAAGGGAGAGGTATTTACCGGAAATCCCAAGGAATGCTGTGGCAACTTGATAGATAGATTAAATCAAAGGCATCTTATATAAGGAGGGGATTAATGTGGAGAATAAGGATATTTGGGTTTTAGCTGAACAACGTAACGGTAAGATAATGAATGTTGCCTATGAGATACTGGGCGCTGCAAGAAGACTGGCAGATAAGAAGAAGTGTGAGGTATGCGCAGTTCTTGTTGGTGATAAGGTTCGTGATTTGTCGGACAGTTTGATACATCATGGTGCCGATAAGGTATATGTGGTTGAAAGCCCGCTGGTTAAGGATTATACCACTGATGCTTATACCAATATTTTAGAGCAGGTTATAAAGAACTTTAAACCCGAGGTATTTTTGTACGGTGCTACAACTATAGGAAGAGACCTGGCTCCAAGGGTTGCATCCAGGGTACATACAGGGCTTACGGCAGACTGCACTGGATTAGATATAGACGAAGATGGTTTGCTTTTACAGACAAGACCTGCTTTCGGTGGCAATCTCATGGCTACCATTAAATGTCCGGATTACAGGCCCCAGATGTCTACCGTACGGCCGGGAGTAATGGAAAAGCTTGCTCCTGATGCCAAACGCAAGGGTGAGGTCATAGATTTTGATGCAAAATTGGATGATAAAGACCTTCGGACTCAGGTTGTAAAGATGGTGAAAGCAGCCAAACAGGTTGTGAATTTAGAAGAAGCACAGGTTATAGTGTCAGGTGGACGTGGACTTAAAACACCGGATGGATTTGAGCTTATTAAGCAGCTGGCGGATGAGCTGGGCGGTGTTGTAGGCGCATCCCGTGCAGCGGTTGATTCAGGATGGATAAGCAGTGACCATCAGGTTGGACAGACCGGAAAAACAGTCCGTCCGGAGCTCTATGTGGCATGCGGCATAAGCGGTGCGATACAGCACCTGGCCGGAATGAGCGGTTCACGTACCATCGTGGCAATAAATAAAGACCCTAATGCAGCTATATTTAAGGTTGCGGACTATGCTATAGTTGGGGACCTCTATAAGGTAATACCTGTGTTAATAGAGCAGATAAAGAGCGAGAAAGAAGAAAATTCAGCATCGTGATTTTATAGAATGTAGTTTTTTATGATATACCTGCGGGTTTGACGGCTTTTTTGCCGATCACCGCAGGTATTTTTTTGCTCCAGTTGTATTCTTCATAATTAATCATATATAATAAAGCGAGAGGAGGTATGCAATTGAAAAAATCACTTGTAGTACTTATTGTAGTTGTGATTATCGCAGTGAGTCTTGTGGGCTCGGTATTTGGCATGTACAATGGTCTTGTCTCTGCCGAAGAGAATGTAAACAGTATGTGGAGCCAGGTGGACAGCCAGCTACAGAGACGTGCTGATCTGATACCTAATTTGGTCCAGACTGTAAAAGGATATGCAGCTCATGAGAAGTCTGTTTATGACAGTGTAAACGAGGCAAGGACAAAGCTTCTATCAGCAGGTAGCGTGGGAGATGCGGCCCAGGCCGATCAAGAATTAACAGGTGCATTGGGAAGGCTGCTTGCCATATCCGAATCATATCCTGAGTTAAAGGCGGATGCTAATTTCAGGGCATTACAGGATGAGCTTGCCGGCACTGAAAACAGAATAGCGGTGGCCAGGATGGATTATAATAATGCCGTACAAGCATATAATACTAAGATCAGGCATTTTCCAGCCTCTGCCATTGCAAAAATGTTTGGATTTAATCAAAAACAATATTTCAAGGCGGAAGAGGGTGCTAAGGAGGTACCTAAGGTGGATTTTTCCGGGAGTGGTAAATGATGAAAAAGAATCTCTTCTTATTACTTATGATTCTAACTTTGATTTTACCTATGGTTTCTTATGCCGAGACCACTATTCCGCCAAAACCGGATTCTATCAGCTATGTTTATGACTATGCCGATATTATTGATGACGACGATGAATCTAAAATGATTTCGCTTGGCAAAAACATAGATGATGCCAGTGGAGCACAGATAGTTGTGGTAACAGTGGATGATACGGAGGATGTACCGATTGAGGACTATGCGCTGAAGCTTTTTAGAAATTGGGGTCTAGGTGATAAAAAAAAGAATAATGGTGTTTTACTTTTGGTAAATAAAAAGAGTATGACTCAGGGTATTAGCGGCAGAGTCCGGATACAGGTTGGATACGGGCTGGAGGGTGCATTGCCTGATTCTGCGGCAGGTAGTATACTCGATGATTATGTTTTGCCTGCCTGGGATGAGGATGACTATTCCGGGGGGATATTAAAAGGTTACATGGCCATTTCAAAGGAAGTGGCCGATGAATATAACCTGGATATTGAGGCACTTAAGTCTGTACCGGGTGTAAAAAAAAGTGCACCCGGATTTGATAAAGACGATATACTTACAGTGATAGCGATACTGGCATTAATTCTATTTTTCTTCCCATTTAACGGTGGAGGAAGAAGGCATGGCAGCCGGAACATCTGGTGGGGCGGCGGTTTTGGGCCTGGTCCCGGCGGAGGTGGTTTCGGTGGAGGAAGTTTTGGAGGCGGCTTCGGCGGAGGTTCATCCGGAGGCGGCGGAGCAAGCAGATAAAACAAATGAAGAAGGGGGACGGCGTAAATGAAATCACAGGTGTACTTTGCCAATCTAAGGTCAAAATCACAGGCGACCAGCCTTATAAATAAGGTTGGCAGACTTTTTGAGGTTGCCGGATTTAAGAATATAATACAACCGAACGAACCGACAGCAATCAAGATGCATTTTGGCGAGGAAGGGAATACCTCATTTCTAAATCCTATATATGTAAGGGAAGTAGTAAAAAGAATCAAAAAGTATAAGGGAAAACCGTTCTTAACTGATGCCAATACGTTGTATAAAGGCAGAAGGAATAACAGTGTGGATCATCTAAATACGGCAATAGAAAATGGTTTTGCCTATGCAGTGGTTGATGCTCCTATAATTATATCCGGCGGTTTGTTCAGCCAGGATTTTGTGGAAGTAGAGATAGATAAAAAACACTTTGATAGGGTAAAGATAACCTCAGATATAGTTTATACACCGTCAATGATTGTATTGGCACACTTTAAGGGACATAGTACGGCAGGATTCGGCGGTGCACTGAAAAGTTTGGGGATGGGGTGTGCCGCTGTTGCTGGAAAGCAGCAACAACACTCGACGGCCAAACCTCATTCCGTCAGCGATTGCAGAACATGCGGCACATGTGCTAGGTCGTGCCCTACCGGTGCAATAACCGTCATGAAGAAACATGTGTCTATAGATCATGATAAGTGCATAGGCTGTGGCGAATGTATTTCATATTGTCCGGACAGGGCGATAGAACCCGAATGGGGTACCAAGATGGATGAATTTGTGGAGAGAATGGTGGAATATGCATATGGTGCCGCTAAAGGGAAGGAGGGCAAGCTGGGATTCATAAATTTTGTAATGGATGTTTCCCCGCTGTGTGACTGCATACCCTGGAGTGATGCACCCATAGTTCCGGATATAGGTATTTTGGCTTCAACAGACCCGGTAGC
>DHDL01000016.1:0-170 GCA_002399345.1 Thermoanaerobacterales bacterium UBA4877
TCGTCGGTGCGCTTATTGTAAAGTGCTATAGCGAACTGGTCAAGCAGATAGCCCTCGTGCACCGCGTGGATCTCCACCCCGTCAAATTTGCTCTGTTTTGCCACAACGGCACAGGTAATAAACGACTTGATCAACTCCTGGATCTCCTCACGCGTCATTTCCCTGTGCTT
>DHDL01000016.1:499-15879 GCA_002399345.1 Thermoanaerobacterales bacterium UBA4877
TAATCCTGTGCCTTTTGAGTAAATCCTCCGTATGGGTCGGACATAGCGACCATACCGAGCGGAGCCATGGAAAATCTGTTCTTTATGGTCAACTTTCCGATGGTGATGGGTTCGAATAAGTCTTGATAACATTTAGACATTTAGACACTTCCTCTTATGAACATTTGCAGGAATTGTTTTGGTGCCCCTGCTTAGTCACCTTCTAGCCGAATTTTTGGTTTTATCACCATGCAATTCAAAAAAACATCCATATAAAAACTATTAATATGCAGCAATAATGCTGCTATTATGCTATTTAATTGGTGCGCCTAACAGGAGTCGAACCTGCGGCCTTCTGATCCGGAGTCAGACGCTCTATCCACTGAGCTACAGGCGCACATACACATATTACATGGCTATATTATCACAAAAAAAGGTTATATTCAAGATGTGCTTAAAAAGTATATTATAGTTTGCCGTGCTGCTTGAGCAGTTGAATCAGGCCGCGGTCACGGAAGGCTGCGATCTCGTCATTGTTATGACCATGCAGGTCGTCGCGGTTTGCCAGTACCTTGTCCATCTCTTCCTGACAGTGTTCGAAGTAGGGATATGTCTCCTCTGGGTAAACGGTCCAGTTGGCCAGCGTTGCCATTGTATTGGAGCCGGAATCACCCATACCGCCCAGTAGTACGCCGATCAGGCCGTGTTCGCCGCCCGCAAGCTGAAGTACCGTGTTGGGTCCCAGCAGGGCATAGCGCATGCCAGGGCCATAGCAGAATGCGGTTTCGATGTCCTCCATGGTACAGACTCCGTCGGTCACCATATGCACGCATTCGCGGTACAATGTGGTCATCAAACGGGTACCGATATATCCGGGGCAGCTTTTCTTTAAGACGACGGGTTCCTTGCGTATGCTTTTATAGAAGTCATACACGGCCTGTATATATTTTGGATCGGTTTTTTCACAAGGGATCATCTCAATGAGTGGTAGAAGATAGACCGGGTGATAGGGATGACCGGCTACGACTCTTTCGGGATGAACTGCATCAGCTACTATTTCACCTAAATCAAGGGCTGAAGTGGAGCTGCAGATTGCTGCATCGGGCCGGCATACTGATTCTATATCGGCTAGTACGGAGTGTTTCAGTTCTAAATTTTCCGGTACGTTTTCCTGGATAAAGTCTGCTTCTTCCAGGGCTTTTGTTTTGTCTGTTGTAAAATGAACTTTATTCAGCCGATTTTCAGCTTCTTCCTCACTAAAGACTCCTTCTTTCACAAAAAGACTTAGATTGTTCAACGTATTCTTGCGGCATTTTTCAAGGATATCTTCCTTGATGTCGTATACGGTTACGTCGAAGCCGTCACATATCAATAGCTGTGTAAGCCATCCTGTGCCTATGAGGCCGCTGCCGTATAAGGTGATTTTCTTGAAATTCATTGTGTGTCACTCCTTTATTTATTTTTTAAAACCGGATCACTGACAGAAGAAATGCATAAACGTTTTCCACAAATTGCATCATACTTTCTTGATTTGTATGGAAAAATCATACCATATGATTCTGCATATGCCAATAGGATTCTGCAAAATTCACTTTAATTATGGGCTATATTTGATACTATAAAATGAATAATTGGACAAGCATATGAATAAATTGGGATAAGGTGGTTACATGAGTGTTTTATCCGTTATGCTGATGGAACTTTTGTTGGTGTTATTGGGTCTGGGCTGGGCGGTTTGAAAATTTCCGGCGGCATTGTATGCCTTGACCTGCTGCCGAAGTTTTCGATATATCCTGGTTTAATTATAGCTTGATAGGGGTTACCATTGGTGTTATTATAGTTATGATAATTGAGCATTGTATGCTGGGCGGAGTAGAGGCTATGACCCGGAGTATGTAAGGACAGGCCCTCGATGGCTTCACAAAGGATGGCTTAGTGTGTTTGGCATACTCTGCGGCAAATGTGCTTGGGATTTTAATAACGGAGATGTTTTAGATGACCGAGATTTTCAGTATGGATGAGAACAATATAAACGACGGCCTGCTTAAAAAAGCAGGTAGCATTGTACGGGAGGGGGGTACCGTCATTTTCCCGACGGAAACCGTTTATGGCTTGGGTGCTAATGCGTTGGATGCCAACGCTGTAAAAAAGATATTTGAAGCAAAAGGCAGACCGAGCGACAACCCTCTTATTGTTCATGTGGCGGATTATGATGGTATACTGCCTCTGGTTTCGGAGGTGAATGACAGGGCAAAGGCACTTATAAAGCATTTTATGCCCGGGCCTATTACCATAATAATGAAGAGGTCAGAGGCGATACCGGATGAGGTTACGGCGGGATTGGATACGGTGGGTATAAGGATGCCCTCCCACAAAATAGCCTCGCGGTTTATAAAGCTTGCCGGTATTCCTATAGCTGCGCCCAGTGCCAATATATCTGGAAAACCTAGTCCTACCAGGGCGGAGCATGTCATTCATGATATGGATGGTAAGGTGGATGCCATAATAGCGGATGGCCCGAGCGGTGTTGGAGTAGAGTCAACGGTGGTCGATGTTACGGGGGAGATACCGATGATTTTGCGCCCGGGTGGAATCACTCTGGAAGACCTGAGATCCGTCCTGGGCAGGGTGGAGGTAGATCCGGCGGTTCTAAAAAAGCCGAGTAAGAATCTTGTAGCCCGGGCGCCGGGTATGAAGTACAAGCACTATTCACCTGATGCGGAGGTTGTCATTGTATCAGGACCGGAGAATGCTGTGGCGGAAAAGATAAATGAGTTATCAAAAGAGGATATGGCTGCCGGGAAAAAGGTGGCTGTTCTTGCATGCTATGAAACAAAAAAGTTATATGATATAATGGTAATAATTTTGGGATCGAGGAAGGACAAGCTTTCTATATCCGAGAATTTGTTTGATGCTTTAAGGAAGTTGGATGATATGGGTATAGACAAGGCTTATGCGGAGGCAGTCGATGAGGAAGGTTTGGGCCTGGCCATTATGAATCGCCTGAAAAAGGCTGCAGCTTATAAGATAATAAGGGTGAATTAAAAATGAAGGTGCTCTTTGTCTGTACGGGCAATACCTGCCGCAGTCCAATGGCTGCGGGGATACTTAAAAAGAAGCTTGAAAGCCGTGGAATAAAGGATATTATAGTGGATTCATGCGGCTTTATAAGCGGTGGTATGTCAGCAAGCAGCTATGCTGTAGAGACTGCTGCCAAAAACGGGATTAACCTAAGTGGCCATAAGTCAAAGGTGATTAATGCAAGTCTTGTTTCCAGTTGTGATCTTATACTTACTATGTCTGTGGGCCACAAAGACGACATAATAAGAAACTTTCCGCAGGCACGGGGAAAGACATTTACGATTATGGGGTTTGCAGGCAAAGCTGGGAGTATTGAGGATCCTATGGGCAAGAGTAGGGATGTATATGAGAAAACTTTTAACGAATTATATTGTATTATAGATGGTATTTTAGACAAAATAATAAAGTTGTAATAAATGCGTAGATAACTTATAATGGTTACAATTTAGTTAACTTTTATGATAACTGTGGTAAAATGTAAGCAAGTATTTTACAATATAAAGGAGAATATACAGTGAAACTTGTAGTTGGAAGCGACCATGGGGGATATTCACTTAAAGAGAGTATAAAGAAACATCTGATTGCCAGAGACGTAGAGGTTGAGGATTATGGTACGTTTTCAGAGGAGTCTGTAGATTATCCTGATTATGCTCTTAAAGTGGGTAAGGCTGTGGAAAAAGGAGAGTTTGCGGGAGGAATATTATGCTGTGGTACCGGAATCGGTGTCAGCATTGCTGCCAACAAGGTTAAGGGTATAAGGGCGGCTCATGTTACGGATTGTTTTTCCGCTAAGTATGCCAAGGAGCACAATAATGCCAACATAATTTGTCTGGGCGGAAGGATTACAGGGCCAGGCCTGGCCGACATGATAGTCGACGAATGGATTGATGCCGACTTTATGGGCGGCAGACACTCGCGGAGGATTGATAAAATAAACAAGATTGAAAAAGAAAACCTATAGGGGGAATGTACATGTATGATTACTGTAAAAACGTCCATGTTGTAGAGCATCCTTTGATACAACACAAGATGGCGCTTATCAGGGATGTAAATACGGGAGCCAAGGATTTCAGGGAACTTTGTGAAGAAGTAGCCATGCTCATGGCCTATGAAGTGACGAGAAACCTGTCGGTTGAGGAGGTCGAGGTGCAGACACCGGTCGGTAAGGCCAAATGTAAGATGCTGTGTGGTAAAAAACTGGGTATCGTCCCCATACTGAGGGCTGGGTTGGGTATGGTAAACGGAATATTGCAGTTGGTTCCGACAGCCAAGGTTGGACATATCGGTCTGTATAGAGATCCCAAGACATTGGAGCCGGTGGAATACTATTGTAAACTTCCTAATGACATTGAGGAGAGAGATCTTATAGTTGTTGATCCTATGCTGGCCACAGGAGGTTCAGCTACAGCGGCTATACAATTCTTGAAGGACAGAGGTGCAACCAGTATAAGGTTGGTAGATCTTATAGCTGCCCCAGAGGGTATAGCTAAGGTTACCAAAGTACATGATGATGTTGAAATATATGTGGCCGCTATAGATGAGAAACTGAATGATCAAGGTTATATACTGCCCGGACTTGGGGATGCCGGAGACAGACTCTTTGGTACCAAGTGAGGAATGTATGATGCGCCCGTCATGGGATGACTATTTTGTGGAAATTTTGGATATAGTAAAAACAAGGTCGACCTGCCTGAGAAGGCAGGTTGGTGCTATAATAGTTAGGGACAACAGGATACTGGCTACGGGATACAATGGTGCACCCGCAGGCATAGCTCATTGTGAGGATACGGGATGTCTTAGGCAAGAGATGGGCATACCTTCGGGAAAACGTCAGGAGTTATGCAGAGGACTTCATGCCGAGCAAAATGCGATAATACAAGCTGCATTGTATGGATCAGGTATTAAAGGATCCACTCTGTACTGTACTAATAAACCGTGTATAACATGTGCCAAAATGATTATAAATGCCGGTATAATAAGAGTTGTATACAAAGAGGACTACCCTGATGAGTTTTCCGATAAGTTTTTTAAGGAGTCGGGAATAAAAGTAGATATTTATTCGCAAATGAGGTGAGATATATGAAATACCTTATGTTGATAATCGTTTCATTTTTAATTGCATATGCAAGTACACCTGTAGCCAAGAAGCTGTCTATACGCCTTGGCGCAATCGATATGCCGGGAGAAAGAAGAAGAGTACATTCCAATCCTACCCCACGAATGGGCGGATTGGCTATATACTTTGCTTTTATTGTGTCTGTACTTGTTTTTGTGCCGTTAGATAAAAAGATAATCGGATTGATACTGGGAAGCAGTATTATAGTAGCATTAGGCATTGTGGATGATATAAAACAACTGTCTGCCAAGACCAAAATGGCCGGTCAGATAGTAGCTGCCATAGTCCTGGTGCTTTTTGGGTTTAGGATAGAATGGCTCACTACACCGACAGGTGGTATGATGTATTTAAGTTGGTTTTCCATACCGGCCACCATATTCTGGATAGTGGGAATTACAAATACATTTAACCTGATAGATGGATTGGACGGCCTGGCCGCCGGCGTTGCTGCAATATCCTCGATCACTATGTCCATAGTGGCTGTATTAAACGGTAAGAACCTTGTAGCAACTATTTTATTGCTTGTGGTAGGATCTGCCCTTGGCTTTTTACCTTATAATTTTCATCCAGCCAAGATATTTATGGGCGATACAGGTTCGCTTTTCTTGGGATTCGTGCTTTCCGCCATATCAATACATGGCACCATCAAGGGCGCAACGGCCATAGCTATAGTGATACCAGTGCTTGCCATGGGACTTCCTATATTTGATACGGCTGTAGCTATAGTGCGCAGAGCGAAAAATGGTGCGCCCATAATGCAGCCGGACAGGGGACACCTGCATCACAGATTACTTGATATGGGATTTTCACAGAGGCAGGTTGTGGTTATCCTCTATATTATAAGCGGTTTGCTGGGCGGTGTGGCTATAGCAGTCACGGAGGCTACACCTTTGTGGTCTTTTATTCTTGTGCTGTTGGTATTATTTGTTGCTGCGATTGGTACAAAACGGATGGGGCTTTTAAATCCTGTGGATGAGAAGAATATAAATGCATAAGGTAAAGCTGATGACTGTGTTCGGAACAAGACCGGAGGCCATCAAGATGGCACCTCTTATTCTTGAACTCGTTAAACATAAAGAATTTGAAACTACGGTTTGTATAACGGCACAGCACAGGCAAATGCTGGATCAGGTTCTGGATATTTTTAAAATAAAAGTTGATTACGATCTTAATATTATGCGCAAGAAACAGACGCTGACAGACATTACTATAAACAGCCTCAAGGGTTTAGAGGACGTGTTTATAAAATCACAGCCTGATCTTGTACTTGTCCATGGTGATACCACCACCACGTTTGCAGCGTCTCTGGCTGCTTTTTATCATAAAACAAAGGTTGCTCATGTGGAAGCGGGACTGCGTACAAATGACAAGTGGTTTCCCTATCCGGAGGAGATGAACAGAAGGCTTACGGGCTCACTGGCGGACATGCATTTTTCACCTACTGTCGGAGCAAAGAGAAACCTGTTAAATGAAAATATAGATGTAAAGAAAATCTTTGTTACAGGAAACACCGTAATTGATGTTTTGCCTTATACAGTCAAAAAAAATTATCATTTTGATACCGATGAGTTAAATGGTATAGATTTCGAGAATAACAGGGTAATTGTGGTTGAAGCTCACAGGAGAGAAAACTGGGGCAAGCCGCTGGAGAACATATGTCGGGCGATAAAAAGGCTGCTTGACAGGTATCCCGATACATTAGTGGTTTATCCTGTACACCTAAATCCAGTTGTCAGGGATACGGTTTTCAAAATGCTGGGAGGGCTTTCTCGGTGTCTTTTGATAGATCCGGTGGATATAGATGATATGCACAATCTTTTAAGCAGGTGCTATATGGTGCTGACGGATTCGGGCGGGCTTCAGGAAGAGGCTCCTTCGCTGGGGAAACCTGTTTTGGTTTTGCGCCGGGAGACGGAGCGTCCGGAGGCAATAACCGCCGGTACCGTTGAGCTAGCAGGACTTGAGGAAGATGACATATATGACCTGTCTTCTTTACTTTTATCATATCCGGAGAAATATATGTCTATGGCAAACAGTGTAAACCCGTACGGAGATGGACATGCTTCATTCAGAATTGCCGGATATTTGCTTAACTATTTTGGATTTTCTGATGACATGCCAGAGGAGTTTAATCCTAAAATAAAAAAATAGAATGCCGATGTATAATTTCCTCATATGCGGTAAATAATCTATAACAGAGGGCGGACGGAGACTTAAGATATATTATCCCCCTTATATATCTAAAGAGTCCTCCGCCCCTTATTTATATGAAGAAGGTGGAAAAATGAGGAAACTATTTATATCGGCTTTATTAATTTTTACCATATGTGCTTTTTTATATCCGACAATAGGAAGTACACACGACTCTATTAAACCTATTGAGGAAGCTGTTTTACAAGAAGGGGCGGATTTTGATTCTGCGGAGCTTAGCGGATTCAGCTTGATAAACAGAAATTTTATGAAATATAGTGAAATGGAAAAAATTATAAACGGCCTGGCCGGTAATATTGGCTCAAACAAGGGACAATATAATAAAGTGAGCGGGGATGACAGCGAGTATCATCAGGTGGTTTACCAGGACAAAAATGCCGCGGTACCATTTGTCATATCACTTCAAAGCTATAAGCTTCCATCAGGCAACGAATCATATTTAATAGTGAATTATTATATCAAAGATAAAAATGCGGATATCGATGATATATACGAAAAGGTCGGCAAGTGTTTTGCAGGCTTAAAGGTGAGAAATCCGCAGATATCCGTAATAGTGACGGGACATTATAAAGGACAGCTGGCAGAAAAAGACATGGATAAGAAAATGAACTCTATAATGAGCTATCTGGATGCCTCTTATCATAAAAACAAAATGTACGATAATTTATTCACTGCAACGGGCTATAGTGATAAAATTCGTGAATATATTAAGCTCGGTAGTGAGAAAATAAATGTGGATTTAGCCATGAGATATTCAAGCAGTGAAGATAAAACATATATATGGCTGGGTTCACCTGTTATAACTACTGATTATTAGAAAAGAGGGGTGAGAGATGTATGGACAGGCTCGTTATAGAGAAAAGCCCGCCGCTTAGCGGAATTATAAATATAAGTGGTGCCAAAAATGCGGTATTACCCATTATGGCGGCGTCGATACTATCGAGCGGTGAGGTTCTTTTGGAGGATATACCATGGCTTGAGGATGTTATTGTGATGGAGCGGGTGCTAAGTTCGATCGGGCTGGAGATTGGAGAGTCGGGAGATAACCTATATATAAAGGGATCGGATAACATTAAATGTGAGGCTCCGTACGAACTGGTACGTAAGATGAGGGCCTCTTTTCTTATTATGGGTCCATTGCTTACTAGAATGGGAAGGGTTAAGATGGCGCTTCCCGGTGGATGCAATATAGGTTCCCGGCCGGTGGATCTGCATCTTAAAGGTTTCAGTGCCATGGGCGCCGATATCAAGATGGGGCACGGCTACGTGGAGGCATCAGCCGCCAGGCTTAAGGGGAGTAAGATATACCTGGATTTTCCCAGCGTAGGAGCCACCGAAAACATAATGATGGCAGCCACACTGGCAGAGGGCACGACAATCATAGAAAATGCTGCGGAAGAACCCGAGATTGTGGATTTAGCAAACTTTCTTAATGAAATGGGAGCACGAGTTATAGGAGCAGGTACCGATATTATAAGGATAGAAGGCGTTGATGAACTGAAAGGTGCACATCATACAGTAATACCTGATAGGATAGAGGCAGGAACATACATGGCAGCGGTAGCAATGACCGGAGGAAAGGCTACTATAAAAAATGTAGAGGTTGAACATTTACGGCCGGTCATAGCAAAACTTACGGAGATTGGTATTATAATTTCTATGGGTGAAAATGAAATTGTTGTTGATGGCAGTAATGGGATGGGTCATGTAGATGTCAAAACAATGCCGTATCCGGGATTTCCCACAGACTTGCAGCCTCAGATGATGGCTATGTTGTCCGTGGCTCGCGGCACCAGCATTATTATAGAAACAGTTTTTGAGAACAGGTTTCAACATGTACCCGAACTTAAAAGGATGGGTGCGGATATAAAGATAGAGGGAAGAAGTGCGGTGGTGCAGGGGGTAGAAAGCCTGACTGGGGCAGAGGTGAGAGCCACCGATCTCAGGGCTGGCGCTTCACTGGTATTGGCGGGACTTGTAGCTGACGGCCGCACGGATGTTGTTGAGGTGCAGCATATTCAGAGGGGATATGTGGATATGAAAGGAAAGTTGGAGAAAGCAGGAGCGAAGATTAGATAAGAAAGGGCACGTCAGTGCTCTTTCTTTTTTACATACCTATATATGACCTCATCATCCTATATATATGAGTGAAAGGGGGTGAGGGCATGAGCGAGATGCTGAATTCCAGGCTACAGATCAGATATATAACCGGGACGGATGAAAACGGCAAAAAGAAGACAAAGACTGTAAGTTACTCAGGTGTCAAAACAGAAACGTCTGACGATGTAGTATTGGGTGTAGCCTCTAAGATGGCTGCCATGTGTGAGAGAAGTACGGATGCAGTACTTAGAGTAAACACGATGAGCCTGGCCTAAAAATTATATAAATGAAAGGGGAGGGTGAAGGCATGAGGGAATTACAGATGCTCTTTAAAAATGATCTGGGGAGGAATTTCCGGGTGAATGTGGATGATGTTAAAGATGATGTGACGCCGGAGGACATAAAGGGTTGCATGGATGAGATAGTGACATCGGATATATTTAAGGCAAATAGCGAAGGCATAGCGGGCATTGCCGGAGCAAAGATCATTACAACCGAGGTCGAAGAGATTGAACTCCCGTAGATAGAAAGGATAGATTTGCATGAATGAGATATTTTCACAGATTGCCAACGTAGGTTTTCCGGCGGCACTATGTATATATCTGCTGGTGAGGGTGGAGGCTAAACTTGACAACCTGACCGTGTCTATAACGGAGCTTACCAAAGTCATTGAAGGTATTAAAAAGGTCTGAGCAAAAGCTCAGGCCTTTATTTAGGCCTTCATTGTAAAAAATTAGTTGAGATAAGTGCTTTTTATTAGTATACTAATATATATGGTATTATTTGCAAAAAAATCCTAACTTTTTTTGCAAAATCAGTACAAAAGCTTATTTTTATTGTTATAATATAATTAAGAATGTAAGATGGGGTGAACGTGATTGTTTCAGGACTTTATCAATATTATACATATGATACGAATAACGGATGTCATAGACATAGCAATAATTGCCTATGTACTTTACAAAGTCTTTATGTTTATAAGAAACACGCGAGTAGAGCAGCTGGTAAAGGGTCTTTTTGTGCTGGTGTTTATAACATGGGCCAGCAGCTGGCTGGGGCTCCGGACCATAAACTGGATTTTGAGAAACGCGATGACCGTGGGTGTTATTGCACTTCTCATTGTTTTTCAGCCAGAGCTTAGAAAGATGCTGGAGACATTGGGCAAGGGTGAATTTATAAAGAGGACCTTGCTTAATGAGGAGAATAACGGTGAAGCTACCATCAAGGGTATTGTGGATGCTGCGGTTTATCTCTCCCGTGCAAAGATAGGTGCGCTGATAGTAATAGAGAGAGAGATGGGTCTCAACGATGTTGTTGCATCGGGTATTAAGCTGGACTCTCTAGTCAGCAGTGAACTGCTTATCAACATATTTATACCCAATACACCGCTTCATGATGGAGCCGTAATAATACGCGGGGATAGAATTATGGCGGCAACCTGTTTTCTGCCTCTGTCGGAAAACCCTAATCTCAGCAAGGAATTGGGTACAAGGCATCATGCCGGTATAGGCATAACGGAATCCTCCGATTCGGTGGCGGTCATAGTTTCTGAGGAAACGGGTACCATATCTGTTGCTCAAAACGGCAGGCTTTCGAGGTATCTGGATTCAAAGACATTAATGGAGCTTTTAAGGAGTATATTTATCAAACCTAAAGAAAGCAAGAGCTCCAGTTGGACAAGGTGGGTGAAGAAGTCATGAACAGAAACTTGCCGCTTAAACTTTTGTGTATTCTTATAGCGTTTGTTCTTTGGCTTTATGTCATTGGTGAGGAAAATCCGCTTATAAATTACGGGTACAGCAATGTACCAATACAGCTGAACAATGAAGAATATCTTGATAAATCGGGTTTGGTACTGGAGGATTTAAGTAAAACCGAGGTTAATGTGAAGGTAAAGGCCAGGAGGAACGATATTTTGAAATTGGATTCTTCAAAAATAAAGGTATCGGTTGACCTGCGGAGCATTAAAGGAGCGGGGTATAGCAAACTTCCGGTAGAGGTTGACGGCTTGCCTTCCAATATCGAATTGATTTCGGTAAATCCTTCACTGGTGACTGTTAATGTGGACAGGGTTGTAAGCCGTAGATTTGATGTTGAGCTATCCGAGAGTGGCAAACCAAAAGATGGATTTACACTGCGGGATTATGAGCTCAATCCTTCCAGGGTATTGGTTAGAGGACCGGAAAAGCTTATGAATACGGTCGATAAGGCTGTAATAGATGTAAATACAAATAATCTGGATAAAGATATGGATGGAAGATTCAAAGTGAATCTTCTTGATCCTTCGGGCAAGCCGGTGAGCGGCCTGGCCGTAAAGCCAAGAAAATTGTATGCTTCCTTTAACGTATCTTCGGCAAAAAGTGTACCTGTAAAGCTGGTAACAAGGGGAACGCCCGCTGCCGGATATAAGCTTTACAATGAGGATGTTTTGCCTGCTTCAGTAAAGATAATGGGTGATAAAGAGGTACTGGAATCTATAGATGAGATAAGGACACAACCCCTTAACCTGTCCGGGCTAACAAGCGGTATATCGTATAATGTTAAGCTTGATATTCCCCGGGGAGTGACTGTGAAGGATGATCAAAATGAAGTAAAGGTAAACATTGCCGTAGACAAAACAGATCAGCTTACGGATAAAGAATTAAATGTGGATAAATTGACTGTAACAGGTCCGGATCCGCAAAACATAAATTATGAATTTACTTCTGCCAAAGTGGTTTTGACCGGTAGGGCCGGCATTTTGGACAACTTGAATAAAGATGATATTACACTTAAAATTACGGTACCGTCACAGCCGGGAACCTACAATGTAGAAATTAAAGGAACAATAAGTTCTTTGCATGATAATGCTACTATTAAATTGATTGAACCGTCTTCAATAAGTGTGCAGGTAATGGAGAATAGTCAGTAATGCTATAGTAAAAATCGGGAGGAATAATTTAAAATGGAGAGAAAAGCAGAAATTGGAGTTTTTGGAGGTACCGGGTTTTATTCATTTCTTGATAATGTAGATGAATTTGAAGCAGATACCCCTTATGGTAAACCCAGCGACAGTATTGCACTTGCCGAGGTCAGCGGAAAGCATGTCGCTTTTATCCCGCGGCATGGCAAAGATCACCGCTACCCGCCTCACCGCATACCATACAGGGCCAATATATATGCCATGAAACAACTGGGCGTAAAATACATAATTGCTCCCACTGCATCAGGCAGTTTAAAGGCAAAGGTGGCACCCGGCGATTTTTGTGTACCTGATCAATTGATAGACAGGACATGGGGCAGGGAGTGCACGTTTTTCGACGGGCCGGACGTAAACCATATAACTTTTGCCGATCCCTATGATGAAACTTTACGGGAATTAGCTGTAAAAAAGTGCCGTGACAACGGCCTTACTGTTCATGACGGTGGAGTAATGGTTGTGATACAAGGACCCAGGTTTTCCACACGGGCTGAAAGTCAATGGTATACTTCAGCGGGCGGTACGGTAATCAACATGACACAGTGTCCCGAATGCGTACTTGCACGTGAACTTGGCATTGCCTATGCCAATATATCAATAGTTACGGACTATGATGCCGGACTGGAAGGGCATCCTGAAGTCAAGCCGGTGAGCAATGATAAAGTTACTAAGGTTTTTGCGGAGAATAACGAGAAGATAAAAAAAGTCCTCTATGATATGATAAACGATTTGGATGTTTAAGGTGATATAGACATGTCTGGAGATTTGAAGGAGATAGAGAGGCAGCTTATTATAATAGAGATGCTCTCTCAAGAAAAAAGAGGACTGACCGCCTGTGACATACAAAAACAGTTTCTAGTTGAAGGCATAAATGTGAGTACGCGGATGATAAAAAGAGATATGGATACTTTAAGTGAGGCCCATCTGCCTGTTTATGAAGAGAAGGAAGGGCAAAAGGTTCGTTACGCAATCAATAAATACACCCTTGAAAATGTGGCATTTACTGCAAATGAGGTGCTGGGGCTATACTTTTTGAGAGAGCTTATTAAGCCAGTCAAGAATGTTCAGCTTGCCGATTATGCGTATGCCCTTGTTGATAGGATTATTCAATTTATTAGACCTATAAAGCGCAGTTATATAGATCAGATAAAGGATGTCCTTAAGGTGGACAGCGGGTATATAGTGCCGGATGTAAAGACAGACACGAATCTGCTGCGCAGTCTGGAGGAGGCTGCCAAAAACAGGGTAAGTATTAAACTTAAGTATTATTCCTATTCATCGGACAAGGTGTCAAAACGGTTGGTTGATCCTTATCTTGTATATTTCAGAGACGGCAGTTATTATTTAGTGGGTTACTGCCATACTGACAAAGCTATAAGGGAATTCAAGCTTTCGCGTATATACGACTTCAAGAAGACCAAGCAATCGTTTAAATATATAGAGGACTTTAGTTTTGAAGAATATAGGAGACACAGTTTTGACAGACTGAGAGGCGATGGATGCTATAATGTGAAGGTGCGTTTTACGGGTGAGGCGGCAAGAATGGTAAATGAGTATGACAGGGACAGGGCCGACAAAATAGAAACGTTAGGTGATGGGGACATATTGTTTGTAAAGGAGGTCTCCACATTGGATGAGATTAAAAGGTGGATATTGGGTTTTGGAAGGGGTGCTCTTGTCTTGGAGCCTGCCGAGCTTAGAAGCGATATTAAAGATGAGGCCAAGTGTCTAGATAAATTATATAGCGGGGAATAATGTGTTCAATGGTAAGTGTTATTATAGAATTATATGTGGAAATAAAGGGAGGCTATGGTTTTGAGAACATTGCAATTTGAAGACAATGCACTTGTAATCATAGATCAGACGAAGCTGCCTACAGAATTTAAGTCAGTGAAACTTTATACATGCCGCGAAGTGGCTTATGCAATAAAGGTTCTTATGGTAAGGGGTGCGCCGGCTATCGGGGTTGCGGCTGCTTACGGGCTTTATCTTGGTGTCAGTAATCATAATGATGACGATATAGACGAGGCTTTAGCAGAGTCTTATGATCTACTCAGGAGTACGCGGCCTACGGCGGTCAATTTGTTTTGGGCCTTGGAAAGAGCAAAGGGTGCATTTCTTGCGGCCAGGCCAAAAGGCGCTGCGGCTGCCAAACAGGCTCTGCTTGTTGAGGCTGACAATATGGCTAAAGAAGATGTGGAAGCAAACATGAAGATTGGTGAATACGGCAATACGCTGGTTAAGGACGGATATAATATACTCACCCACTGCAATGCCGGTGCCCTTGCCACAGTGGATTACGGAACTGCAGTGGGAGTAATAAGGGCGGCCCATGACAGCGGCAAGAAGGTGCATGTGTATGCGGATGAGACGCGCCCGCTCCTGCAGGGAGCCAGGCTAACCGCATGGGAACTTAAAAGAGATGAAATACCCGTTACACTGATAACCGATAATATGGCGGGTTTTCTTATGAAACAGGGCAAGGTGGATATGGTGATAGTAGGAGCCGACAGGATAGCCCGTAATGGTGATACGGCAAATAAAATAGGTACATATTCCGTGGCTGTGTTAGCGCAGTGCAACAATGTTCCGTTCTATGTGGCGGCGCCGCTTTCAACTATAGATATAAAGCTCAAAAACGGAAGTGAAATACCCATTGAGGAAAGGGATCACGAAGAGGTAACCACGATAAAGGGCAGCAGGATAGCCCCCGCGGATATCGACGTATATAATCCAGCCTTTGATATAACCGAGGCAAACTTAATAAAAGGTATCATAACAGAGAAGGGTATAGCATATCCTCCTTATGAGGATAACATAAATAATTTTTTAAAGGCGTAGAAGGGAATTTAATAGTTTTGTCGAATATATTATACCTAGGGTCTCAATAATTGAGGACTCTGGAGTGGTTATATGCGGGAATGGTAGGGGGAA